>CAYZKZ010000028.1:0-25572 GCA_964479325.1 uncultured Muribaculaceae bacterium
GATTAATTATAAAGAATTTTCTATAAAAAGTTAGTCAACTCGTATATAGTTTCCTTTTTTTTTGTCTTACCACGGCCGATTGACTATCTTTGGCAATCGGCCGTGGTGGTTCGTTAGGGACAACAGAATGGCATCTGATCCGTCCGGCCACCGTGGTTAGACGCTTCGGCAGGCTCAGCGACCATAGGCTCACCAACCGTGGTTCGACGGACTCACCAACCGTGGTTCGACAGGCTCACCAACCGTGGTGCGAAGGACTCACCGATCGGTCGCTGAGCTTGTCGCAGCGCCGAAGCGCCGAACCACAGAATACCCCACGTCGCCTCAAACAAAATCTGAAGAATATGAAAGAAAAAACAGTCTGGTTCTGCTCCAACTGCGGCAATGAATATCCCAAATGGATGGGCCGCTGCCCCGCCTGCGGGGAATGGAACACAATGGTCGAGCAGAAAGTCGTGACCGGAAGCCAGCGCAAGGCCTCCCTCTCGGAGTCCGTTCCCGGCTCAGGACGCAAGCCGCAGAAACTGAACGAGATCGACACCCGTTCGGAGACCCGCGTCTCCCTGAACAGCGAGGAACTGGACAGGATTCTCGGCGGAGGAATAGTCGAAGGCTCTCTGGTGCTGATCGGCGGTGAGCCAGGAATAGGCAAATCCACCCTCTCCCTTCAGATTCCCCTCGGCTGCCCATCCCTGAGAACCCTCTATGTCACCGGCGAGGAGAGCCTGCGTCAGGTGAAGATGCGTGCTGACCGCTTGGGAGGAGAGGCCTCCAACTGCCAGATCTACAGCGAGACACTGATCGAGAACGTGGTCGCTCAGGCCAGAGAGACCAACCCGGATCTGATGATTGTGGATTCTGTCCAGACGATGTTCTCCCAGACTGTCGATTCCACACCCGGCTCGGTGACACAGATCAAGGAAGTGGCCGCCATCCTCCTTCGTTTCGCCAAGGAGACCGGAATCCCTGTCATCCTTATCGGACACATAACGAAGGAAGGCTACATCGCCGGACCGAAGATCTTGGAACACATTGTCGATGTCGTCCTTCAGTTCGAGGGCGACAACAGAGGCTCCTACAGGATTCTGCGCAGCATAAAGAACAGATTCGGTTCCACTTCCGAACTCGCCGTGTTCGAGATGACCGGCAAAGGACTCCGGGAAGTCTCCAATCCATCGGAACTGCTGATTCCGATGCACGAGGCTGGTCTGAGCGGCACAGCGGTGAGCGCTATGCTCGACGGCACGAGACCTTTCCTCTTTGAGGTTCAGGCACTTGTCAGCTCGGCGGTCTATGGCACGGCGCAACGCTCCGCCACCGGATTCGATGTCAGGCGACTGAATATGCTCCTGGCGGTCTTGGAGCGCAGGGCGGGGTTCAAACTGGCGCAGAAAGATGTTTTCCTGAATATGGCGGGAGGCCTCAAGGTCAACGATCCGGCCTGTGACCTGGCCGTGATCTCGGCCGTCCTCTCCTCCAACTTCGACTTCGCCATCCCTTCAGACTACTGTTTCTCCGGAGAGATAGGCCTGAGCGGAGAGATCCGTCCGGTCGCCCAGATCGACCGCCGTGTCTCTGAGGCCTCCCGGTTAGGCTTCAAGAAGATATTCATTTCCTCTTTCGCGTCTTTGGATCAGAAGCCGCAAGGCATCGAGGTCGTCAAGGTCGCCGATGTCCCCGCCCTCGTCCGCAGCCTCTTCAAGTAGGCCCGCTTCCACGGTCACTGTGGTTCGACCAGCTCACCAACCGTGGTTTGGCGCTTCGGCAGGCTCAGCGACCACCGGCTCGCCAATCTGCCTTTCCGGTCGCTGAGCCTGCCGAAGCGCATAGGTTGTCTTACTCGACAAACCCACGGCCGGTCACGTCCCCTGTATCCGCACCTGCGGTCGCTGAGCTTGTCGAAGCGCCGGTCACCAACCCAGCCGAAACGCCACCCCGGAAGCGCCGCCCCGACACTTCATATTCGTTAATTGAAAAAAAATGCTTATATTCGCCAAGTTTTAAGACTAAACAAATCAAGATATGAATCTTAGAGACATCAAGAAGGACATTGACTATGTCATCGGAGCTTTCATCGATGATTGCTCCCTCTTCAGCTCACTTAACCAGAAAGCTGACGACGAGGCGTTGGGCGGACTCTTCGACGAGGCTGTCAAACTCTATAACGACCTCAGGGACAAGGTGAACGCTAAGGCTGAAGGCAAAAAGTCCACTTACTACACCGGAATCCGCAAGGAACTCATTGAAAGGACTGACGCCTTGTACAACAAACTCAGCGAGCTCATCAAGTCAACCGCCAAGTCAGAGAAGTAGCAAGTGCTTCTCGGCTGAAAGAAAGATAATGTAAGGAAGACTTGACGGTCTTCCTTTTTTTGAATATCCTGCCGGACATCACGGCAAGATATTCCTAAAAGTGCCGCCGTCAGCTTCCGGCAGGGGAGTGACTTCTTTGCCGGGAGTGTTTGCCTTCCTGCTAAAATGTTGTGTTGTAAACGAATATGAAAGTTGCAGTTGTAGGTGTGACCGGTCTGGTCGGAACCAGAATGGTCGAAGTCCTCGAAGAGAGGAAGTTCCCTGTGAGCGAGTTCATTCCGGTGGCTTCGGAGAAGTCGGTCGGAAAAAAGATATCGTACGAAGGCCGGGAGTATCCGGTTGTCACCGCCGAGGAGGCCATCGCAAGAAAACCTGATCTGGCCTTGTTCTCGGCCGGAGCCGGAGTGTCCCGCGAACTGGCCCCCAAGTTCGCCGCTGTCGGTTGCCGTGTGATTGACAATTCCTCCTGCTGGAGGATGGATCCGACCAAGAAACTGGTTGTGCCTGAGATCAATGCGTCGGTTCTGACGGCCGATGACCTCATCATTGCCAATCCGAATTGCTCCACGATCCAGATGCTTTTGCCTTTGGCTCCGCTCCATCGTAAGTACGTGGTCAAGAGGATTGTGGTTTCGACTTACCAAAGCGTCACCGGTTCGGGCAATCCTGCCGTGGCTCAGATGAAAGCAGAGAGGGAAGGAAAGAAATGGGGTGAGTATCCTGCGTTCTACCATTACCCGATCGACGAGAATGTCATTCCTCACATAGACGATTTCCTTGAGGACGGCTACACCAAGGAGGAGATGAAGATGGTCAACGAGACGCACAAGATTCTGAATGACTATTCGATAGGCGTTTGTCCGACAACGGCCCGTGTCCCTGTGCTCGGAGGCCATTCGGAGTCTGTCAATCTGGAGTTCGCGAACGATTTCACCTTGGAGGATGTCCGTAGGATCTGGGCGGAGACTCCGGGAGTTGTGGTGCAGGACGATCCGTCTCGTTTCATCTATCCGATGCCTCTTTTCTCTCTTGGCAAGGACGATGTCTTTGTCGGCCGTCTGCGCAGAGACCCTTCCGTGAAGTACGGCCTGAATTTCTGGTGCGCCAGCGACAACGTCCGTAAGGGCGCCGCCACCAACGCCGTCCAGATCGCCCAGTACCTCCTCTCGCAAGGCTTCCTGAAGGCGTAGTTCCTTTAATGGCGGCGCTTCGGTGGTTGGTGAGCTATGTCGAACCACAAGCTCAGCGACCGATGAATGGATGGTCGCTGAGCCTGTAACATCCTCGATTTGTCAGCAAGCTCACCAATCGCCTGCGGTCGCTGAGCCTGTCGAAGCGCCACCAAAAACAGTTATCTAATAAAAAGACTTCCGGAAACAATCTGTCCCCGGAAGTCTTTTTATAGTTTAACTGTACCCTTATGCCTTCTCCGCCAGATGCTTCTCCCAAGCCCAGGCCGAAGCCAGAGTCTCTTCGATCGACCTCTCCGCCTTCCAGCCCAGCTCGTTGTTCGCAAGCGTCGGATCCGCCCAGATGGCCGTCACGTCACCCGCCCTGCGAGGCGCGAACTTGTAGTTCAGTTTCAGCCCATTGGCCTTCTCGAAAGCGTTGATGAGCTCCATCACTGAAAGCGGCTTGCCCGTGCCGATGTTGAAGATCTCATATTCCTTCTTCATCTTTCCGTCGAGCATTCTGCGCACCGCGAAGACGTGCGCCTTCGCAAGGTCCACGATGTCGATGAAGTCCCTCTGGCACGTTCCGTCCGGAGTAGGGTAGTCGTTGCCGAAAACTGAAAGGCACTCGCGCTTGCCGATGGCGGTCTGCGTGATGTAAGGGATAAGGTTGTTAGGCACGCCGCGCGGAAGCTCGCCGATCAGCGCCGACGGATGCGCCCCGATCGGGTTGAAGTACCTCAGCGCGATACCCTTGACATTTGAATATGCCTTCACGGAATCCCGGAGGATGTCCTCGCACATCTGCTTCGTGTTGCCGTAAGGCGATGTCGCAGGCTGCCTTGGAGACTCCTCCGTCACAGGAAGCTTCTCAGGCTCGCCATAGACCGTGGCCGATGATGAGAAAAGAATATTCTCGCATCCGTGCTTCCTTGCAGTCTCGATGACGTTGATGAAGGACTCCAGGTTGTTCCTGTAGTACTTGAGCGGCTCGCTGACAGACTCTCCCACGGCCTTGAAGCCCGCGAAATGGATGACAGCGTCGATCTTGTTGGCGGTGAACAACAACTCCGTTGCGACCGGATCGCAGAAATCCATCTTGACGAAAGGAATATCCTCCCTCCCGGTAATTTTCTTGACTCCCTCGTAGCAGGTCTCGTCACAGTTCGACATATTGTCGGCCACGATCACATCGTAGCCTGCCTCTATCAGTTCCACAGTGACGTGGCTTCCGATAAATCCGGCTCCGCCGGACACTAAAACGCACTTTTTCATATTGCTGACTATTTGATTCAAGTCCGTTCCGCCCGGCAGCCCTTTTAAGGGTCGGCTCTTCCGGACGGGATTTTCGCGCGGCGTCATCCCTGACGCTGTTTCGCACGCTGCAAATTTAAGAATAAAACACTACTTTTGTACTTATGAGATACGGAATATTCATTAGTGCCTGTGTGTTCGCGCTCGCTTTGCCCTGCGCCTCTGTTTCCGCCGTCCCGGCATTTTCTTCTGCGTCTTCTGCCGCCGCCCCCTATGCCCTCGCCGCGACCCCCTATGCCCCGGTCGCAGCCCCTTATGCCCCCGCCGCAGAGCCTTATGTCCCTGCCGCAGACCACTGTGCCCCGGTCGCTGACCACTATGCCCCGGTCGCTGACCACTATGCCCCGGTCGCTGAGCTTGTCGAAGCGCCGGAAACCCCTGTCAGCCCCGTAAGGCAGTTGGTTCGGCAGGCTCACCAACCGCAACAGGAAAACCAACCGCAGCAACCAAACCAAGTGGTCGCTGAGCCTGTCGAAGCGCCAACCCACACATTACAAACCCCTCGCCCTGACGTTAAGCCCCTCAAGACCAAAGCCCAACGCTACGTCGAATCTGTGTCCTGCGGCGAACCGCTGAAATCCTCCGTCTTCGGAGTTCTCGCCGTCACCGAAGGCGGCGACACCCTCGTCTCCTGGAACAGCGGCACAAGAATGATCCCCGCCTCCACGCAGAAACTTGTCACCACCGGCCTGGCTCTTCACCGCCTCGGCCCCGATTTCAAGTACGTCACCCGCCTTGCCTACAGCGGAACCGTCAAGGACGGTGTTCTGGACGGCGACCTCTACATCGTCGGAGGCGGCGATCCGACAATCGCCTCCAAAGATTCAATAGCGATGTCCCGCACCGCACTCTTCTCCCAGTGGAAATCGTTCCTTGACAAAGCCGGAATCCGCTCCATTTCCGGTCACATCATCGGAGACGGCCGCTATTTCGACGGCCCCGCCGAACACGACACCTGGAGCTATCAGGACATCGGAACTTCTTATGGCACAGGCTGCAACGGCCTAAGCTTCTACGAGAACGCACAGGATTTCAAGGCCGCCGCTGGCCCCTCGGTCGGCTCGCCTGTGAACATCACGCCAACCTTCCCCGTCACGCCGTGGATGAAGTATGAATATTCCTGTAGAACAGCCCCGGCCGGCACCGGCGACCAACTTTACCTCTTCAACACCGAGTTCGCTCCACGAGCCGAGGTCAGAGGCTCTTTCGCCATCGACCGCAAGCCAAAAACCGAGGAGTTCGGCAACAGGTTCGGAGCCTACACCTGCGCCCATTACTTTTGCGAGTTCCTGAAAGGCAAAGGAATATCCGTCGCCCAAGGTCCCGCCGACATCCGTCTCGGACGCGTCCGCTCCGACCTCTCTTCGTCAGTCGCAGGCCCGTACGCCTCCAAAGTCGATGAGATGAAGGTCATAGGCCTGACATATTCCCCGTCCTTGAAACGCATTGCCAGAGAGACAAATCTGAAAAGCGACAACTTCTACGCCGAGACCCTTTTCCGCACCCTCGGCCGCAGATACCATCATTCCGCATCGTATGATTCCACATACATCGCTGTGGCAGAGGTGCTGAGGGATCTCGGTGTAAATGACGGTGATGTCAGGATCGTGGATGGCAGCGGCCTGGCCCGCCACAACTACGTCTCTCCGTCCTTTTTCGTCCGCTTCCTTTCCGCGATGATGGACAGCCCTTGCTTCGCCGACTATGTCCAGACCATAGCCCGTCCCGGTGACCGTCACTATGAGTCACGCCTCCGTGAAGCCTCAGCCTCCGTCAAGTCCAGAGTCCACCTCAAGAGCGGCTCAATGAACGGAGTCCGCTGCTTCTCCGGCTACATCGAACCTTCCGTCGGCTCCAAATCCGACACCATCATCTTCTCCGTAATGATCAACAACTCCCTCGCCCCCGCCTCCCGCCTCGACCCCATAATCGACCGCATAATCACTCTCCTCGCCGCTGATAACTGATTCCACTCTCCCGCATCGCCCCACCCAGATCGTCCGAAAAGTCTTGGCGAGAACTAAACTAAAAAGTCTCCCTATACGGAACGGAACTTGAATTTTCAATCCTCGCAGAGGAAAGATTGACTTTTCGGACAGCTTCCCCCTGATCGACCGTCCCGCCTCCGATAACTGATCTCCACCCTGTCGCATCGACCCCTGATCACCCTCCTCTCCGTTGACAACTGATTCCCATCCTCCGCATCAATCTCACTGATCGACCACCTTGCCTCCGGCAACTGGTCCCCGCCCTCCCGTCTCGCCTCCTCATTCCCTCCTCGCCTCCGATAACTGCCCCCGTTTCCGTCTTGGTATCATCATCCTAACTTTTGACTCCCGACCGTCTCTGCCATCAGACACACTTTGATGAAGCGTAATCACTAACTTGTTGTCCTGTCGCTTGTTATGAATCCCTGCCCTTCCGTCCGCCCCGGCAGAGATCCGTAACTCCCTCACCCTTAATCATTCCCGGTTTACGCATTGTCCAAACGTGTGCGGCGTAAACACTAACTTGTTGTGCTATTGCTGATTATGAATTCCTGCCCTTCAATTCGCCCGGCAGAGATCCGTACCTCCCTCACTCTTAATCATTCCCGGTTTACGCATTGTATAAACGCATGTGGTGTAAACGCTAACTTGTTGTGCCATTGCTGATTACTGATTCCTGCCCTTCAATTCGCCTTGGTACGAATCTGTAACTAACTGAACACTAAGAAGTAACCGTTCACGGCTGATGCCACAACGCAACGATGTTCCTCACAAGTGTTTGTAAAAAAAGATCTCCCAATGACTGTCAGCGGATGAACATCGGTGAAAACTGCCCATAGTGTCGTGAGATGGATCGCCGCGAAACCCGCTCACACCTCAAAACGTCCACCCAACAGAATATTCATAAATTTCTTCGCCCGGACTATTGCGGATAGCCGGATTATTTTCCATCTTTGTGATGAACCTGGATGGTGCAAGGCGTCAACGGTGAGGTCGAAGATGCGCTGCCCGTCCAAGTCAGCGATCGCAGCATCGCGGAAACTATGTTAAACTTTAAATGGACGTTATCCTTGAATAGCGTACAGGAGGGGAAGGGTTATGAAGTGTCGGAGATTTTTACCTGATTTGCCGAACCACATTTATCAACGGTCACTGAACGGAACAGTGATCTTTTACTGCCTTGAGGACTGCCTGGTCTATTTCACTGTTTTCTGCGTCAACGCCACAAAGTTTGGAATGACGGTTTTGGGCCTCTGTGAGATGTATGATCATATTCATCAATTGGTTGCGGCTTCAGATCTGCGGTCGTTGAGTGGCTTCGAGAGAGCGGTGAACATCGCGTTCTCACGAGAGTTTTTCGCTGATTTGAGTCAGTCACCCCTTGGAAAAGAGGCTTGCGCTCTTGATGGCAATATTCATTCCAGCCAGAGTCCGCCGGAGAACATCGTGTCCATCCCGCTGTGCGGCCATCTGCTGAAGTCCCCGTTCGGCAGCGCCCCGAAAGTCGGAGACAAGGCCGTGAGAACCTGCGTCGCCTATCTGAACAACAATCCCGTCGAGCGGCACATCCATAACGAGGCGATCAAGTGGCGCTGGAATTTCCTCGCCTATGCGTTCTCGAGCCACCCATTCTCTGAGAAAATCACGATAAGAAAGGCCTCCGTCAAGCTCCGCAGAAGCCTTAAAGAGGTCAAGGGCTGCTATGCCAGAGGCGGCTATCTACGTCATTCCCAATTACGTAGAATGCTCTCCGGCCTGACCGCAGAAGAGAAGAACCAACTGACCGACTTCATCATAAGCACCTACAATGTCATTGAATATGGCCGCGTCGCCTCTTACTATGGCAGCCCTGAGAAGATGCTGGCCGCGATCAACTCCAACACCGGCACTGAATATGACATCCGCGAGGAGCGCCATCGCAACCCTGACACTGCCTACGGCCAGATGATGAAGTATGTCGTAAAAAATGAATATGTCAGCTCGGCCAAGGAGGTTCTTCTCCTGTCCCTTGAGACCAAGATGTCCTTGAAACGAATCCTCTCGCGCGACACCGTTGCCGACGAATGGCAAGCGATGAAGTTCCTTGGCCTTGCCCCCGCTCATAAACATTAGCCCTTGGCCCCGGCTGGAAACATCCTCTCTCTCTTGAGTAATCGTTTGCGGCCGCACCTGCCGCAAACGATTAGGTCACCGGGTCAGGGCTGGGGAAAGTAGAACGGGCTGCGGAAGGTGGAGATGATGCCGGAGGAGGTCTCGTCGATGTGGCCGACAATGCGGCGGGCTCTGACAGGGCGGCGGGTGTAGAAGTCCGGAGCCGAGGAGTCAAGCGAGTTGATCCTCACGGCCTGGGAGGCGTGGATGAACCTTCCGTCGCCGATGTACATCCCCACGTGCGTTATCCTCTCCTTGGTGCTGTCGGTCGCCGCCCTGCCCCAGAACAGAAGGTCGCCCGGAAGCAGGCCGCTCCAATCCACCTCACCGCTGTCCTTGAATATTCCAATGTCCTCTCCGATCCTTGCCTGCTGCGAGGCGTTCCGCGGAAGAAGCACCCCGTTGGCGAAATAGACACTCCGCGTGAATCCGCTGCAGTCCACGTTCTTGATCGACGTGCCGCCCCACAGATACGGAACGCCGAGGAATCTGTAGCCGGTCTCCGGAAGACCCTCCCTGAAATCATTCTCCCGCAAAGTCTTCTCCTTGAGGTCCTTGGCCCACTTGTAGAACACCGCGACATCCCCCGACTGAACGTAACCGGTCCTGCCCGACGGAAGCACTACCCCGACGAAACGCTTCCTCAGCACGGCCCGGCCCTCGTCGTAGCCTTTGTAACGCCCGGAAGTGTGCGTCTTGACATTGTACATAATTCGCACAACGTCGCCAAGCACGAGGTCGCTCACGATCCTTGAGTCAGCGGAAGGCTCCTCGAATATGTGCGAGAACGAGGCCGTGCAGATGTACTTGGGGGCTTCAAGGTAGTCACATAACTCCTCCTCGTCCATCGGAACCAGTCCCATCTCATTGACCCAGGCCGTGTAAGGCTCCGGAGTCCTGATCTTTGTCCAGTAGCCGGACCTGTCCAGAATCTCCACGACCGTCCCCATCAGCGCCTGGTCTCCAAGCTCGGCGGCGTAGTCGGGAGCCTCTCGCATAAAGTTGGCCGAGAACTCCACGACGGCCCATTTCTTTGAATATTCCTGGGAATAGGAGGCTGTGTTAAGCGTCAGCGATAGAGCTGCGCAGTAAAGGATTTTAGCCAGAGTGTTGTTCATATTTGATTCCGATTAGTGTGGAAACCACGGCGATTCCCTTAAATCGCTGTCCGGAGCGGTCGAACCAGTGGATTCCGCTTGTAAAAATATTCACATTTCATTAGTTTTGCAAGGATTATGTGTAACTGGGAAGGTAAAAGGTACAATTCGTTTGTCGGCTACTATCGCCGTAAGTACGGCGAGCGGCTTCAGAAGCTGGTTCTTGACGCGGGATTCTCTTGCCCCAACCGTGACGGTACGGTGGGTAGGGGAGGCTGCACCTACTGTGACAACGCCGCGTTTCATCCGGGCTACAGCACTCCCGGAAAGCCGCTCCTGACGCAACTGGATGAGGGAATTGAGTTCCAAAAGATCCGCTATCCAAGGGCGAGGCACTATCTGGCATATTTTCAGGCATATTCAAACACCTACGGTTCGCTGGAGCGTCTGAAATCCCTCTACGAGGAGGTCCTGAGCCACCCCGAGGTGGTGGGAATCGTGATAGGTACCCGCCCTGACTGTGTAGATGAGGGGAAACTGGACTATCTGGCTGACCTGGCCGGAGGCCGTGTCCTCGATGGGTGGAGCCGCATCCTTGGCGGAGGGAAATCCTCTGATGGTCAGTCCCCTCGACAGGCTCAATCTATCCGGCGGGGGCAGGCCCTTCGACAAGCTCAGGAACCGGTCGGCGGAGTCTCTGGATCTCCAATACCGGCCGCAGTGGTTCGACAGGCTCACCAACCGGCCGCTCCGGTCGCAGTGGTTCGACAGGCTCACCAGCCGGTCGCTGAGCTTGTCGAAGCGCCCGAATCGTCCGAAACTCCCGAACCCTCCGAGGCGGCAACCTCACCTTTGCTCCTCACCGCCCCCATCGTGGTGGTCGAGTACGGCATCGAGTCCTGCGACGACGGCACCCTCCGGAGAATCAACCGCGGCCACGACTTCCAGTGCGCCCGCAAAGCCGTGGAAATGACCGCCTCAAGAGGCATCGACACCTGCGCCCACTTCATCCTTGGCCTCCCCGGCGAGACCCGTCAAATGCTTCTGGACCAATGCGAAGCCATCTCCTCGCTCCCGCTCCGCTCCGTCAAATTCCACCAACTTCAGATTGTCAAAGGCACCGCGATGGAAAAGGAATATTCCGCCGACCCCTCGGTCTTCTACCGCCCCTCTCTCGACGAGTACCTGGACTTTGTCATTGACCTTCTCGAACGCCTCCGCCCGGACCTCTACATAGAAAGAGTGGCCGGAGAGGTGCCGCCCCGCTTCGTGAACGACACCCCGTGGGGACTTGTCCGCAACTTCGAGATCCTGCGTCTCCTGGACAAACGTCTGGAGGAAAGGAACACCTGGCAGGGAAGGCTGTACAGGTAATTGGATAATATGTGAGCGAAAATTATTATATTTGTCAAATTTATTTCATAACAATGGCGAAGTTTGTAAACCGAGAGATTCCTGAAGGCCTCACCTTCGATGACGTTTTGCTGGTTCCGGCACATTCCGATGTACTTCCCCGTGACGTTGATGTCACGACAAATTTCACGACTGACATCAAGCTCCACACCCCGATTGTCTCGGCGGCGATGGACACTGTCACAGAAGCCGATCTTGCCATAGCGATGGCGAGAGCAGGCGGTATTGGTGTGATTCACAAGAATATGACGATTGAGCAGCAGTGCGAGCAGGTCCGTCACGTGAAACGCGCTGAGAACGGAATGATCTACGATCCGGTCACGATCAGCCCGGACGCCACCGTCGGCAACGCCCTTGCGATGATGAAGAAGCATCACATCGGCGGCATCCCTGTCGTTGACGCGAACGGATTCCTCATCGGAATCGTAACCAACCGCGATCTCCGTTTCCAGGAGGATATGCAGCAGCCGGTCTCTCAGGTTATGACAAAAGAGAACATCGTGACCGCTCCTAAGGGCATCACCCTGTCCGAGGCCACGAAGATCCTTCAGCGCAGCAAGGTCGAGAAACTCCCTGTCATCGACAATGACGGCAAGCTTGTCGGCCTGATCACCTACAAGGATCTTATGAAGATCAAGGACAACCCTATCGCCTCCAAGGACAGCAAGGGTCGTCTCCTCGTGGCCGCTGCCGCCGGAATCAAGTCCGACACACTCGACAGAATCGGGCTCCTCATCGACGCCGGAGCCGACGCTGTCGTTCTCGACACCGCCCACGGCCACTCTGAGGGTGTTCTGAAGATGATAAAGAAAGCCTGCGACGCGTTCAAGGACTACCAGATCATCGCTGGAAATGTCGCCACGGCCGCCGGAGCGAAGGCCCTCGCCGAAGCCGGGGTCAAGGCCGTCAAGGTCGGAATCGGACCTGGCTCGATCTGCACGACCAGAATCATCGCCGGAATCGGCGTGCCTCAGCTGACGGCTGTGATGGAAGCCGCTGAAACCCTCAAGGGAACCGGCGTACCGGTCATAGCGGACGGCGGTATCAGATATTCAGGAGACATCGTCAAGGCGCTCGCCGCCGGAGCCAGCACCATTATGGCAGGCTCGCTGCTCGCCGGAACGGAGGAATCCCCGGGCGAGACCATCATTATGAACGGCCGCCGCTTCAAATCCTACCGCGGAATGGGCTCTCTCGAAGCGATGGAGCAAGGCTCGAAAGACAGGTACTTCCAGGATATGGAGTCAGACATCAAGAAACTCGTTCCGGAAGGAATCGTCGCCCAGGTGCCTTACAAGGGTACTGTCTCCGAGGTGGTCTATCAGCTGGTCGGAGGGCTCAGGGCCGGAATGGGCTACTGCGGGGCTCACACGATCGCCGAGCTGCGTAACGCGCAGTTCGTCCGCATCACCAACGCCGGATTCCTCGAAAGCCATCCGCACGACGTGACCATCACGAAGGAAGCCCCTAACTATTCCAGATAGTCAGCGATGCGCGCAAGGTTCCGCATATTCCTGATGGCAGCCGCCATCGCCTTCCTGCCGTCCTGCAAGGCCATCTCCTCCCTGATACACGACGGGGAGGTGGTCGCCAGGTTGGGGGACCACAAGCTCTACCGGTCCGAGCTGGACGGCGTCATACCGAAAGGCACGTCCCCGGAGGACAGCGTGAACCTCGCCAATCTCTACATCAACTCCTGGATGAAGGACAAGGCCTTCCTCGACATCGCCCAGCAGCGCCTCTCCAAAGAGGAAAAGGACGTGTCAAAGGAGCTTGAGGCCTACCGTCAGTCGCTCTTGCGCTACCGCTACGAGCAGCGCTACATCAACGAGCGCCTCGACACCACCGTCTCAACCAAGCAGGTTGATGAATATTACGCCACCCATCAGGAATCCTTCAAACTGGATCGCCCGATTCTGAAAGCCAGGTTTATGAATATCCCCGCGGACTCACCGAACCTCCCGAAACTCAAGAAGTTGATGTCGTCGGACAATGTCGAGGACGTGATCGCGGCCGACAGTGTGGCGTTCAATTCGGCGAAGCGCTATCACGACTACTCAGGCGACTGGATAGACGCGGTCAAGCTCGCCGCCGAGTTCGGAGTGGACTATGTCCAGATGCTTTCCAAGCGCAGCGGCAACTTCATAGAGATCCCTGACGTGGACGGAGATGTCTCGGTGGCCTTCATTGTGGATTACCGCAAGGCCGGAGAGATCGCCCCTGTGGATTATTGCAGGAACCGCATCCGGGACATCATCATCAGTGGAAGAAAGCACGAACTCCTTACCGGTTTGGAACGGGACTTGATAGAAGACGCCAAGGTTAAGGAGAATTTTGAAATATACTCGAAATGATAAAGAAAACAGCACTCACCATCCTCGCCCTCGCAGCGACCTGTGCGATGGCTTCAGCCCAGAAATACAAGTACATCGACAAGACCATAGCGGTTGTCGGCAACGAGGCGATAATGATCTCCGACATCGAGGCGGCGGTCAAGGATCGTGGCGCTCAGGGTCTGTCTTCGGACAAGAATGTCCGTTGTGAGGTTCTGGAGGCCATCCTTGAGTCCAAACTGTTCCTGATGCAGGCCAGGATTGACTCCCTTACTGTCAATCAGGATATGGTCGAGGGAAGCCTTTCCCAGCAGGCGGACAGGATGCTGACCTACCTTGGCGGCGAGGAAAAGGTCGAGGAATATTTCGGCAAGCCTCTCTACCGTCTTCGTCAGGAATGGCGCAAGCAGTACGAGGATATGAGCCTCACCCAGCAGGAGCAGCAGGAGATTATGAGGCAGATTCCTGAGATGACACCTTATGATGTCAAGGAGTATCTCGACACCGTCGACGCGAAGAATCTGCCGATTGTGCCGATCAAGTACCAGCTCAGCCAGATCTGCCGTTACCCGGACCGCGAGGCCGCCAATCTTGCCGTGCGCGAGAAACTCCTCGAACTCCGCGAGAGGATCATCAACGGCGAGAAATTCTCAACCCTCGCTCGCATATATTCAGAGGATCCGGGTAGCGCCCGTAAGGGAGGTGAGCTTGGAATGGCTTCAAAATCAATCTTCTGGCCTGTGTTCTCGGATGCGGCTATGGCTTTGAAGCCGGGAGTCATCTCGCAGATAGTCGAGACTCCTGACGGATTCCACATCATCGAGGTCATCGAGAAGAAAGGCGATATGTTCAACGCCCGCCACATCCTGATGAAGCCTAAATACACCGACGAGGACAGGGATAAGGCCTTCAAGACGCTGGACAGCCTCCGCACCGAGATCAACAGCAATGCGGTTTCGTTCCAGATGGCCGCCAGCTTCTATTCCCAGGATCCGGCCACAAAGACGAACGGCGGTCAGATGTCGGACCCGAACACCGGCTCAGCCTACTTCGAGATCGACCAGTTGAAGCCGGAGGACTATCTGGCCATCAAGGACTTAAAGGAAGGAGAAATCTCCGAGCCGGTTGTCTCCACCGACAATGACGGCCGTCAGGATCAGGTCAAGGACTATGTCGTCGGCAAGACAATCTACAAGATCATCCGTGTCGATAAGATCATCCCGGCGCACACCGCCTCGTTCGACGAGGATTTCAGCCAGCTTCAGGAGCAGGTCCGCCAGGACAAGCAGATGAAGGCCATCGATGATTTCCTTGCGGGTAAGATCAAGGAGACGCACATCGTCATAGATCCGATGTTCAAGGACTGCGAGTTCCGCCGTTCCGGTTGGGCGTCAAAGTTCGCTGAAGACTGATGCTCGTCCGACGCCTGGCATATTCATTCCTTTTTCTGCTGTTCGCCATCAGCCTTTCCGCCCAGAACACTGAGCGGAAGGACAGCCTTGTGCGGCTTCTCGGATGCGATGAGCTTCAACAGGTTGAGGAAGCCGGTCAGAGCTACAGGAAGGCGCTCGGGAATGCGAGATTCGAGCATAACTCCACCCTTCTTGTCTGCGACACCGCTTTGTGGAATGTCAACGAGAATGTCATCAACGCCTACGGCAATGTCCGGATCATCCAGAACAACACCGTTCTCAGCAGTGAGAGCCTTGACTACCTTATTGATCTGAGCCTCGCACAGTTCCGCGGGTCGCTTGTCCAACTGAGGGACAAGGACGGCAACACCTTGAGAACCACGGATTTGGACTATAACACCAAGGACAGCGTCGCCGTCTTCCGTAACGGAGGAGCCTTGCGCGACAAGGACGGTCAGATCATCGAGAGCGACAACGGTCACTACTATTCCAAGCTCAAGACATTCAGTTTCACAAGGAATGTCAATATGTACACCGACTCGGTGTTCGTCAAGACCGATGACCTGGACTACAACACCGGCACCAACACGGCCACTTTCGGGACAGGCACCAACGCCTGGAAAGACAATAATATGCTTTCGTCGCGCGCCGGAGTCTATGAGCGTGATCTTGAAAGGTTCACTTTCACCGGGAATGTCCACATTCTGACCCAGGCTCAGGAGGCCTGGGCTGACACTTTGGTCTATTACCGCACCGACAATAATGTGGAGATGTTCGGCAATGTCGAGTTGCTGGACACCACCCGCAACGTCGCCGCTGTGGCGGGTTACCTTCAGTACATCGACTCGCTGTCATTCATTAAGTTGACCCGTGACCCGGCCGTCATTGCCATTAGCGTGCAGGACGAGAAGCGCGACACCGCCTACATCGGAGCGGACACCTTGATTATGAGGGCTGTCCCTAAGTGTGATGTGGATTCGCTTGAGATTGTCAATTCCGCGTCCCGTCTCAAGGAAATCAACGTTGATCCTGTCACGGAGTACCGCCGTAAGGCGGCTGAGGCGGCGAGGGCCGCCGCTGAGGAGGCCCGCAAGAAACTTGAGGAGGAAGACCCGAACGCGGCCGGAGCCTCGGACAAGGGCGCACCGCCTCAAGGCGCTCCGGCACAAGGGAGGCAGCGTCAGGGACTTCCGGCACCGTGGGATGATGTCAATGAATATGCTCCCCCTCGCTGGGTGTACTACCCTCAGGACACGCTGTCAAAGACAACCGCGAAAACCCCTGCGGACTCGCTTCGCAAGCAGTTGCCTGGGGGAGGCACCGCGGTTGGCTCGTTAGCTTCAGGACCGGATTCGCTTGCGGCTTCCGCCGCGCTTCCTGACTCTTTGTCTGTCCCGGGCGCTTTGGCGGCCGCCCCTTCTGACTCGTTGACCGTTCCGTCGGATTCATTGTCCGTCCCTTCTGACTCCTTGGCTGTCTCGGATTCGCTGTCATTGGCCCCCAAGGATTCCACGAAGATAAACTTCATCTATGGAATCCGTAACGTCAAGGTGTTCAGAAATGATATGCAGGTCTCCTGCGATTCTCTCGCCTACAACGATCTGGACTCCCTGATCAGACTGTACGAGAGGCCTGTCGTCTGGAATGAGATCAAGCGTCAGTACTCGGCCGACAGCATCACGGTCATCGTCAAGAACCAAACCATCGACAGAGCCAGCCTTATGTCCAACGCCTTCATCATCGTGCAGGAGGATTCCGTGTCCTACGACCAGATCAGAGGCGCGGAGATGATGGCCTATTTCGACACCACCGGCAACCTGAGGCGGTTTGACTCTATGGGCGGCGCTTCGGGCGTTTTTTACATAGAGGAGAACGGAAGCCTTGCGACTGTCAACAAGTTCGAGTCAAAGATGCTGACAGCGACGCTGGCGAACGGGAATATTCAGGATCTTAACTATTTCGATGCCGTCAAGACCGACGCCTACCCTGTTGTCCAGATGAAAAAGGACGAAAAGATCCTCAAGGGTTTCGAGTGGCAGCCGGAAAAACGGCCGAAAGGGCCAGAGGACATCACTTCCTACAAGCCGAGATCCTCGCAGAGGGAAGAGTACGAGAGGATTCCGAGGGCTAAGTTCGCCCAGACCGACATCTATTTTCCGGGCTATATGAAGAGCGTCTATAAGATGCTTGCCAGTCAGGATTCCCTCAAGCGTGTCCGTAATGCGGAGCGCAAGAGGCTTGAGGCCGAACGCAAGGCCGAGGAGGCAAGGATCGCTGACAGCCTGAAGGTCGCCGCCGCGGCTGACAGCCTTGCTTTGAGGGACAGCCTCGGCGTAAGCGATTCGTCTTCTTTGAGGGATAGCCTTACGGTTAGTGACAGTCTTTCCGTAAGTGACAGTCTGGCCGTCCCTGGTGTGCGTGACAGTCTTTCGGTTCGGGATTCCCTTGCGGCCGTCAAATCTGATTCCTTGTCCAAGGAACAGCCTGTGGCCAAGCCTCTGTCCGAGCGTGAGATCAAGAAGGCTCAGAAGGAAAAGGCCCGTGAGGAGCGTCAGGCGGCCAAGGAAGCCAAATGGGCTGAACTGGATGCCCGTGATGCCGCCAAGGCTAAGGCCAAGGAGGAAAAGGCTAAGGCCAAGAAGCGAAAGAAGACACTCAAGACTTTGAAGGCGATGGAGAAACGCCGTGCCAAGGAAGAAAGGATTCTTGAGCGTTACAAGGCTCGTTATGAGAAGCAGAAAGCCCGCAAGGACGCCAAGGCTGCCAAGTCAGCCAAGGTTACCAAAACCGCCGAACCCGGTCGCAGAGCCTGCCGAAGCGCCGCGCAACCGCCATCCCGGTCGCTGAGCTTGTCGAAGCGCCGCACAACCTCCGTTCTCGGTCGCTGAGCCTGTCGAAGCGCCGCTCAACCACAAAAAAAAGGCTGGCCATCGGCCAGCCCTGAAACAATCCCCGTTACTTGAATATTCCTAAAGAAGCTTCTTCCTGAGCGCCTCGATCATATCGACCGTCATAGTCTCAAGATCGTAGGAAGGTGTCCAACCCCACTCCTCGCGGGCGCAGGAATCATCCATCTTGTCCGGCCACGAATCAGCGATCGCCTGGCGCACCGGATCAACCTCGTAGCGCATCTTGAATCCAGGAATATGCTCCTGAATCTTGTGGTAGATGATCTCCGGATCGAAACTCATTGAAGCGATGTTGAATGAGTTGCGGTGCTTCAGCTTGGAAGGGTCAGCGTTCATAATGTCAACGGCTGCCTTCAGAGCGTCCGGCATATACATCATATCCATATAAGTTCCCGCGGCGATAGGGCAGACAAACTCCTCACCCTTGACGGCGGCGTAGTAGATCTCGACCGCGTAGTCAGTTGTTCCGCCACCCGGAAGAGTGACATTGGAGATCAGACCTGGAAATCTCACGGAACGGGTATCCACTCCGTACTTGGTGTGGTAGTAGTCGCTCAGAAGCTCGGTCGCCACCTTGGTCACGCCGTACATTGAGCGAGGCCTTTGGATCGTGTCCTGAGGCGTGTTCTGATGAGGGGTCTCTGGTCCGAACGAACCGATGGAGGACGGAGTGAAGACAGCGACGTTGTTGTCCCTTGCGATCTCAAGGATGTTCATCAATCCGTTGATCTGGATGTTCCACGCCATCTGCGGCTTCCTCTCGGCGACCGCTGAAAGCAGAGCCGCAAGGTTATAGACCGTGTCGATGTTGTACTTCTTCACGATTCCGAGAAGCTGTTCCCCGTTGCAGACATCCGCTTCCTCGGCCGGGCCGCTCTCAAGAAGGATTCCTTTTGGTTCCGCACCCTTGATGTAGCCGGCGACAACGTTGCCCTCCGGGTACATATTCCTGATTTTCATTGTCAGTTCGGAGCCTATCTGGCCGGTCGAACCTATCACTAACACATTTTTCATTGCTGTTCGCTTGTTTATTGCTAAATTAGCAAGTGCAAATTTACACTATTTTCTGACAAGAGGTCAATATAATGACAAAATCTCATCGATTTTGTCAAAATTTAATATATTTGTCAACGCAAAAACGTAACGTTTTAAAATTTTATCAATATGTACGGAAAATTCCAGGAACATCTAAAGGCAGAGCTTGCCTCCATCAAGGAAGCCGGACTCTACAAGAACGAGAGGAACATCGCTTCAGCCCAGTCCGCCGAGATCACTCTTCAGGACGGCAGCAAGGCCCTGAACTTCTGCGCCAACAACTATCTCGGACTCGCCGATTCCCCGAGGCTCATCGAGGCCGCGAAGAAGGCTATGGACGAAAGAGGATTCGGAATGTCCTCTGTCCGTTTCATCTGCGGAACCCAGGATCTCCACAAGGAACTTGAGGCCGCTGTCTCTGACTTCTTCCACACCGAGGACACCATCCTCTACGCTTCCTGCTTCGACGCCAACGGAGGAGTCTTCGAGCCTCTTCTCACCGCTGACGACGCTATCATCTCCGACTCTCTGAACCACGCCTCCATCATCGACGGTGTTCGTCTGTGCAAGGCAGTCCGCTACCGCTACGCCAACGCCGATATGGCCGACCTTGAGCGCTGCCTCCAGGAGGCTCAGGCACAGAGGTTCCGCATCATCTGCACTGATGGTGTCTTCTCGATGGACGGCAACGTCGCCCCGATGGACAAGATCTGCGATCTGGCTGAGAAATATGACGCCCTCGTGATGGTTGACGAGAGCCACTCCGCCGGAGTCGTCGGCAAGACCGGACACGGAGTCGCCGAGCAGTTTGACTGCTATGGCCGCATCGACATATTCACAGGCACTCTTGGAAAGGCCTTCGGCGGCACAGTCGGCGGATTCACCACCGGCCGCAAGGAGATCATCGATATGCTCCGTCAGCGTTCCCGTCCTTACCTCTTCTCCAACTCCCTGCCTCCTATGATCGTGGCCGCCGGCATCGAGATGTTCAAGATGCTCAAGGAAAGCAACGAGCTTCACGACCGTCAGCAGGAGAACGTGGCCTACTTCCGCGACAAGATGATCGCCGCCGGCTTTGACATCAAGCCGACCCAGAGCGCCATCTGCGCCGTGATGCTCTACGACGCTCCTCTTTCCCAGAAGTTCGCCGCCAAAATGGCCGAGGAAGGAATATTCGTGACCGGCTTCTACTATCCTGTCGTCCCTAAGGGCCAGGCCCGTATCCGCGTCCAGCTCTCCGCCGCCCACAAGCGCGAGCACCTCGACAAAGCCATCGCCGCCTTCATCAAAGTCGGCAAGGAACTCGGCGTGATCAAATAGCCCCGCCGCCATCCTGCTATTCTGGCAGATGAATATAAAATCCCGGCCGCTTCTCTGGTTGCTGAGCTTGTCGAAGCACACTAACCGAAGCGCCCGGGCTTTTAGTATTTCTGTGGTCGGAGTAGTCCGACTGGTTGCTGAGCCTGCCGGTCGCTGAGCCTGCCGAAGCGCCCCAGCCAATCAAAGCGCCCCGGAATCCCGCTCGGTCGCTGAGCCAGCCGAAGCGCCCCAACCAATCAAAGCGCCCCAGAAATCCCAGCCGGTTGCTGAGCTTGTCGAAGCATACCGACCGAAGAACCAAAACGGCAATGTGCGGAACACTACTCCGCATTAAGGTAGATACCTATTGCTTCCCCTTGCTGTGCCTCGCCTTTCTCAAAAGAACGATAATTCCGAATATAACCCCGACTACCACTGCTATGATCAATGCCGAGACAAAGAACCTTTCGAAAGTCAGCAGATGCCCGTAAGCCAATGTTATTGTGTTGGCGATAATCGCCACAATGACTGTGTATAAATATTTTTCTCCCATTCTTTGTGATTGTTTTAGTCGCAATTTGTGTCCATAGAGTCTTCAAGACTCATACATTCGCCATAACTCATATTCAGTGAGAATATTGTAGATACCGCCACGCTAAATAGTCCGACCCCAAGTAATGTGGTAATAAACATTTCATATTAGTAATTTTTATTACTGACAGCAGTAAAAGTTAAAACGTTTTTTTTTCTAAAATCGCAAAATAGTATCAACTTTTTTGGAATATCTTCGCCGTGAAATGTAACTAATTATAAGCAAGTGGCTTACAAAAGCGTGCCGGGCTGAATGGAATGGCAGGGATCGGGAACTTGTTGTATTACAGAGGATTACATTTTACGCCTTGTGTGTCGTCCTGAAAAAAGTTTACCAAAAAGAGGTCGGTGAACCGTGGAGTGCTATTTGCAAAAGGCGTTCATTGCTATAAGCTTCTGGTTGCGGTAGAATTGCTCTGCGGCTGAATCCCTAACTGATTCATTGCCGACTTTTTCATTACAGAATGCTTTGGAGTGCGTTCTGTGGCACATTGGGCTGAACGTGTTTTGTAAACATCGCCTTAGCGGCGCAAGGAGGAATCCTCATTGATTGCAGCGTTGGCCGACCCGTTGCTGATGTTACTTCTTCCCCCTTTGGAGAATCAATCCCGGTCACCTCAATTGGTCGTTGAGCCGCTCGGTCGCTGAGCCTGCCGAAGCGCACCAGCCACTCGAAGCATCCCGGAAATCCCGGTCGGTTGGTTCGACAAGCTCACCAACCGACCGAAGAACCGAAACGGCTATGCGCAGAGCGCTACTCCGCGTAAAGCGAGATGATGTTGAGGATGACCTGGGAGGCCTTCTCGATGCTCTGGAGAGGCACGAACTCCATCTTGCCGTGGAAGTTGAGACCTCCGGCGAAGATGTTCGGACAAGGCAGGCCCTTGAAACTCAGGTTTGCGCCGTCGGTGCCGCCGCGGATCGGCTGGATCTTCGGCTTGATTCCGGCCATCTCCATAGCCTTCACGGCCTTCTCCACGATGTGGTAGTGCGGCTCGACCTGCTCCCGCATATTATAGTACTGATCCTTGATCACTGCGGTCGCCGTCCCTTCTCCGTACTTGACGTTGATGAAGTCCACGCACTTCCGCATAATCTCCTTCTTGCTCTCGAACTCCTTGCGGTCGTGGTCACGGATGATGTAGGTGACATCAGCCTCCTCGACTGATCCGTTGAACCCGATGATGTGGAAGAAACCCTCGTACCCTTCGGTATATTCAGGTCTCTGCTGCACAGGAAGCAGACTGTTCATCTCAGTCGCGATCAGGATCGCGTTCTTCATCTTGCCCTTGGCGTAGCCCGGATGCACGTTCCGCCCCTGGATGTGGATCTTCGCCGAGGCGGCGTTGAAGTTCTCGAACTCCAACTCGCCGACTTCTCCGCCGTCCATCGTGTAGGCGTAGTCCGCTCCGAACCTCTTGACATCGAACTTCACGACCCCGCGTCCGATCTCCTCGTCAGGAGTGAACCCGATCTTGATCTCCCCGTGCTTGAACTCCGGATGCTCCACGATGTACTGCACAGCGTCCATAATCTCCGCCACTCCGGCCTTGTCGTCCGCCCCGAGAAGGGTCGTCCCGTCCGTCGTGATCAGGGTCTGCCCCACATAGTGAAGCATCTCCGGGAACTCCGACGGCTTGAGAGCCAGCCCCGGCACACCTTTCAGGGCGATCTCGCCGCCATCGTATGCATTGATTATCTGAGGCTTGATGTCGGCTCCCGATGCGTCCGGAGCCGTATCCACGTGGGCGATGAACCCGATCACCGGCACTTTGGCGTCGATGTTCGAAGGGATCGAACCCATCACGTAGCCATATTCATCAAGAGTCGCCTCCACTCCGAGAGCGTTCAGCTCGTCACGCAGCATCCGCAGCAGATTCAGCTGCTTCGCCGTCGAAGGCTGGCTCTCCGATTCCTCGTTCGACTGAGTGTCAACACTGACGTACCTCAGGAACCTGTCTAAAACTTTTTCCATAATATTCTACTTGGTTTATGTTCAATTTTTATTGGCGGTCTCTTCGACAGGCTCAGAGACCGTCGCCTTTCGGGGCGCTGTGGTTAGACCGGTCGCTGAGCCTGTCGAAGCGCCTGTCGAGCCAACCTCTTCCTGCCGCAGTGGTTCGACAAGCTCACCAACCGCTTCCTTTCTGGTCGCTGAGCCTGTCGAAGCGCCGGTGGTTCGACAAGCTCACCAACCTGTCGAAGCCTATCTATTCCTTAGCCCTCATAGACGCGATCACCGTGTAGGCGATGATTCCGATGAACGGAATGATGGCGATCGCCTCGCCGAACTTGGCGTTCCATCCCGAGAGGAACCAGTCCACGTTGAAGAACTTAAGCAAAGCGCTCACCACGCCCATCAAAGCGCCGCCCGCGATGAATCCCGAAGCAATCAGCGTACCCTTGTTCAGACGCGCCTCGTTGAGAGCCTTGTCCTTAGAACGGGTGCTGACGTACCACGAGATCGCTCCACCGACCAGCAACGGCAGGTTCAGATCGATCGGAATGAACATTCCGAGAGCGAACGCAAGCGCCGGAACCTTGAGGAAAGTCAGCACGATGGCCAGCACCGCACCGATTCCGTAGAGCAGCCACGGAGCACCGCCGCCGTTCATCATAGGCTGGATCACCGCCGCCATCGCGTTGGCCTGAGGAGCCACGAGCGCCTGGTCTCCGACGAAACCATAAGTCTTGTTCAGCACCAGCATCACACCGCAGACTGTAGCCGCCGCCACAGCCACGCCCACGAACTTCCAGCCTTCCTGCTTCCTCGGCGTGCTGCCGATCCAGTAGCCGATCTTAAGGTCGGTGATGAACGAACCCGCCACGGAAAGCGCCGTGCAGACGACCCCTCCGATGACGAGAGCCGCCGCCATACCGGCGTTGCCCTTCAGACCGACCGCCACAAGGATGAGGGCCGCGATGATCAGCGTCATCAGCGTCATACCGCTCACAGGGTTGGTCCCCACGATCGCGATGGCGTTGGCAGCCACAGTGGTGAACAGGAACGAGATCACAGCCACGATCAGCAGTCCCACAACCGCCTGCCAGATGTTGTTCACAACACCTCCGAAAGCGAAGAACGCGAACACCGCCAACAGCGTCAGCACGATTCCGAACACGATGGTCTTCATCGGAATATCCTCCTGCGTCCTCTCGGCGCTCTCCGTCTTGTCGCCCTTCTTGCCGAACTCACCGACAGCCAGTCCCACCGCCGACTTGATCACACCGAACGACTTGATGATGCCGATGATGCCCGCCGTCGCGATGCCTCCGATGCCGATGTGGCGCGCGTAATCCTTGAATATCTGGTCGGGGCTCATCTCCCCGATTGTCATCGTCACTCCGGTGTTCATCAGGTCGATCACCTGCCCGCCCCAGATAAGGTTCATCAGCGGAATGATCACCAGCCACATCAGGAAACTGCCGCAGCAGATGATGAATGCGTACTTCAGGCCGACGATGTAGCCAAGACCCAGCACGGCCGCCCCGGTGTTCAGCTTCAGAACCACCTTCGCCTTGTCCGCTATTGTCTGTCCGATTCCAAGCACGGTTGTGCTGACCGTGTCCGCCCAGGCACCGAACGTGCTGACAATGAAGTCATAAAGACCACCGATCAAGCCGCTCACCAGCAGAGTTCCCGCACCTTTTCCGCCGCCCTCGCCGCTCACAAGGATCTGTGTCGTGGCCGTCGCCTCCGGGAAAGGATACTTCCCGTGCATCTCCTTGACGAAATATTTCCTGAAAGGGATGAGGAATAATATTCCTAAAACGCCGCCGAGCAGCGAGGAAAGGAACATCTGCATAAAATTGACATCCACCCCAAGGATGTAGATGGCCGGAAGAGTGAATATCGCACCTGCCACCACCGCTCCGGAGCATCCTCCGATGGACTGGATGATGACATTCTGTCCGAGGCCTTCCTTCTTCCCGAGAGCGCTCGTCAGACCCACGGCGATGATGGCGATCGGAATCGCCGCCTCAAAGACCTGCCCGACACGCAGCCCAAGGTAGGCCGCCGCCGCCGAGAAGATGACAACCATCAGCAGACCAAGGGTCACTGAATATGGCGTCACTTCCGCCCATTTCCTCTCCGCCCCCAAGAGCGGCTTGTACTCCTCGCCAGGCCCCAGCTCCCGCTGGGCGTTCTCCGGCAATGCGTTTCTCTTTTCTTCCATTGATCGTTATTTTGTTTTTGAATATTATTCCTCTTTCTCCCGGCCTTTCTTCCGGTCTTCTTCCGATCTTTTCTGTCCCTCCAGTCCCTTTCGTCCTCTTCAGTCCGTTCGACAAGCTCAGGGACCGCTACGTTCCGGTCGCTGAGCCAGTGGTTCGACTGGTCGCTGAGCCTGTCGAAGCGCACCAACCATCGAAGCGCCGCCCGCTCTCGATGGCTCGGCAACCCTCACCGTCCGGTCGCTGAGCCTGTCGAAGCGCACCAACCGTCGAAGCGCCGCCCGCTCTCGATGGCTCGGCAACCCTCACCACCCGGTCGCTGAGCCTGTCGAAGCGCACCAACCATCGAAGCGCCGCCCGCTCTCGATG
>CAYZKZ010000028.1:25672-26842 GCA_964479325.1 uncultured Muribaculaceae bacterium
GCTCGACAACCCTCACCGTCCGGTCGCTGAGCCTGTCGAAGCGCCGCCCCCACAAAAAAAACAGCCACCGAAAAACAAATATACTATATTAAGGTCAAAATCCCCGCATCCGAAAAAATATTATCAAAAAAAGTCAAAAAAAATTTGGAACTAAAGAAAAAGTGCGTATCTTTGCAGCCCGTTTCGGAAGAAGCGGCACAAAAACAAGTTCATTGACAATACTGAGAGATTACAACGAGGTAAGTGTAAAGAAAAGATTAGCCGAATAGTAAATATTAGGTTGATACAATTTCACAAACAACGAAGATTCACAGAGAAAGAGAAGTCAGAGCGCACAGAGGATGCCTTGGCTTCGGCAGGCGATGAAGGACGCGGTAAGCTGCGAAAAGGTCCGGGGATCCGCAAACAGGATTTGATCCGGACGTTTCCGAATGGGGCAACCCGCGCGGCTGAAGGCCGCGCGCCGGATGCGAGTCCGGGGCGAACCCGGGGAACTGAAACATCTTAGTACCCGGAGGAGAAGAAAGAAAATAGTCGATTCCCTTAGTAGTGGCGATCGAAGAGGGAGGAGCCTAAACCGGCGAGTTCGAGGACTCACCGGGGTTGTAGGACCGGCCTTTGTGACATCCGCACCAACCGGAACATTCTGGAAAGTGTGGGCGCAGAGGGTGACACCCCCGTACGGGCGACGTGCGGATGTCTTGGCCGGCACCTGAGTAGGGCGGGGCACGTGGAATCCTGTCCGAATCCGCGGGGACCATCCCGCAAGGCTAAAGACTGCCGAAGACCGATAGCGTACCAGTACCGTGAGGGAAAGGTGGGAAGCACCCCGGGAAGGGGAGTGAAATAGAACCTGAAACTGTGCGCTTGCAAGCGGTCGGAGCGCCCGCGAGGGCGTGACGGCGTGCCTTTTGCATAATGAGCCTACGAGTTGCTTCACTCCGGCGAGGCTAAGCCGTTAAGCGGCGGAGCCGCAGCGAGAGCGAGTCTGAACAGGGCGTTCAGTCGGAGTGAGCAGACGCGAAACCTAGTGATCTACCCTTGTCCAGGGTGAAGGCGCCGTAACAGGCGCTGGAGGCCCGAACCAGTTTCCGTTGAAAAGGGCTTGGATGAGGTGAGGGTAGGAGTGAAAGGCCAATCAAACTGGGAGATAGCTCGTACTCCCCGAAA
>CAYZKZ010000029.1:0-14317 GCA_964479325.1 uncultured Muribaculaceae bacterium
AAGAAGACCTAAGATGTTAAGAAGGGTTGACTTTCCGCAACCGGAAGGACCCATGATGGCGACGAACTCGCCGTCAGCGATTTCAAATGACACACCGTTGAGGGCTGTTGTCTCGATTTCCTCGGTTCTGAAGACCTTGGACAGATTGGTAACTTTAATCATTGCTTTACGTTTTTATTTGTTATTGTTTATATTCCTTGTGTTTTCATTTCTTTCCGGTCACTTCGGCAAGCTCAGTGACCGACCCTGACGGTGGCTGAGCCTGTGGTTGCTGAGCTTGTCGAAGCATCGAAGCCACCTTGTCTATCGGTTCATCAGAAGACCAGTACATCGCTGTCGCCGTAGTTGTCGTAGGACGAGGTGATGACCTTCTCCCCTGGCTCCAGGCCTTCCAGAACCTCGTAGAACTGAGGGTTCTGCCGACCGATGCGGATCTCACGCTTGATAGCCTTGCCGCCGTCCTTGCTGACGACATAGATCCACTTGCCACCGGTCTTCTGGTAGAATGTTCCGCGCGGAATGAGAACCGCCTGCTCAGGCTGGCCGAGCTGAAGATTCAGGTAGTAGGTCTGACCGGTCCTGATGTTGTCCGGCTGCTGACCCTCGAACTTGAAGTCAGCCTGGAACTTACCGTCACGCACCTCCGGATAGACCTTGCGGACCTGCGCGTCGAATTTCTCGTTCTGACGCTCGAACGTAGCGTCAAGCCCAGGCACAACACGGTCGATGTAATGCTCATCGATCTTAGCCTCGATCTTGTAGCTGCCCTCGGAGTTGATCTGGCCGATCTTTGTTCCGGCTCCGATGTACTGGCCAAGGTTAGCGTCCAAGAGTCCGAGGACTCCGTCGATAGGAGCCTTGATCGTAAGGCTCTCCTTACGGCGACGGATCAACTGCATATTCATACGCATATTGTCAAGGCTTTCGCGCAGGCTCTGGAGCTGGGTGGAACGGTAGAGGCTGTCCTGCTCCATACTCTTGAGGGTAAGGTCGAGGTTCTGCTGAGAGAGCTCGTAGTCCTCCTTGGCCTTGAGGTAGTCCTCCTTGGAGATCAGCTTCTCCTTGTAGAGCTGCTGGTTCTGCTCGAAGGTTCTTCTGTTGCGCTTTGCCTCAGAGGCGTAGCGAAGCCTGTTCTGCTCGTGCGAGAGTTTCTGCTGCTCCATCGAGATCATCGTGTTACGCAGGATGTTCTCCTTCTCGGCAAGCTCGGCCTCGGCGTTAAGTATCTGAAGATCAAGATTGTCATTGGACAGAATCAGAATCGGCTCACCGGCCTTGACAGTCGAGCCCTCCTCGACGATGATCTTCTGGACGGTACCGCCCTCAAGAGGGCTGATCTGGATCGTGACCATAGGCTGGACCTGACCGCTGACGCGGATGTAGTCGTTGAACTGTCCGGCCTTGACCTCGCTGACGGTGATGGTGTCCTTATCGACCCTGAGGGTCTTGGAGTTGTCCCTGAACACAAGGTAGAGGATGAAGACCAGCACGAACGCTCCCAGCCAGTAAGGCAATGTCTTTTTTGTGAAGGCTGATCTCCAGCCTTTCTTTTTCTCGATTATCTTGTCCATAATGTTTTTATTTTCTTTTTGCGTTTATATTCAGCATCATCTGCATTGATTGATGTAATCCACTCCGTTGTAGTAGTTGACCACGCTGCGCTTGATGAAGTAGGTCAGGAGCGAGTTGAGCCGCTGGGCGTTGGCCTCAAGGTAGTTGTTCGACGCGGTCTGGAACTCAATCGGAGAGATGAGTCCCTGCTCCAACTTTTTCATATTCAATGAATACGCCTCCTCCTGCACATCGGATTTCCTTTGCGCCTGGATGTAGGCTGCGGACGCTCCGTCGCGGTCCTGGACGGCCCTGCGCACTTCCGCCGAGATCTCCCTCATCTTCTGGTCGTACTCGGCCGAGGCCTTGGCGACGGCGTTCTTTTTCCGGGAGATGTTGCTGTGCCTCTGAAGTCCTGAGAAGATCGGGATGGAGAGCGAGATCTGGACATATTCACCGCCGTTGTTTTTGAACTGGGTCTTGAACGGGTCGGACATCGACGTGCTGCCAGGGTAGGTGAAGTAGGTCGTGGACCATCCGGCGTAGGCGCTGAGCGTAGGGAGCAGCTGCCATCTGGTGGTGTTGAGTTCCCGCTTGGCATTGAGGAGGTTGTACCTCGCCACCATCGCCGCAGGGTTGTTGTCCTGGGCGAAATCAACAATGTCCTCAACCGCAAGCGAGTCTGTCAGAAGGCGTTCTCCGTCAAGGGTGGAAGGAAGTGTGTTGTCGATGACCAACTCGTAGTCCTCCGACCAGAACATCACATCCTCAAGTGTTATCTTGGCGTCATTGAGCTTGTTGACAGTCTCGACGTACTGGTACTGTTTGTCGGCGAGGTTGGAGTCCATCTCGACCACGTCGGCGTGGCCTTTCTGGCCGAGTTCCTCCTGACGGCGGGCCTTGGCGAGAGACTCCTCGGCGACATCGACCTGAGACTTGTAGATGTCAGCAAGCTGGCTGTAGTACAGCACGTTGCAGTAGGCCTCCATCGTGGCGAGGCAGATGTCAGCCTCGATCTGGTCTTCCTGGGAGACACCTAAAGCCATTGATGTCTTGGTGATCTTCAGGTTGTTGACGGCCTTGAATCCGTTGAAGAGGGTGATGCCGGCCGAGACTCCGTAGCTGTTGTGAAACGAGGTCGTGGTGACGTAGGTGTTGGTCTTCGGATCGACCGCGCGGCCGAAGTTGTAGTAAGCCGCTCCGCTTCCGCTGATGTCCGGGGTGAACGTGTCGAAGATGGCGTCCCTTCTGGCGAGACGGGCGTCATCATTGGCCGCCTGCTGGATCCTGACCTTAGTGCTGTTGCTGATCGCATATTCCATACAGTCCTTCAGCGTCATCGGGTTCGGAAGGGTCTCCTGGTTCGCTATGGACTCCTGGTTCGGGAGGGTCTTCTCCTTGGCGAAAGCCGAAGCCGCAGCCAGAATCATCGTCAAAGTCACTAATATTGCCTTTTTCATATCTTTCACTTTTTTCATTCGGTGAAAGACACAAGCATTTGGCGTGCCAAAAGATGTATTTGATTACATATCAGCGCATTACCCCTTTGAACCATTTGGCGGAAGTGTAAAGTTTTTTAACACTCGGTGTAAAGTTTCTTTACACTTCGCCGCAAATCAGTCACCGTTCCGCCAATATTTCGCCGCCGTTCCGCCCATAAATTCGCCCCGCCTCGTGAGCAAAACCCTACCCGGTGCGCACGAGACCCTCAAGCGCCCCCACCTCGTGAGCAAACGCATACCCATCCACGCACGGAACCCGCCAACTCAGCACCTCCGTGAGCAAAAGCGTACTCATCCGCGCACGAGACCCGCCAACTCAGCACCTTCGTGAGCAAAAGCGTACTCATCTGCGCACGAGACTCGCCAACTCAGCACCTCCGTGAGCAAAAGCGTACTCATCTGCGCACGGGACCCTCCAGCCACCAGCGCAGCACCCCCTCTTGCATATTTCCGCCCCACTTTCTATTTTTGCGTACGCCAGCCGTAAACCTCAAACACCTAACACCCAGCGACTTACAGAAACGTGCCGGGGCGTTTGGAATGGCAGCGATCTGGAATCGGTTGAAAATTAGATGATTGCGCTTTACGGTCGTTTTGGTCGATGTGTCGATTTATCACATTCAATCTCGTTAAGGGTGACAAGACCGGAGTCCCTCCCCGCCAGGCAGAAAAAAGCGGCGATCCGCTCACCAAAGCTCGTCAGGCCCTCCGTAATAGTCATAGACATCCTGATAATCAAGGTCAAGCTGCTCCAGAATCTCCTCCGAAGAGAGCCCGGTGAGGATGTCCCGTCCTCCCGACTTAAGCACAACCCCGCCACCTTGCCTGTCCTCCTCGATCAGACTGCGGCCTCTCAGCCCGACAGGATGGTTCAACGCCGTGTCAATCTGCCGGACGGTATATTCATAGTAGCGCACCGGTCTCGCCGCCGCCCTCTCTTCACTGTCCCTCCGATCCCTTTCCTCCCCAGCCATCGCCGCCAGAGATAGTACCGCCGGCAGAAGCGCCACCCCCGCCACCACCATCTTCTCCTTCAATGAATATCTTTCCATAGCCCATCCGAAAAGCATCCTAAATATACTCAGACAGGATGTCACTTACCACATTAAGATCCTTTATCCTATTCCTAATGATCCTTTTTTGAGAATCGACTTTAAATGATGAATATGGAATCTCCACGAGTTTGATTTTATGCTGCGGAAGAACCTCTCTGCGACGTTGATCATAACGTTTACGCTGCTCACCTCTGCTGATTCCTGAAACGGTGGCTTTGCGATCAAATAAAGGCACATCCTCGGTATGCTGCTTTTCCCTATACTCCACCACAATGTTCTTCGATGGATAGAAAGCGTCAACAGGCAATTTCTTACCGTACGGAAAAGCAGCACAAGGGTCTCCACGCAAGAAATCAAAAGTGTGCTGCCTGATTGCTTGTTCACCAAAAACCTCATCACAAAGATCGACAACATACGATTCGTCTGAATCTTTCCGACTTTTGCCCATTTTTCCAAGGGCGATTTTCGCATCTAACAATTTCTTGTCAATGTCTATAGCTCTCATATCTCAACAATTTATTAATTAACAATCATTTATTTCTTTCCAAGGCCTCAGTCCAGATGGAGACCAGACGGGATTTCAGGGACTGGGGCGAGAGGACTTCCAGGGAGGCGCTGCGGGAGAGAAGAGCCATCACGAAATCATTGGTGACCTTCAGACGAAGGAAGACCTCGACATATTCATCGGTCTCCTTGACTATCCGCTGGGAGGAGTGGATCGGCAGAGTTTTGATGAAACGGCCATCCAACGCACTGAACCTCAAGAGAATATCCTCAACCGGCATCAGTGGGTCATCCCATATTCCAAAACAATCGCGGAAAAGATTCTCCGAGCGGACACTCTGATCCCTGACAAACACATCATCCAAAACCCGTAAGGACGAGGCACGACCCAACTCAAAGCATTTCAGCACACCACCTTCCATCGCCACGAGGTACCACCGATTCTGAGACTGCTTCAGGAAATACGGCTCGGCGGCATATTCACATTCCTTTCCATTATGCCTTGGCAATGAATATGTGAACCTCACTTTCCGCCTTTGCTTTATGGAAGTCAGAAGTGACTGAACATCAACGTCGGAGCCAAACGCCATCTTGCGATGTTCCGGAATGATGAACTCACTGGTCCCCGAATCCGAGCCGACAGACGTAAGAATCTCAAACTCTGAAAGCAGATCCTTAAAATGGTCCATATAATCCGGATCCCGACCCTCAATGTGGTAGCCCCTTCCCTTGACATAGCGGATCTCAACTCCAAAGGCTTCCTCTATGACCTTGATGTCACGTTGAAGAGTCCGCACACCGAAAGTGCCATTCTCATCTTTCTCCCCAGCCATCGCCTCCAGCAAAGCCTCCTTGCCGACATATTCATCAACGCCGGTCAGCCTGTTCACTATCGCACTTAAACGCCTGATTTGGTTCAACATACCTCGTGTTTTTCGCAAATATAACCATTGTGGGCGACAAAATCTGTCACCGTGAAAAAAAGGTGTGCTCAGAATACGGCACCACTCTCCAGCAATCAAATCCCATCATCGGTAAACTCACATCTGGCCGTGACACTTTTACCCATCTTGTCACATCAAGGATAATAGGATTGAAGTTCCGTCTCGTCTAAGCTAATAGGGGCGAAGTCCCTCCCAGCCAGGCAGAAAAATAAAATCCTGATTTTTGGTAACGTGCAAAAATCAGGATTTTACTTTTTTCTGCCATAGCCCCCGGCGAACCGGTGCCTCGACTGGTTGGAGAGATTTTCGAGCCACCGTGACCGATAGCGCTATGGTCTGAACTCGGCGCTTCGACAAGCTCAGCGACCGGCCTCGGCGCTTAGGCGAGGCGCTTCTCGAGACGCTCGCGGATGGCGGCGATGAAGTCGGCGGAGTTCTTGACAACCGGAGTCACGCCCTCCATCAGGTTCGCCAGATCCTTCGTCACTATGCCCTCGTTGAGGGTGTCGAAGCAAGCGGCCTCAAGCTGGTCGGCGTAGTTCACAAGCTCAGGGATGTTGTCCAACTCTCCCCTCTTGCGGAACGCGCCGCTCCAGGCGAAGATCGTCGCGATCGGATTCGTCGAAGTCTCCTCACCCTGAAGATGCTTGTAGTAGTGACGGGTCACCGTACCGTGGGCGGCCTCGTACTCGTACTTGCCGTCCGGGCTGACAAGAACGGAAGTCATCATAGCGAGAGAACCGAAGGCCGTGGAGATCATATCACTCATCACGTCACCGTCATAGTTCTTGCAGGCCCAGATGAATCCACCCTCGCTACGCATCACACGGGCGACAGCATCATCGATGAGAGTGTAGAAGTACTCGATCCCAGCCTTCTCGAAAGCATCCTTGTACTCGGCGAAGACCTCCTCGAAGATCTCACGGAAGCGACCGTCATACTTCTTGGCGATCGTGTCCTTCGTGGCGAACCAGATGCTCTGCTTGAGGTCAAGGGCATACTTGAAGCAGGAGTGTGCGAACGAACGGATGGAAGCGTCGGTGTTGTGCATACCCTGAAGAACGCCAGGACCCTTGAAGGTGTGGACGATCTGCTCCTCCTTCTTACCGCTCTCACCCTCGAACACAAGCTTGGCCACACCCGGCTCATCGACACGGATGTCAACGCTCTTATAGACATCACCGTAGGCGTGACGGGCGATGGTGATCGGCTTCTTCCAGAACTTCACAGCAGGAGAGATGGAAGGGATGGTGATCGGCGTGCGGAACACAGTGCCGTCGAGCATCGAGCGGATGGTCCCGTTAGGACTCTTCCACATCTGATGCAGATTGTACTCGGTCATACGCTTGGCGTTCGGAGTGATGGTGGCGCACTTGACGGCAACGCCGTACTTCTTCGTGGCGTTGGCGGAATCAACCGTCACCTGGTCGGCGGTCTCGTCACGATGGACAAGACCGAGGTCATAGTATTCTGTCTTCAGATCAACGAACGGAATGATAAGCTCATCCTTGATCATCTTCCACAGGATCCTTGTCATTTCATCACCATCCATCTCAACGAGAGGAGTGACCATCTGAATCTTTTTCATAACTGAATATCAAAAATTTAAGTGTTGTATGAATATACTTGCGTGGTTACTTGTGAACACACCCGGACGGTTACTTTCCCTTCTGGGCGGCATAGAAGTTCATCAGACAACCGTCGGCGAGAATCTCTCTCTCGTCGGCAGTCAGGTTCTGGAAGTAGAGGTGGATGTCCTTGACACCCTCGGCGCAGATCATCTTGGCGTCAATCTCCTCCTTGCCCGAAAGGATGGCCTCGCGGATGCCTGGGACATAGACGAAATCTCCGGCGACATATTCAAAAGGAGTCTCCTTTGAGATCGTGAAAGGAACGATGCCCCAGTTGATGCAGTTGCTGCGGTAGCGCTTGGTGGCGTACTCGTAGCAGATGTTGGCGTCGCCGCCGAGTACCTTCTGGCAGGAAGCGGCCTGCTCGCGGGCGGAGCCGTCGCCAGGCTTGTTGGCGAACACGCAGGAACCGAACGAGGTGTCCTCAGCCTTCGCACCCACCTTGGCGAGAGCATCGAGAACATTCTGAGGAGTCTTGCCCTCGCGGCGCAGGAGATCCTCGGACTGGATGCGTTTGCTCAATCCGACATATTCAGGGACACGGCGTGAGAGAGCGAACTCGGAGAGTTTCAACGGGTTGGAGCGGTAGCTGGAGGTCTCACCGGAAGGGATCAGCTCGTCGGTCGTGGTGACAGGGTCGTGGATGACCGCGGCGAGTTCAAGGAGCATATTCTCCTGCATCGGGTACATCTTAGGCCAGTCCTTGATGTTCGGGCCGTAGCGAAGCTCGACTGCAGGGTCGGCCTTTCCGAAGCCGTTGTAGATGCGGCTCTTGTAGATGCGGTCGTCGAAGCTGTAAGGCTTGTGGCTGTCGGTATATTCAATGTCCGTGGCGGCGGTGATGACACCTCCGTTGGCGGCGGTGGCGGCGATCGAGCGCGCGTCCATCAGGCAGACAAGGGAGATCTGTCCCTGGCCAGGCTTCGAACCCTCGCGGTTAGGGAAGTTGCGGGTGGTGTGACGGATCGAGAGACCGTTGTTCGCGGGAACGTCACCGGCTCCGAAGCAAGGGCCGCAGAACGCAGGCTTGATCACCACTCCGGCCTCGAGGAGTTCCTCGGCGATGTGGTTGCGGGTCGTGGCAAGATAGACAGGTGTTGACTGAGGGTAGGCGGACATCGTGAAGTAGTCGTTGCCGATGGTCTTGCCCTTCAGGATCGACGCGGCCTCGCTGAGGTTGTCGTAGGTTCCTCCGGAGCAGCCAGCGATGATGGCCTGGTCGGCCACGGCCTTGCCGTTCTTTACCTTGCTCTCAAGGTCAATAGTGATCTTGTCGCCGAAACGCTTCTTCGCGTCCTCCTCGATCTTGCGGAGGATTCCCTCCGGATCGGCCTGGAACTCGTGGATCGTGTAGGCGTTGGAAGGGTGGAACGGAAGGGCAATCATCGACTCCTGCTTCGAGAGGTCAATTCTGATCATCGAGTCGTAGTAGGCGATCTCGCCCGGCTGGAGTTCCTTGTAGGCCTCCGGACGCTCGTGCATCTTATAGTACTCCTCGACCTTCTCATCGGTCACCCAGATCGAGCTGAGGCAGGTGGTCTCGGTGGTCATCACGTCGATTCCGTTACGGAAGTCCGTAGGGAGGGAGGCCACGCCAGGACCGGCGAACTCAAGCACCTTGTTCTTCACAAATCCGTTCTCAAACACAGCCTTGACAAGGGAGATGGCCACGTCGTGAGGGCCGACACCCTTCTTAGGAGCTCCCTCAAGCCAGACGAGCACGACCTCAGGGGCGTTGATGTCCCAAGTGTTGTGCAGGAGCTGCTTCACCAGCTCGCCGCCGCCTTCGCCTACACCCATACATCCGAGCGAGCCGTAACGGGTGTGGCTGTCCGAGCCGAGGATCATGCGGCCGCATCCGGCCAGAGCCTCGCGGACATACTGGTGGATGACCGCCTGATTGGCAGGGACATAGATTCCGCCGTACTTCTTGGCGGCGGAGAGACCGAAGATATGGTCATCCTCATTGATGGTTCCGCCGACAGCGCACAGGGAGTTGTGGCAGTTGGTCATCGCATAAGGAATCGGGAACTTGTCAAGTCCGCTGGCGCGGGCTGTCTGGATGATTCCGACATAGGTGATGTCGTGTGAAGCCATAGCGTCGAATCTGACGCGCATCTTCTTGCCCTTGCCTCCATCCACATCGTGGGCGCGGAGGATTCTGTAGGCGATGGTGTTTTCACGGGCCTCGTCGGCAGACGGCATTCCTGCGGCATCGCTGACGATAGTCTTGCCATTTTTCAGATAAACGCCATTGGGAATCAATTCTACCATAATAAAAATGAGTTTTGTGTTATTAATTGAATATTAGCAGTTAACAATAAATGATGCTGTTTATGAAAATCGTCAGAGACAAGATGTCGGCGCTTCCGCCGGGCGAGATGTTCTCCGCGATGAATCTTCTGTTGAGCGACGACAGCCCCTCCTCGCTGAAATTCCGGAGAAGGGCGGCGGACTCGGTCTTCACCAAAGCCAGCCCCTCAGCCCCTCTTCTGTGAAGGACATTCGTGTCGTCAAGAGTCGTCATTATGTGGAGCAGGGTCTTGTGGCAGCGGTGCGGATCGCCCTCTAAACTCCGGTAGTACGGAAGCCAGTCGTCGAACAGCTCCGGATAGCCCAGCCGGGCGTTCTCCAGCGCGCCGCGAACCTTGAAATCCTTCCTTGCGGCCGCCCCGTGCGTGCCTTCGGCGGACGGAATCCCCTCAGCGATGCGCGAGATGACTTTTTTCAATGAATATGCTCCATCAGTCAATGAATATGTCCCCTCGGCCTTTTCCGAGCAGGTCAGGAAGGAGGCCGCAGCGACGGCCAGGCCGATGCAGAAGAGCGCACCCTTGTGGGTGTTCACTCCGCCGGTGGCAGCAAGCATAGCCTTTTCGGCCTCAACGCCGATGGACTTGATCTTTCCGGTGTCGATTCCATCAACAGATTCAACGGCCAGCCTTGTGAAGTAAGGACGCAGGGCGGAGACGCTTTTCGACATCAGGGTGTAGTCCATATCCTTGTGCGCTCCGTTGTCCAGACGGTCAACGAGGCCAGGCTTAGGGGTGGTGTCCAATTCCATCATCAGCGAGCGGACGGCGAGGTCGGAGATCAGATAAGGGACGGAGGACGCGGGGGCATATTCCTTCGCAGCTTTTAGGTCGCCTTTGTCCAGAGCCCGCCTCAACGCTGTGGCGCTGATTTGTTTGCCATCTGACTCCAGTCTTGGGATTTCCACGAAACGGATTGGGCGCGGCGCTTCGACTGGTTGGTGTGGTTCGGCTGGTCGGTGCGCTTCGACAGGCTCAGCGACCGTACGGAGTGATTCGGCTGGTTGGTGAGCTTGTCGAACCACAGCGACCGGTTGAAGCGACATTGTCTCAGCACTCATCTCTGGCATCTGGTGCGCTTCGACAAGCTCAGCGACCAGAGAAAATTTCTCCGCCATCAGCTCGTTGTAGCGGCGGGTCAGGGCATCCTCCGGCTCGCCGCCAACGAAACGAACCGTGACACCGAGCGGCTTCGCAATGTGACCGACGAACAGATCCAGATCAAGGGCGATCTGGGTGTCCGTGGCATCATCCAACCTCTTCAGGAAATATGTCGGGAAAGTCGCCGCCGAGACAGCGTAGTCACTGCCCTTACAGACCACCACATTGTCCAGTCCGGCACACCCAGCCTCGATCATAGCCTTTCTCTCGGTGTACGGGAAACGGGAGCGATCCTCCTTGACCACAATCACATAGAGATTATCGACCTGCCCGGCCGCACGCTCGATCAGCCAGCGATGCCCCTTCGTGAACGGATTGGCGTTCATCACGATGGCCCCGTTCAGGCCCGGACGGGCAAGCGAAGCCAGGTACCTCTCGTACTCCGGAAGCCCTCCCCTGCCGTTTTCCAGCAGAACGGCCTTCGGCGACGCGGCGATCAGATTGAAACCAAGGCTCTTGAATATTCCGACATTCTCCGGTTTGGTGAAAGCCTTGACAGATTCCCGGCCCTCCTCGCGGGCAAGGGCGATCAGCCTCGACACGAGAATATTCATAAGTCCCTCGCTGCGAGCGGATTCCGAGACAGCGACGCATTTGATGACGTTGCCGTCGAGTCCGCCTCCGGCAAGGATCTCCTCCCCGTCCTCGTCCCTGCTGATGATGACGTAGCGGTCCAGCGGAGCGAGCCTGAGTCCGTTGGCGTGGAGGAAAGCCTCAACCCGCCCGCGGACAGATCCAAGTGACAAGGGAACCTCGCTTATGAAGTGACGGTCATCGCACATAATCCTCGATCATTTCGTCAATCTTAGCGGAAAGGTCAGCCAACGAATGAGTCCTCGCCCGCATACAGTAGGCGGCCTCGTTGCCGCAGACAAGACATTTGCGGGGACTCTGCCCGATGGAAGTCCGGGACAATGGAACTCCGTCGGAATCAATCACATCCAAGTCGAAAAGACGGCCGAGAGGATGCGTGTCCTCGATTCTACAGGCCTTCCGTTTGGCCTCCTCGTTGGAAAGAGGGGTAACAAGATAGGCCTCGTAGCCGGTCGGCAGATCCCGAAGCTCCAGCCGGAGCATTCCGTCGCCGAAGGCCGAGACCAAGGCCGTGACCGCCGCCTGGGCGACCACAAGCGATTGCAGATTACGCTTGACCTTGCCAGGCATAATGACCGTGAGGCAGACCAGGGTCTTTCCAGGGTAACTCTTCAGCAGTTCCTTCTGGAAAGAAGCCCGTTCCTCACGACTTGCCAGCAGACGGTCAAGCGTAATCTCCATAAGACAAGAATCTATCTATTCGAGGATGTGATCAGTCTTCAATGTTCATTATCACATCCATCACGGAGCCGTCGCGGTTCATCACGACTCCCACGACCTTGTCTCCGAACGGAAGCGGGTCAGGGACTCCGATGGACTTCAGGGCCAAATCCTTGAGGGCGGTGATGTCAACGACCTTCAGACCGGCCTCCCTAAGGCGTTCCGCGATCTCGGGACGGCGAGGGTTGACGGCGATGCCATACTCAGTGACAACCACATCCACGGTCGAGCCTGGGGTGATGAGGGTCGTCACCTCATCGACAACGCAAGGGATGCGTCCTCTCATCAGAGGGCAGACGATGATCGAGAGAGCCGAGTCGGCGGCCGTGTCAGGATGACCTCCGACAGCGCCTCTGATGACTCCGTCGCTGCCGACAAGCACGTTGACATTGAAGTTGACATCCACCTCAAGCGCCGAGAGGATGACTATGTCGAGATAGTGGACGGCAGATCCAGGTTCATCCGCGCTGGCATATTCATTGGCGGAGACTCCCTTGTGGAAAGGGTCGTTCTTGATGGATTCGGCGGCGACGCGGTCGAAGGACTGCACGTCGATGAGGCGCTCGATGAGGCCCTCCTCGTGCATCTTGACCATATTCGCGGTGATTCCTCCGAGAGCGAAGCTTGAGTGGATGCCCCTCTTTATCATCTCTTCACGAATATACTTGACCGCGGCGAGAGACGCTCCTCCTGATCCTGTCTGGATGGAGAATCCTTCCTTGAAATAGCCGCTGTTGATGATGACCTTGGCGGCGTTCATCGCAAGGAGGATGTCGCGCGGGTTCTTCGTGTCGCGGATAGCTCCGGAAGAAATCTTCGATGAGTCTCCCACCGAGTCAACGAGGACGACATAATCGACATCGTGCTCGGAAATGGAGTTCGGAGTGTTCGGGTAGTCAACGAGATCGTCGGTGATGATCACGACCTTGTCGGCGTACTGGGCGTCAGGCTTGGCGTAGCCGAGAGATCCGCAGATCGACTTGGCGTGCTCCGAGCGGGAGTAGCCGCTGGCGTTGCCCGCAGGGTCGCTGGACGAAGCTCCGAGGAAGGCCACATCGATGTGGAGGTCTCCGTTTGCGATGGCGCTTCCACGTCCGCCGTGGCTGCGGAACACAACCGGCTCCTTCATCAGTCCGTGCGAGATCTCCTTGGCAAGCTCGCCGCGGAGGCCGGACGTGGAGATCTTGGTGATCACACCGTTCCTGATGTGTTCGATCAGCGGAGCGTGGACGTCCGAAAGGCTGGATGCGGCGAGGTGGAGGTTCTTGAATCCCATCTCGGCCAGTTTGCCCACGACCATATTCACAACCTTGTCACCGCCCCTGAAGTGGTGGTGGAAGGAGATTGTCATTCCGTCCTTCAATCCGCTGAGTCTGATGGCCTCCTCAAGGGTGACCACCTTGGACTGAACCTTCTGAAGATCCTTGCGGAACGTGGTGTTCTTAGGGGTCTCGCCCGAGTACACCTTCTTACCCATTGCCGCCGCCTCTTTGCTGACGAGCGCGGCTCTTTCCTTTATGCTACTCATAGACTTCCTCCTTTGTCAATATTCCTGAAGCGATGGCGAGATCGATTGTACGCTGCGCCCTGATGACCACAGGACGATCGACCATCTTGCCGTTGACGGCGATGACTCCCGATCCGCGTTTCTCGGCCTCCTTGATGGCGGCGAGAATCTTGCGGGCCTTCTCTATGGCCTTCTCGGTCGGGGCGAAGACCTCGTTCACGATCTGTATCTGGCGAGGGTTGATGATTGACTTGCCGTCGAATCCGAGGGTCTTGATGAGCTCGACCTCCTTGCGGAAGGTCTCCATATCATCGAGATTTGAATATACCGTGTCAAGAGCGTCGATTCCGGCGGCCCTGGCGGCCACCACGATGGTCTCGCGGGCATAGAGAAGCTCCGCTCCGCCCGGAGTGCGCTGGGTCTTGAGGTTGGCGCAGTAGTCCTCGGCCCCGAGGGCGATGCCCATCATCCTCTTGGAAGCCTTCGCGATGGCGAAAGCGTTGCAGATTCCCTCGGCGCTTTCGATGGCGGCCATCATACGGGTTCTGCCCAGGCATCCGATCTCCTTCTCGACCTTCTCGATCTCGGCCTCCAGCTCGCGGACCTCATCGGCGGTCTCCGTCTTAGGCATACGGATGACCTGCACGCCGGCCTTCACGACCGCCTCCACGTCCTTGTGGCCGTAAGGGGTGCTGAGAGGGTTGATGCGGACAACCATTTCTGTGTCGCCGTAGTCAATCGATTTCAATGCGTTATAGACGAGCAGACGCGCGGCGTCCTTCTCCGCCATCGTCACGGAATCCTCCAGATCGAGCATAATCGAATCCGGTCCGTAG
>CAYZKZ010000029.1:14327-26790 GCA_964479325.1 uncultured Muribaculaceae bacterium
CATCGTTCTTCTTAATCTTTCCATAACTGTCTCTGATTAAGCCCAAACATCCTTGCCTGTGGCGCGCACCGCGGCGGCCGTGACCCTCGCGCGGATCGTGCAGTCGCGGGCTCCCTTGTCAACCGCCTTGATGTCGGCGTCCTCAAGACCGAACTCGGTCAAAGTCTCCTCGATGACCTGACGGATCTGCCGACCGAACTGAGCGGCCACAGAACTGTCCAGGTCGATGTGCAGACCTTTCGTCTCCGCCGGGGCGATCTGGATCATTATGTCACCTGATTCCAGCGTTCCGGCTACAGCGTTCTTTACTTCCATAGCGAAATGTGCGATAAAAAGTCATCAGTGTCCCTGTACCTCAGGGGCGTGTTAATAATTATGTGTCAAAATAAAACAGAATCAACTACCACAGCCTACAATTTTTCACAATATTACGAATATTCCGAAAAATCCATAACCGCCGCAATGGTCAATCCTTGTTCGTCAAAGGTAGGACACTTTTTTCAGTTGACCAAATTTCCGCCGCACATTTTTGAATAATTATCAGAAATACCTGTCGGAGGCCGAAGAAATTGGAAAACTGTCGGCAAAGACGTAACTTTGGAGGCTCATTAATAACGTGAGGACTATGACCGGAAAAGAGACATTCAGGATTTTGGCAATGGCGGCGGCGGGGACATCAGCGCTGGTCGGAACGGGTTGCTCGGAAACAGGGAAAAAGACGGAGGAAAGGCCGAACATCGTGCTGATCGTCGCCGATGACCTCGGATTGGGCGATGTCAGCCTTTACAGCGGAAGCGAGCTGGTGCGGACACCGAGGATAGACTCGCTGGGACGGGCCGGAAGGCGGTTCGACAGCGCCTACGCCACATCAGCCACCTCGACACCGAGCCGCTACGCCCTTTTCACCGGGATGTACCCTTGGAGAAGAGGCACGAACATCCTGCCAGGCGACGCTCCGCTGATCATCGACACGGCGGCCAACACTCTCCCGAAGATGCTTCAGAGCCTGGGCTACGCCACCGGGGCCATCGGCAAATGGCATCTCGGAATGGGCTACGGCAAACTGGACTGGAACCACCACATAAGTCCGGAAGCGAACACCGTCGGGTTTGACTACACGAACATCATCCCGGCCACGGTCGATAGAGTGCCTTGCGTCTATGTCGAGAACGGAGACGTGGTCAATCTCGACCCGTCCGATCCGATCACGGTGGATTACGACAACGAGCTTCCGGGAGAGAGGAACGCCGTCAACAGCCCGGAACTGATGGAGATGCGGTGGGACCACGGCCATCAGGGGACGATCATCAACGGCATCCCTCGAATCGGACACACGACCGGCGGAAAAGCCGCCACCTGGGACGACTCGACGATGGCTGAATATTTCCTCTCGAAGGCGAAAGCGTTCGTGACCAGGAACGCCGACAGACCGTTCTTCCTCTACTACGGGCTTCACCAGCCGCACGTTCCGAGGACCGCCGGTGCGGCGTTCAAAGGCAAGACCACGCTCGGGCCGAGAGGCGACGTGATCGCTGAGGCCGACTGGTGCGTCGGACAGATCCTCGACCATCTTGACTCATTGGGAGCGTTGGACAACACTTTGGTAATCTTCACATCCGACAACGGAGCGGTCCTTCAGGACGGCTACCAGGACGAGGCGCTCGAACTGGCCACCGAACAAGGCTACGACCCCGACAACGGACTGAGGGGCGGGAAATACAGCCTCTTTGACGGAGGCACACATATTCCTTTCATTCTGTACTGGAAAGGCCACATCCAGCCGTCGGTGTCCAAGGCCTGCTTCTGCCAAATGGATTTGTTCGCCACGCTCGCCGGGATTCTCGGAGGGACGATCCCGGAAGGGCTGGACTCAGAGGCCTACCCGGAGGCTCTTGTCGGCAGCGACACACTGAAAGGCAGGGAGACCCTGATTCTTGAGGCGCAGGGCCGTCTCGCCCTCAAACAGAACAACTACGTGATGATTCCGGCCTATTCTGGATCCAACGAGAACCCTACCGGAATAGACTTCGGGCTTAATCCGGAGGTCACGCTCTGGGATCTGTCCAAGGACAGGAGCCAGAAGGAGGACATCGCAAAAGAGAACAAGGACATCGTCGAGAGTATGATGCAGACTTTCCGCGGGCTTGCCGGGAAGGCCTACGTCAGCGACTTCGAGGCCGAGGAACTCCAATGACCCGAGGGTGCGAGTCAGACCTAAAATATTCATTCACAATGTCGGACGCATCGTTTGAAAAGACACTGACCCTCGGTGACGCCATCCGCCTCTCCGGGCCGATGGCCTTCAACATTATGATAAAACCCGCCGGGTCGCTATGCAACCTGGACTGCAAGTACTGCTACTACCTCGACAAGGCGGAGATCTACGGCGGCAAAGAGCCACGGATGAGCGAGGAAATGCTGGAAAAGGTGGTTTATGAATATCTCAACGCCAACGACGTGCCGGAGGTCACCTTCAACTGGCACGGAGGCGAGCCTCTGGTCCTCGGACTGGACTTCTTCCGGAAAGCCATTGAGTTTGAGCGGAAATATGCCGGAGAGAAGGTCATCCACAACACTATCCAGACCAACGGGACTCTCATCAACAGGGAGTGGGCGAGGTTCTTCAGGGAGAATGGTTTTCTTGTGGGGATCTCGCTGGACGGCCCGAAGGACATCCACGACAGGTACCGCAAGGACAAAGGCGGTTTCCCGACCTTTGACAGGGTGATGGCCGGACTGAACATCCTTAAAGGAGAAGGCGTGGAGTTCAACACGATGTCCACCGTCAACCACGCCAGCGAGGGCAGAGGATTGGAGACCTACCTGTTCCTGCGTGAGGCTGGAAGCGGATTTATGCAGTTTATGCCCGTTGTGGAACACGTGAAGTACCCTCTCAACGGAGCCGGCAAACCCGACAAGAAAAAACGTCCGTTCATCGTTGACCCCAAGGCGGACGGGGCCGTCATCGCCCCTTGGTCGGTCAGTGACATCGGCTACGGCCGATTCCTCTGCGACATATTCGATTTCTGGGTAAGGAATGACGTAGGCCGCTATTTCGTCACCAACTTCGACGCCACCCTGGCCAACTGGGTCGGCGAGACTCCGGGAAGCTGCGCCTTCGCCCAGACCTGCGGAGGCAACGCTGTCATCGAGCACAACGGCGACCTCTACCCCTGCGACCATTTCGTCTATAAGGACTATCTTCTCGGCAACATCACCGAGAAGCCCATCGCCGGGATGATGCGCTCGGACAGGCAGGTGGCCTTCGGCATCGACAAACGCAACAAACTCCCGACCAAATGCCTGCGTTGCGAATGGCTCTTCGCCTGCAACGGAGAGTGTCCGAAGCACCGTTTCAACACCTGCGAGTCCCGCCAGAGCGGCCGCGGCGGCGCAAGAATCGAGACCGGCCTGAACGCCCTCTGCGAAGGCTACCGGATGTTCTTCTCCCACGCGGCCCCGTATATGGACTATATGAAAGAGCTTCTGAATCAGAGAACTTCCCCTTCCTACGTCATCCCCTGGGCCCGCCGGATCGCCCGATAGCCTTTTGATTCCAGAAATTATTGGTAATCTTTTTTCAGGGTGACACAACAAACGGATCCGGCTCCGGAGCGTCCTTGTCGTAGGTGAGGATCTCGGTGCTGCCGGAAAGGATGTCGTAGCCGTGTTCGGCAAGGCTCTGAAGCTCGAACTCTCCGGCATAGACCTCAACGGGGGCGATGAACTCCACCCTTCGGCGGATTCCCTCGACAATGTCACGGCCTTTCGCCCCGCCGCCGGTCAACAGGATCACATCCACCTTACCGCACACGTCAGCGGCCTCGGAGGCGATGTATTTAGCTATGTTAAGGACAAAGGCCTCCATCCAGACCTTGGCCTTGACGTCTCCGGCCTCTCCCCTGCGGACGATCTCCTTGAGGTCGTTGGTGCCGAAGAAGGCCACCGCCCCGCCGTGTCCCATCAGCCGCTTCTTGATCTCCGCTTTGGTATATTCACCGCTGAAGCAGAGGTCAACCAGCTGAAAACCAGGACACGAGCCGACTCTTTCCGGAGTGAACGGGCCGTCGCCGCCCACGCCGTTGTTGGTGTCGATGACCTTCCCGCAGCGATGCAGGGTGACAGTGATGCCACCGCCGATGTGCGCCACGATCGCAGTGATGTCATTCTTCGAATGCCCGTGGTCACGAAGGTAACGCCTCACAACCGCCCTTGAGTTGAGTGCGTGGAAGAAAGGCCTGCGCTGGAACTCCGGCAGCCCGCCCACACGGCACTCCGGCAGCATCTCGTCCGCCATCGGAGGGTCCGCGATGTACGCCCGGCAAGCCCCGAAAGGCATCCTGACCCCTCTGGCAGCGTTCTTCTCAGTCACCTCCCTCGCAAGATCGTCAGCGATGACGGCGCTCAGGTTGCAGGCGTGCCTTCCGAACCTGCCGTCCAGCAGCACCTCCCTCATTCCCCCGTTCACTGAATATACTCCCGTGACCACCGGCGCGAACAGCCCGCCACGGGCCATAATGATGTCGATGTCCTGAGCGTGAATCCCTTTGCCGCGCATAAACGTCCTGACATCGTCCCGCCTCATCTCTTCCTGCTCCATCACATCCTTGAACACGCTCAGATCCTCCGCCCTGTGCGCCAGGTTCTCCTCGAAAGCCAGCTTCCCATCGACAAAGTACCCCACCTTAGTCGAAGTCGAACCAGTGTCGATGGCAAGCACCCGCCCCTTCCGCTCGGGTATATTCATTTCCTCTTTTTTTTCTGTCATATTCGTTAAGATCGTTCGTTTTCGCGGTCTCAAATTTATCGCCCGCCCCCGACTCCCCCAAAAATAAGTGGCGATCCCCCTCCCCATTCCGCCAACCCCACAAATCCACCGCGAAATCCCGAATATGTCGGTGAAATCCGCCGCTTTCCCGTCTTTCCCGTCTTTCCCGCCGTTCCTCGTCTTCCTTCGTCTTCCTTCGCCAGCCCCCGTCAGCTATCGCCATCCCTCGTCTTCCCCACACCTCTTCCAACCGCACCCCTATCCGCCGCTCTTCTATCCACCACATCCCCTCTTGCTCTGCGTTTCGTCTTTTCCATCGCCCTTCAATCCGCCGTTCCTCTTCGTCCTCTCGCACCAGACACCCGGCATCCTTCACCGCAGTCCCCCATCCCTTTCCATCCCATCCAATCTTCCACAGCACCTATGTTTACATCCAAATAACCTTCCACAAATTTGCACTCTACACAACTTCCCAACCCCTTTCGTGGCACACACTCCGGCAATTCTGTCGCCCCCAAAAGCCATAAATGCCCGTTTTCCCCAACGGAATTGCAGCAAAAACCACCTCTGAATATGCCAGAGCAGTCTCCACCAAGCAATTCTGTCTTTGGACAAGTTTTGCGGATCTTATTTGTGGCGGTTAAATCATTTATTATCAATATGATAAAGTATTCTACTCCCAAGCATTCATACGAGGAGAAGAGCATATCATTTGATTGATTATCAACATTTTAGCCGTCACGACAAATGACTTGACGCAAAATAGTCCCGTCGAATCTACATCGACAGGACTATCAAACAGGTGGCCTCCAGACCATTCGTCACTCTTCCGAATCGCTGGAATCTTCAATAGGTCTAACACTTTCAGAAGCCTTAAGACCTTTCGCATTGGACCGGGTGACAACGGATCTGCCCAATTGCTTTTCCAGCTCTGCTCTGGCAATCTTCGCTACGTGACCGCCACCTTTAGCGACGGTTTTGTTCTGTTCGAAACTTAACGGATTACGCTTCTGTGACAATTCAGTCGTCGCAACCTCCGCAAGAGTGTTCAAGGCACTTTCCATTCTGGTCATATTATCCCTCAGATTCTCTTTCTTCAAGCCCTTAAAGTTCTTGTATTGTTTGGTGGTAAAACCAGACCATTCCTGAGTGATAATATCGGTCAATGTCGCATATTGGCTATCCTTGACACCAGTACGCTTCCATTCGTCCGTCAGTGCCTTGCGGGCTTCTTTCCCCTTCATCCTCTCGGCGATCCAACCTTCGCCGTAGCCCTTCCTGCGATAGTAATCAATGCCTCTGTCAATAGCGAGTTCCGGATCCTGTATTTCATCGACACGTTCTGACGCAACCTGAGCGATCCACATCTTGAACGGTTCTGCCTTCGGCGATGGAATTGACTGAATAATACGAAATAACTGTATCTGATCCGCAACATCTGTCAAATAAAACTTGCCATCCGCTGATTGCATTTTCAGTTGACTACAAATTGTAGTCAACTCACCAGATTCTTTCTTTATGCGAGACTTTAGGACGCTCCAATACTTACGTGGCACAGGACTCTCGGTCAGAACCGCAACCACATCCACAATTGAGAAATACCATTTCTCTTCCTTATCATCCCACGCAGTTCTTATCTGCCTGTCATTGAATAATTTCAAAGCCTGTTTCTGTACCATTGCCGAAATTTCGTTATAGTTATAACCCTTACCACAAATATAGCACAAATATCCTATCCTCTACTTCCCTCTCACATACATTATCAAAGAAAGATCGTGACATAACTCCTATCCTACAAAACGCCTTCAGCCAAATCACTCCCTGAGGCCACCCGACGCAGTCCCGCCCTGAATCGCCAAACGAATATACCGCCAGCAATTCAGAGTCATCCCCACCACATAACCATCAAGTGGTCATCCGGCTGAAAGCATTTTGCATAACTCCCTTACAGAAGGTTTTGCAGCAAAATCCACCTCTGAATATGCCGGAGCGGTCTCCCCCAGGCAATTCTGTTCCCGGACAAGCTTTGCGGATCTTATTCGTGGCAGCTAAATCATTTATTATCAATACGATAACACACCCTACTCCCAAGCATTCATACGGGGAGAAGAGCATATCATTTGATTGATTATCAACATTTTAGCCGCCACGACAAATGTGACTTGACGCAAAACCGTCCCGTCGAATCAACATCGACAGGACTACCAAACAAAGGCCGGACAGCGAGATCACCTCTTTATCCGCCAAATCATCATCCGCCATATTGAGACCTACTCGACGAAGACTGGAGGGGCGAGCGGGATGAAGGTTTGCTCATCTAAGCCCTGAAGCTCGTCACGATAATAAGCCTGAGACGAGGCCGAACGGTTGATCGCATCGTATGCCACAAAGGTTTCGTAGTTATATGTCCAGTCACTACCCTCCGACAGCGTCATTATTCGCTTGTAGATTGCCTCCCGCGACGGGGCGTTGTAGCCACCGACGTTATGTCGCATTATGCTGTTTTCAGTCGGACGATAAGCCCCATACTGGTAGGTCAGCGCTCCTTGATAGATCCCGACCAGACCAGAGTAACGGGCATCACTCAGAAAATGAGACCAACGCACTTTCGTTGGATCGTTAGTCACATCCACATTCGCCCCTGCACCGATGACACTATACCACCATTGTTCGGATGAAATCTCACTTGAAGGGATTGTGCCAGAGTACGAGTACTCATCTCGCAACTTTGCAAAACCGTGACCACCTGCCTCGTGACGGACTATCTGGGAGAACTCCTCCGCATTGTTGTCGGTGGTTGGAATATATGCGATCGCCTTATGGTCAGACCAGAACCAACAAGTCCCGGCATACCTCGTGGAGTTAAGGATGACGATGACCACAGACTTTGTAAGGTCAACGTCCGGGACCTTGTCGGCATATTCAAAGACCTTGTCATTGTTCCCGTTTATTCTTGTGCCACTGCCGAATGTGCAGCCAAGCTTCGTCCCGCCGTTGAAGGAGCTTGTCGAGGACTCGACCGCCACGGAATAGACATCAAATCTGTTCCGGAAGGTTTTGTAAGGCTCTTCAGCGAAGATCGCTTCCATAGCCCGATTCGCCCAAGTGTCGAACTTGGAACTGCCGCCATACTCGGCCTCAAGACCATCACGAAGATACCCATCCCCCATTATGACGAACTTAATGCCAAGCCCGACGGAATGTTTTTGAAGAAGGTTGACCGTTCCGTCAGGAGTCAGATACATTATTTTCGTTACAGCCGGAATCTCTTTAAATGAAACAGTCTGCTCTCTACGCAAATAGATTTTGGACAAGGAAGAGCAGCCCATTGCTAAAATATCCAAACTCCGGCCACAATTACTCATATCCAATGTCTTCAGATTTTTATTGTTGCCGCAAGAGATTGAGTTCAGATTATTCTGTGCGCTTAAATCGATGTCCGTCAAGTCATTGTCAAAGCAGATTAATGTCATAAGAGACACGTCACTCAAATCAATGGATGTAAACGAGTTATGGGCGATACTGAGTAATTCCAATCTTGGATTATGGCTCAAATCTATTGATGACAGATTATTGAAGGAGCAATCCAGATGATAGAGGTTCTCGAAATACTGGATGCCATCCACAGACTTGATACCCTTGTTCATCACAGAGATCTGCTCGACCGCCTTCGCCTCCTCCCGGCTGATCTCTCCATCGGAATCCTTGTCGAACTTCTGCACAAGAGCCGCCTTGAAATTAGCGTCCGGAATGTCAATGGCATCCCACACCTTCTGTGTGATGGAAATCCGGACCGTATTCTCGTTGGCCTTGTCCGTAATAGTGACTACCGCAGAACGCGGGTCAGGGCCAAAATTCTGCGAGCAGCGGAATTCCAACCTGTCCTGACGCATCGCCTTCGTCTGAACTCCAGAATAACTCAGCCACGAGGCCGCCTCAGACGGAACACTCACGGAATAATCAACATTCGTGTTCAGATTCACCTCATAGATTCCTTCCTTTCCGGAGAATGAATATGCCTCCGCAGGAGCCGAAATTGTTCCTTTCACGAAATTCAGGAATCTGACCACGGTCTTGGAGTCGCCCTCATAGACCAGCACAACGATCTCTCCCTCAACGAGAGGCGAAGGAGCCTTCACGATGATGGTTCCGTTTGAGGCACTCTTCTTCCGGACTTCCGCATTCCAACCATTCTGTCCAAAGACCTTGACCAACGTGCCTGACGAGCCGTTCAGGATGGTATATTCAATCTCCTTTGTCTCTCCTGCCGCGACTCCTATGTCCTCCGACTCAGAAAAGCGGATTCCCAATTCGCCTGCCACTTTAGGAATATTAAAGGTCGTTCCATCCTTCAGTTTAATCGTAACCGTCTCCCCATTGTCAGTCACGCTTGAGAAGAACGCATCCCCGTCCTCTCCGGTCGCCTTGTAGAGTTTGGCCCAATTCTTACCACTGTCGTAAGAGACGAACCACCAACCATCCTCGATTTTCAACTGAGGGGCAACGCCTTGAGCGCTGATTTTCTTTCCACTCCCATCAAGCAACCACGTCCCGTTGACGGTCCAGTAATACACCCCGTCCGAGTCCATCCGCACACTCACCGCCGGAGTCTGCCCGTCCTTTCCATTGTGAAGCGTGATAGTCCTCCCCGACGAAAACGTGATCGAGTACCCTGTTCCGTCAGCCAAATCCCTAACATCCACAATTCCTTCCTGATTCCGAACAGCAGCGACCACCTGCTGAAGCGACAAGATACTATTGTTCATCGCCTTACACTGCTTCTCAAGTTCTACTACCTCATCCCACAACTGGTCAATATTCGACTGAATCGCAGAGTCATCGTACTTGTCACACGAGAACGAGGAGACAAGGCAGGAAAATGAACACTATTGGTAATTTGTTCTTCATCATCTATTTATGGATGCTAAAAATTAATGTTTATTTCATAATACTGAGCTTCCGTTGAATATTCAGTGCCATTATACTCATACACAAACCGGGCAATCGGCTTATGTATTCCACCGACTCCAATCGTTATTGTCCAGGTGGTGTTGTAGCCACCTTTTATCTCAGAATTAATGGACATAACGTTGCCCTTGGCGTACGTCACGCCGTCAATCAGTTGGACGCTTTTAACCTTGATGCTCCTTGTGGAGCTATTTCTGACACTGAAATTCAGTTTGCTGCCGTATTGAATCAGGTCATTTGTAATCATCATTGAACCACCATTGTAACTTGAAGAAACATACTCTGTAATGTTGTCTGTCACAGTAACAGAGCAGGTGGCCGAGAACTGTCCGTCCTCTGTGGTAACCGTCACTTTAGCGCTTCCCTCCTTTTTGGCAGTAACAACACCTTTATCCACCACAACGACAGACTCATCGCTGCTCGACCAAGTCACTTTCTTATTAAGAGCCTGCTCAGGGACAACTTTTGCGGTGAGAGTTATGCAGTCTCCCGACATCATTTTTAACGACTCTCGGCTTATTGTGACACCCGTGGCATTGACATAAACAGCAATATGACACTCCGCCGTCTTGCCGCCACATTGAGCGGAGATGGTCGTTTCACCTACATTCAAGGCTGTCACCTTGCCATCAGCAACGGTTGCGACTGACTCGTCAGACGACGACCAAGTAACGGTATTTCCACTTGCTTGAACGGGGTACACAGTGGCTGTCAAGTTCTCTGTCTCACCTACTTTCATAGACAAGGAGGTCTTATCTATGATAATCGATGTCACTGGGATCTCCTTAGCGGAAACATTTACACTACAAGTTGTGAACTTTCCTCCTGCGTAGGCGGTGATTATGGCTGTTCCTTCATTATAAGCAGTGACAATGCCATAATTAACATAAGCAACAGAATAATTGGACGATCGCCAAATCACCTCGCCATATTCAGCATCTTTCGGGAGAACAGTCGCGACAAGGTTGTACGTCTCGCCCTCAACCATCTCAATTGTCGCTGTGTTCAGCGACACTGAGGACACAGCGACATGCGTCTCTTTCTGAACACATCCTACAAGGATGATAGAAAGAAGGGCAGTATAAACTAACTTTAATTTTGCAGACTCCATAAGATAATTGTTTAATCATTCAATTATTAATTGTCCAAAATAAGGTGCAACAAAAGGACAATAGCCTAATCGTTGAAAAATAAGAGAATTAAGTACCCTTAATAGTAATAGTCTTTCTCTTGACACTCTTATAGAGCCAAGACTGCCGCACCTTTGAAACTTGATATCTATCGACAATATACTTTTTTAACATCTTAAAAGTATAATCTCCAACCTTTGGATCAATAGCGATTTCTGAAATCAACGTGTTGATGTCTGGTATCTCAACCTTGATTCCTGAAACACGAGATTTAAAAGACCTGACTATTATTGCCCTATACTCATCCTCGTATGAGAAAGCCTTACGCTTAAGGAGCATAAGACGAGCCTTGGATTCATCCTTCTGTATGGAAAAGCCTCCGATAATAGAAGGCTCGAAAGGAATCTTGTCCAAATTTTTCACAATCGAGTTTGTCCTCATATACTGAACTGTATCAAAGCACAAAAAAAATTGGGGTTAATCTCTTGATAATTATCTAAAAGTGAGAGCAACCTTTTACTATCGAAGGTCAATCTGACGCATATTTAATTCTTTGAATAAGCATTCCACGATGCCTCACTCGAAGCATTATTTGTAAAACAAGAACAGTAGATACGCCCAAGCCAAGGAAAGTCTTTTGAACCATACTTCGCACACAAGAAATATTTCTCGTAAGGGTCCGGCCACGTCTCTGGGTTGGCGAACCAGATAGTTTTAGTCTCCAACAAAGAAAGAGCCTTTTCCAAAGGCATAAACTTGTTGATAAGTTTACCTTTAGAAAAGAACTCTTCTCTATTAAGGATGTAAGAATTAGCACCCATTTGCTGTAGCATTATGTCCTATTAGCATTATCCCGAGTCTCGTCCACAAAGTAGGCAACTGCATTGTCTATCATATCTACGGTAGTTCCTTTCTTTGGTGCGACGGCATCATCTATTCCCTTAGCAATCTCTTCAAGGATCGTCCTGATGTCATTGGACAGCGCTCCACAGCGCCTTATCTCATCAAGCCGCCCGTCAATAGCATCCAACCACCGATTCCAGACATCCTCGGAAACTCCGTATGTCAAGTTGCTTATGTATTGCAGGCAATCTGCGTTGTTACCAAAAGTTCTTGTAATAAAATTACATCGATGTCGCCAAGTTTTGATGCGACAGAAACAGATATGCGTGTCTTCGCTGATCTTCGCATTGCTATCACCTCTCTCAACCCCTACAAGAAATCTTCTTGTGGCCTCAACAATTTGTTCGTAAGTGTATTTATCTCTCATTGCCTTATTGTTTAAAAATCATAACCTTTGATGTTGTCCTTGTACTTGCTCCATCCTTTAGCAGCCTTGTAGGCATCGACGGAAGTTCTTGGAACATAGATTGTCACCGTTGTGTTTGAATCAAAGGCACTAGTTGACAATTTCGGAGGGACAATCGCTTTAAGATATAAATTCTGCAAAACTATTAAAACTGAAAAATACCAAATTTTCATCATTATTTCATCAACAAAAACAATATTCTTGAAATTTCGTTCAAAATGTTTTCTTTGAATGAAACTATTCAAAAAGAATCAAATTTTCATAAAATATCTATTTTAGTTGTAGAAT
>CAYZKZ010000030.1:0-26676 GCA_964479325.1 uncultured Muribaculaceae bacterium
TCTCCTCCTCGACATAAGTCTCGTTGTTGTTGTAGAGGTAGTTGCCGCCGAGATCCATCTTGCCGTCGAACAGGCTTGTGTTGCCGTTCAGACCGCCCATCCAGGATGTTGTGATTCCGTTGCCCGGTCCCCAGCCGCGGCTGCCGCGGCCCATTCCGCCGCCACCGCCTCGCATTCCCTGCATCATACTGCCGGAAAGGTCGTTGAATCCACGGTTGTTGGTGTTGTTGCCGTTGAGAATCACGCTAATCTGGTTCTTGTCAGTGAAACGGCCGAGGAAGCCAGCCCCTTGATAGCGCCAGTCACCGCTGCCGGAAGAGAGTTCCGAACCGGACACCTGCTTTCTGACATCGTGGCCGGCACCGCCCATAATGTTGCCGAAAAGGCCGTTCATCATTCCTTTCTGGATGGAAAGGTCGATGATCGTCTCATCGTTGCCGTCGTCAATGCCGGTGAACTCGGCCTGGTCTGATTTCTTCTCGACCACCTTCACCTTCTCAATGATCTTAGCGGGAATATTCTTGGACGCAAGTTGTGGATCATCAAGGAAGAAGGTCTTGCCGTCGATGGTGATCTTGCTGATTGTCTGACCGTTGGCCGTCACAGTTCCATCCTCCGAGACTTCCACGCCAGGGAGTTTTTTGAGCAGATCCTCAAGGACATCGTTCTCCGTCGTCTTGAACGAAGAGGCGTTGTACTCTATGGTGTCTTTCTTGATCACAATCGGATTGCCGGCCGCCGAGACGCTGGCAGCATCAAGCACCTGCTTGTCCGGATCCATCTTCAACGCTCCGAGATCCAGCTTCCCCTTGACCTCAATGTCCTTAGTAAGAGTCTTGTAGCCAAGGAGTTCCGCCCTCAGGACGTATTTTCCGGAAGCCACCTTCTCGATGACCGCCTTGCCTTTGTCGTCACTTAGGGCGTACTTGTAAGGCTTCTGCGCGCCAGGTTTGGAGATGGACACGGTGGCGAAACCGACGGCCTCGCCCGTGGATGAGTCTGTGAGCGACAAGGTCACAGTGCCTCCGCCCTGGCCCCAGGCCAAAGAAAAAGCCGACATAATGCCGGCGATGAGAGTGATGAATTTCTTTAAGTTCATAAGGAATACTCAACTAACTGATCAACCTAACGATTCTTTTGACAAGGATCAGGGCCGATGGTTTAATCTGACACCGTGAAAAAACATCATTTGACTCTGTCAGGATGGTCTTTTATGAACTTTTCCCAACCGGAAGCCCCTTTGACTTTCGCAAGCGGACTGGTTATCGTGTAGTAATGACAAAGGGCTATGGCGAGAGCGTCCGTCGCGTCAAGGTGTTCCGGTTGGAAATCAACGCCTAACGTCTTGCGGAGCATCACGCTCACCTGTTCCTTGGACGCGGCTCCGTTGCCGGTGATCGCCTGCTTGGCCTCCCGGGGAGCATATTCACGGATAGTGTCGATGCCATATTCAAGAGCGGCGAGCATCGCAGCGCCCTGAGCGCGCCCCAGTTTGAGGATGACCTGCGCGTTCTTGCCGTAGAAGGGTGACTCCAGCGCCATCTCGGTGCCGTGGTAGGTCTTGCAGACCTCGGTGACGGTGTCATAGATCTGGCGGAGTTTTGAATATGCGTCCGCTTCCTTCCGCAGGTCAAGCACGCCCATATCGACGAAGACAGGTTTCCCGCCGATGACATCAATAACCCCGAAACCAAGCAGATTGGTTCCGGGGTCTATTCCTATGATGGTTGTTTTTGCCATAAAGACAACCGTCGGGTCGTGTTAGTCGATGCAGTCGAATCCGGTGTAAGGACGGAGAACCTCAGGGATGACGATCTTGTCCTCCTTCTGGTTGTCCTCAAGCAGGGCGGCCACCACGCGAGGGAGAGCGAGCGAGCTTCCGTTCAGGGTGTGGCAGAGCTGCATCTTGCCTTCCGCGTCACGGTAGCGCAGGTGCAGACGGTTCGCCTGGTAGGTCTCGAAGTTGGAGACTGAGGAGATCTCAAGCCAACGTCCCTGGGCGGCTGACCAAAGCTCAAAATCGTAGGTGATGGCTGAGGTGAAGCTCAGGTCGCCTCCGCAAAGACGGAGAATCCTGTATTTCAGACCGAGCTTGTTCACGATGCTCTCCACGTGGGCGACCATCTCGTCCAGGGCGGCGTAGGAGTTCTCAGGCTTCTCGATGCGGACGATCTCGACCTTGTCAAACTGGTGCAGACGGTTCAGACCTCTCACGTCCTTGCCGTAGGAGCCGGCCTCACGGCGGAAGCAAGGGGTGTAGGCGGTCATCTTCTGCGGGAACTCATCGTTGCCGAGGATGACATCTCTGAATATGTTGGTGACAGGAACCTCGGCTGTAGGGATGAGGTAGAAGTCGTCAAGACCGACGTAGTACATCTGGGCCTCCTTGTCAGGCAGCTGGCCGGTACCGAAACCGGAAGCGGCGTTGACCATGATCGGCGGCTCGACCTCCTTGTAGCCGGCGGCGGTGTTGATGTCCAGGAAGAAGTTGATAAGCGCCCTCTGAAGCTTAGCTCCCTTTCCTTTATAGACAGGGAATCCGGCTCCGGTGAGTTTCACACCGAGATCGAAGTCAATGATGTCGTATTTCTTGGCGAGTTCCCAGTGCGGGAGGGCGTGCTCAGGAAGGTTGACCTCAGGGCCGCCCATCTTGACGACCTGATTGTCCTCGGCGCCTTTGCCTGGGATCACGAGGTCGCAAGGCATATTCGGAAGAAGAACAAGCTGAGCCTCAAGCTCTTTGTTGTTCTCGTCAGCCTTGGCGAGAAGCTCTGAGGACTTAGCCTTAAGTTCGGCGACCTCTTTCTTGACCTCCTCGGCCTCAGCCTTCTTTCCTTCCTTCATCAGGCCTCCGATCTGTTTTGTCAGCTGATTCTGCTTTGCGACGATGGCGTCGCTCTCAGTCTGGAGAGCCCTTCTGTTGGTGTCCAGTTCGAGGACTTTTTCCACGATGGCCCTCGCATCGAAATTCTTTACCGCAAGCTTCTCGATCACGTGCTGTGGATCGTCACGAAGCGTTTTGAGTGTAAGCATAGTATATGAATAGTTAATTACCGAGATAAATAAGAAAAAAGAGGACAGGCGCGAATAACTCGAAGCCAGCCCTCTTTCATCTATTGAATCCTCCGAGTCTTAGTTCTCAAAAGGGATAACCGAGACGTAGGATTTGTCCTCTCTCTTCCTTGTGAACTTAACAGTTCCGTCAACAAGAGCGTAGAGAGTGTGATCCTTGCCCATTCCGACATTCTTGTCAGGATTGTGCACAGTGCCTCTCTGCCTTACGATGATGTTGCCGGCCTTTACGACCTCACCGCCGAATTTCTTGAGTCCAAGCCTTTTGGAATGAGACTCACGACCGTTCTTTGAACTAGATTGTCCTTTCTTGTGTGCCATAATTGTAACTCATTTAGAAATTAAGCGATTTCATCGATACGGATCTTGGAAAGCTTCTGGCGATGGCCATTGAGTTTCTGGAATCCCTTACGACGGATCTTCTTGAACACGAGCACCTTGTCAGCCTTAGCCTCGTCATCGAGAACGGTGGCCTTAACTACAGCGCCCTTTACATAAGGATTACCGAGCTTGATCTGCCCTTCGGAGTCAACCAGCAGTACCTTGTCGAACTCAACTGAAGAATCCTTGGCCGCCGAAAGACGGTTGACAAAGATCTCTTTTCCTGCCTCAACCTTGAACTGCTGTCCTGCAATGTCAACAATTGCGTACATAAAAAACAAAACTTTATTAAGTTTCAGCCGCAAGCGTCCGTAACTGCACGGAACTTCTGGAGCTCCACGGCCATAAAACAGACTGCAAAATTAGTCAAAATCCCTTAATACGCAAAATATTTTCCAGAAGGCGTTTTCACGATAATCGAATCTAATTCACTTTTTATCCGCACCAACAAATTGCCAATCAACCTCTGAACAATTTATTCAAGTCCAAGGCGAAGAAGTCCTCAAGCGGGAGGCCTTCGGGGCCGACGATGAAGGCGCTGGCGATTCTTTCGGCATAGAGCTGCCTGAACTTTTCGAAGCCGGATGTACTGTCCGCCTTGCCGCTTTTCACCTCGATCGCAACCAAGGATTGTCCTTTGGACAAGACGTAATCACATTCGTTTCTCCGCTCGTCACGCCAGTACATAAGTTCGAAGCCATCCAACGTGGAATGGTTAGCCAAATGCGCACCTACAGCGGACTCCACTTGACGCCCCCATTCGGCAGGATCTGTCACTGCCTCCTCAAACGTGTGCAGACCGTAACGGTTACGGAAAGCATTGTTGTAAACCTGCATTTTGGGAACCGAGTTCTTCTCCTTGATCGGAGACGGAGAATATTTCTGAAGAGGCTTCAGAGTCATACTCTTGTCAAGGATGTTCAGATAGTTTTTAATGGTAGGCACAGTGCCGCTGTTCAGGCTGCCTTGCATCTTTGTCAGAGAGAGTTCCTTCGCAGATTCGACACACCCAAGTTCAAAAACCTGCCTCAGGAGAGCCGGATTGCGGATTTCTTCTATCTCAAGAATATCACGGGACAGAATCGGGGATATTATCGAATCCTCCATAAGATCGCGCCAACGATTCTCATCGTCAACATCCGGAGCCAATCCGGGGAATCCGCCAAAGAAAACATACTGCTGAAGGGTAAAACCAAACGCGGATCGCATCTCCGGAAATTCCCAATAGCCCATCTTGATGGTCTCGAATCTGCCAGCAAGAGACTCTTCAAGGCCCTTTTGAAGGAGAAGGCGTGACGACCCTAAAAGAATGACTTTCAAGTTTCTCTTGTTTCTGGTGTCCGCATCCCATTCAGCCTTCACCTGCTCACTCCACTGATCTATCTTCTGAACTTCATCTATAATAAGTATATGTTCACTTTCACCACGCAGATCCATTTTCATACGAGCCTCCTGCCAGCGGTTAGGTATCCACGAGGTGTCATAGCGGCTAACCGCGTCAGCCGCAAAGAAATCAAACGGGACATCCGTACCCTCTGTGAACTGTCCCACAAGAGTGGATTTGCCGACCTGTCGAGGTCCCATTACGATTTGCATCCTTCTGCGAGGCTCTGCCATCCTGTTTTTCAGGACATTAAGTTGCTGCCTTCTATACTCCATAACTTTATAAAACCTATTTTACAAAAATATAAAATATATTTTACAAAATTGCAAAACAGGGTTAATTATGCTCAAAATTAACGCCTTAAGATTGCGGGGTTATAGAACCTATCGGGAGATTCTGCTTACCTAATCAGCCGCTTGTCCGAAATAGTTCAGAGTCTTGCTGACAAAAGAGGAGGTGGCGACGGGCTGACAGCCGCCGACGGAAATCTCTAAAGCGCCACGCATCGGAACGGACTCGCCACGGGAGCCGACGAGGGTCAGGTCATCCGGAGAAAGGGTAAAACGAACCTCACGGGACTCACCTGACTTCAGGGATATTCTCTCAAAACCTTTGAGAGAGCGGACCGGAGTCACAAAAGTCCTTTTGTTGGAAATGTAGAGCTGGGCGACCTCATCCCCGTCACAATGACCGACATTGCTCACAATGGCGCTTACACTCAACCCTCCGTTTTCCAAAGGAGCGACGCGGAGGTCGGAATATTCAAAAGTGGTGTAGCTGAGGCCGAAGCCGAATGGATAGACTGGTGTTCCGCGGAAGTAGCGGTAGGTGCGGTCCTGCATACTATAGTTCTGGAAATCAGGAATGTCCTCCACACTTCTATAGAATGTAACGGGAAGCCTTCCGGAAGGGTTATAGTCTCCGAAAAGGATGTCCGAGACGGCCTCACCGGCGGCCTGGCCACCGTACCAGGCGTTGAGAATCGCGTTCATATTCTCATTCTCCCAAGCAAGACCGATGGTGCTTCCGGTCATCAGGACAAGAACGACAGGCTTGCCTGTGGACTTGAGCGCCTTCAGCATATTCTTCTGAACCTCAGGAAGATCGATCGAGGTGCGATCACCCCCTTGAAATCCGTCGATCTTGACGGACAGTTGCTCACCCTCGACAGCGGAGGATATGCCTCCGGCGAAAAGGATCACATCCGCATCCCTGACATCCTCGGCGGTTCGGGCGTAATCAACCCGGTCAAGCCGACCGAAATCAAAATGTATCTCTCCGTTCTCGGAGTTCTGACGGAAACGGATCTCAATCTCATAAGACTTACCCTTGACTGCGTCAAGCGGATAATAGTCGTTGACGAGGCCGACCTTCTCAACAGGAACTCCGTCGATCAGCAGCTCGGCGCGGTCGTCAGCCCGCAGCTCAAAGCATATCTGTCCGCTTTCGGACGGCCGGAAGGTGGTTCTCCAGACAGCGGACATCCTGGAAGCGACAATTCCGGGAGCGACATCCTGACCGTCGCCCCAACGATAGTCCGGACGAGACTCAAGCCTTGAAAACGAAGGAGTCCCCTCCATGCGAGGGTTTGTCCAATACTCCGCCTTGAATCCGGGCTTTCCTCCGACACGGAACAACCGGCTGTCATAGAGGGAAGTGAACACATAGTCGTCAACCAGATTCACACCTTTCCGGTAGATGATCTCCACATCCTTTCCCACCTTTGCCTCAAGTGCCTGACGCAGAGTCTTCACCTCGGACGGAAATCCATAGTAATTACCTAAAAATACCTTCCACTCATCAGCGTTGGGTCCGACAAGGGCGACCTTACGTACCTTGTTCCTGTCCAAAGGAAGGACGCCGTCATTCTTCAACAGCACCATCGACTCCCTCGCCATTTTCAAGGCGTGAGCCTGATGCCCAGGACTTTCCAGCACCGAAAGCGGGATCTTTGAATATGGGTTCGTCTCATCCGGATCGAACATTCCCAAGCGGAAGCGTATCTCAAAAAGCCGCCTCAACGACTCATCAATCCGCTCCTCAGTGACAAGGCCCTGAGCCACGGCCTCAGCCAAAGCATTGTACGAGCTTCCGCACTCACAGTCAGTTCCGTGAACGACAGCGTCAGCGGAAGATGAGGCTGGTCCATCGTACAGGCGGTGCGTCTTGTAGAAGTCATCAATGGCTCCGCAATCAGAGGTGACATAGCCCGAAAAGCCCCAACGGTTTCTAAGAATGTCCATCATAAGGATGTCGTTCCCGCAGCAGACCTGACCGAGGAAAGCGTTGTAAGCACACATCACTCCGGAGACACCAGCCTCAGTGACAAGCTTTTGAAAAGCCGGGAGGTACGTGTCCCAAAGATCCTGGTCACTGACCCTGGCGTCGAACGTGTGACGGTTCCACTCCGGTCCGCTGTGGACAGCATAGTGCTTGGCGCAGGCGGAAGCCTTTAGATAGCGGGGATCATCCCCTTGAAGCCCCCTCACAAAGGCAGAGCCCATCTCTCCTGTCAGATACGGATCCTCCCCATAAGTCTCCTGTCCCCTTCCCCAACGCGGGTCTCTGAATATGTTGATGTTCGGACTCCAGTAAGTCAAGCCCTTGTATATTCCCGGAGTGCCTCGCCGCCTGGAGTCATTGTAGATCGCCCTGCCCTCGTCGGAGGCATATTCCCCCATCAGCCGGATGGCCTCTCTGTCCCAGGTGGCCGCCATAGCGATCGCCTGCGGGAAAGACGTTGTGTTATAAGGACTTCTGGCCACTCCGTGCAGGCACTCATTCCACCAGTTATAAGCCAGAATGCCAAGCCTTTCAATCGCCGGAGCGTTGTTCATCATCTGCCCGATCTTCTCGTCCAATGTCATCCTCCCCACAAGATCAGCCGCCCTCTCCTCCGCGGACAGGGATGTGTCCAAAAACTTTTCGCCTTGAGCATATACATTCTGCCAGCCAACGAGCAGACACAGGAAGGCAATCAATTTCCCTTTAACATTCATACTTTTGTCCAAAGTTCAACGATGTATCACTATGGTTCAAGAACAACCCATATTCCATATCTTTTGTTTCCTTCGTGTCGTATTATGCCAAGTTTCTGCATAACCGACAAATCCCGTTCGACCGTTCTTTGCGCAACCGACATCTCTTCCGACATTTGTTTTGCGGAAAGCAAAGGATTCCGGCTGACAAGAATTTTTATAAGTTCTTGTCGTTCAGTTAATTTATTCTCAATTTTCTTTCCGACATCGCTTCCGACATTCATTCCGTCATCGCCGTTCCTGTCCGCAATTATGTCCTCAATTGTTCTGCGCCGTATTGTCACCAAAACTCCGCCACCATTTTCCTCCACAGTAGGCACCTGAAGTCCGGCTTTTTCAAACTCTTCACGTATTTTCTTGTAACCACGTCCCCAAGACTCAATGAAACCAGCCTTATAGAACACGGAAGCAATATTGCGGTTGCGAGGATAGGAGGCGTGTGTTTTCATCAAATCAGCAGGCGTAAGTTCCTCGGGCAAAAGGCCATAGTTCCAAAGTTCGACCCTCTTGTCAAACACACGCATCAGAATGGCGGGGCCACTGTACAACTTATGAACAATCGAATTATAAATCAACTCTCGCAAGGCTTTGGGAGGAATCTCCAATTCTTCTATTCGCTGCATACCATCGTAGCGAATAGGCGACACAAGGTAACGAGAGCGAAGAAGATCCATCACCTTGCCTGCCATTTGTATGAGGTTGCTATCCACCACATCCTGTATGATAAGATCACTTTCATCCGTATGGAAACGACCTATCTTGAACTCCGCTGCAGGGAAAAACTTGCGCACACGTTTACCGAAAAGGAGAATAGCCGCACTCTTAAGTTCTCCATCAGGAGTGATCAGATCGAGATTTCTCAGCACATCTTCAGTCGCTGCATTCTGCTCCTCTTCATCCATACGTCCAGAAGAGATGCTTAGACGAAGAAAATAATCAATGGCTGAGCGGTCAATGTCATCAATGACAGCGTTCGGCACCGGCATATCATCCCACGACAAACCCATCTTCTTCAAAATAAACTGCTGCAAGGCCACTCCTTTCAGTTCCTGTTTAGTGGATCCGGAGCGGTAGTGATACTGTCCTTTGTAGGCAATTGGCACATTACTCGGACTCACAGCAATCTCTATATATTCCTTCCCGTCCGTTTCGTGAAGGTTAACATCAGCGACAATACCAAGAATAGTGACAATCTTGTTCGGGAGATCTTCCATCAGTCGCCTACTGTCATCCACTCCCACAACTTCGTGGTTGTCAGCTACGCCAATATACATCCGACCTCCCTGAGCATTGGCAAAACCGCAAATCCATTTGAGGTACTCGTCACGCCAAGACTCCTTATATTCAACATTTTGCTTTTCTCCAAACGCTATCTTTGACATCATTATGATTGATTATTAGCGATCATCTCACGAAAGGTCTCCATTCCTTTGGTGGCGACTTCGCGGATGTGGGTGATGCGGGGGTCGTGGACGGGAACGTCCTCGGGATCAATGATGTAGATCGGGGCGGAGTTCGGGGCGTAGCGGTAGAGGCCGGCGGCGGGATAGACGTTCAGGGACGTGCCGACGATGAGCATAATGTCTGAGGCGGAGACGATGTCTATGGCTTTCTCGATGTTAGGGACGGCCTCGCCGAAAAAGACGATGTGCGGACGCAGCTGGCTGCCGTTCGGGGCCTTGTCGCCAAGATGGACCTCACCGTAGCCGATGTCGATGACCTCTTTCTCCGAATACGTGCGGTCATATTCACCATCCTCAGGGCGGACCTTGGTCGCCTCGCCGTGGAGGTGCAGAACCCTTGTGCTGCCGGCCCTTTCGTGCAGATTGTCAACGTTCTGGGTGATGACCGTCACTGAATATTCCTTCTCCAGTTCCGCGATGGCGTAGTGGGCGGCGTTCGGCTTCACCTCGCTGAGGCGCTTGCGCAGACCGTTGTAGAAATCAAGCACGAGCGCGCGGTTGCGGTACCACCCCTGGATGGACGCGACCTCCTCTGGATCATATTCACCCCATAGTCCGTTGTTACCGCGGAATGTGCTGAGTCCGCTCTCGGCGCTCACTCCGGCGCCTGTCAGGACCGCTATCTTCTTTTTCGCTGAATTCATTTTGATTCCTCCTTCAAACGCCCCGCCGAGACGAGGTTGTATATGCATAAATTATTGATTCTTCTTGAAATAGTAGTTTCTTAGCCAGTACTCGAAGAGCGGGTCAAGGATCACCGGCCTGCCTTCCTCGCCGACGAAGGTCAGGATTTCCTTCTTCATCAGGGCGTCTTTGAGTCGGCGCACGTTGGCGGACGAGTTGAGGGAATATTTCCGAATCACCTCGGCCGTGCTGAATTTGGAGTAGCCGTCGATGACAGCCTTGAGGAGGCTGACCTGGAAGGTGGTGAGGTCGTTCATCATCGCGACAAAGCGGCCGCGGTTGACGGCGATCACGGTGGCGAGTGCCTCAAGCAGCACCGGCTCCATAATGTAGCCCTTCGAAAGAGAGTCACATACGGAGGTGAAATGATTGATGTAGAAAAGGTTGCACTTAAACAGGCGGCACGCTCCGCTGATCAGGTCGCGGTCGATGACCTTGCCGCTTGCGAGGAATCCTTTGATGATGTGTTCAACGATCTCCCTCTCATCGACCTTACCCAGCCTCAGACGCGTGGCGCGGCGATAGAAAAAATGACGCTTTACGAATATATCGTCCATCGCATTGACCTGAGACCCTATGAATATATAGGAGAAGAAATTGACTCCTTCCGCCTTCGAGGCGTCGATGACCTCCTCCATCAACTTGAATATCCTCTCGCCGTCATCGGCAAGGTCGATGTTCTGGAACTCATCAACAATGATGTACATCTTCTCTCCCCTCTCGGCGGCAAGGATGTACGGGAGCCTCAGCACAGCCTTCAAATCATTCTCATCCAGATCCCAGTTCGTGGAGAGGATTGCATCGCTGTCGGCGAAGGCCTTCCTGTCAAAGACGAAATGCGTCCCGCCGAGGTAGCCGGTGACAATCCGCTCGTACTCGTCCGGAGTCGAGGCGACAGTCCTGATCACAGCCGTGCCGAGCCTCTTGACAAAGTCCTCGCCCCAGCGGATGTCCAAAGCGGACACCTCCCCCACGGAGAACATCCCGCCGTTCACCTTCATTTTGGTAAGCACCTGATGGACAAGGGATTTCTTTCCCGCCCCGCAAGGTTCACCGATGACCACGTTCTCACTCTGTGTCAGGAGGTTGCCAAGAATGGCGCTTTCTTCTTTACGGCCGATGAAATGCTGGCCGGTAACATATTTATTGTACAAAAACGGACTATCCATCAAAATAACATTTCTGTTTTCACAAAATTAACATTTTTTTCCTATCTTTGCACCCGCATTTAGAGAACGCTTGAATATTTTCAAGTTAGAAGAAAAAAGGAGGTGGTAAAAGCATTATGATCATAGTTCCTATCAAAGAAGGCGAGAACATCGAAAGAGCCTTGAAGAAATTCAAGAGGAAATTCGAGAAGACCGGTGCTATCCGTGAGCTTCGCGCCCGCAAGAACTTCGAGAAGCCTTCCGTAAAGAGAAGAGCTGCGAAGATGAAGGCTATCTACGTTCAGCACCTCCAGCTGCTTGACGAGCAGTAAGATAACTGACACGAGATCCACAGCCGGACCGCCTTTTGGTGGCCCGGTTTTTTGTTTGCGATAGCACCGCACTCTTGCGGCGTGTGTCATCCTTTCATTGAAAGTCGTGATCCGGGGACTACACTTTATATTCAGAAATGATTATCTTTGTGGGCTATGGAAAAGGGAAAAATCAAGAGCGGGGCGCGGCGGTGGCTTAGGCCGGTGCTGTGGGCGCTTTTGGGAATATGGGCGGTTGTCATCATCGCGCTTCAGGTCGCGCTGAACTCCAGCGTGCTGACACGCATAGTTGACAGGATGGCCGAGGAATATGTTGACGGGGATGTGGCGTTCTCCGGCATCAAGGCCTCTATGTTCAAGAGTTTCCCGAACCTCAACGTCACGGTGGAGAATTTCTCGCTCACCTACCCTCACGACAGGTTCGCGGCGTTCGACTCGCTCGACACTCCGGGAGGATACCTGTTGGGAGCGGGACGAGGAGAGACAGCGGACACGCTGGCGCATTTCAGGAAGCTGTCCGTTTCGGTCAACTACCTTGCGGCGGCGGTCGGACGGATCAGAATCAGGCGGGCCGAACTGGAACATCCGAGGATATTCGCCCACCAGTACGACTCCACATCAGCCAACTGGAACATTTTCGGCGGCGGGTCAGCGAATGACGAGGAAGAGACATCGGAGTCCTCTCCCCTGCCCCCTGTCTCGATCGGCAAGGTAAGCCTCGGAGACCGCCCGTTCATAGTCTATACGAATCCGTCAGACACAATATTCGGGTGCATATTCCTGAAGCAGCTGACCGCGAAGGGGCATTACAACGCAAGGAAGAACAAGATCGGGAAGGTGAGTCTGGATCTGGACTCGCTGTTCATCGCCGGGCGGCTTCCGGCGGACACGGTGGCGTTAGGCGTGGAACACTTTAGAGTCAAGGAACGCTCCGGACATTTCGATGTCAACCTCGCTTCCAGAATATTCCTTGGACTTAAATCGTCCGGCAGGATGTCGATTCCTGTCGAAATGGAAGGGGATATATTCCCGGAGCCGGACAAGAAGAGGGTGGCAGTGGAGAACCTCAAGGCGCGCGTCGCGACAATAAGTCTGAATGCGGAGGGGGAAGCCGACTTCGAGGGGGAGGATATTCATTTAAAGGGATCCGTCTCGACGGAAAAGGCCTCCGTCAGCGAGCTGGCTGAATATTTCGGGAGCAATTTCCCCATTTTGAAGAAGTTGCGCACTGATGCGGTCCTTTCGGTCACAGCTTCCTGCGATGGATTCTACGACAAGTCTTCCGGGGGTCTGCCGCCGCTTTCGGTGCAGCTGAGTGTCCCCGACTCGCGGATCGGTTGGGAAGGAATCGACAAGGAAGGTCGTCTGGACCTTGAGATGACGGCGATGAGCCAGGACGGCAAACTTGCGGCCAAGGTTCCGGATTTCTGCTTCAGTGTGAACGGGATGAAGATTTCCGTCAGCGGCAATGCGGATGACCTGCTGGGCGAAGACCCTGAGTTCGACATCAGCAGTGACATTCACGTTGTCCTGGACTCATTAGCGGCGTTTCTTCCGGACAGTCTCGGGATCATCGCCCAAGGCAATCTCGAAGGCATCATCGAGGGAAGTTTCCGTCTGTCGCAACTGGATGCGTTCAATTTCTCTGACATCGGTCTGGAGGGACTTTTAGAGAGCGACGGGATCAGGGTCAGCGTTCCCAAAGACACGCTGTTCGCCTACATAGGCCACACAGACATCAGTCTCGGAGCATTCAACCATCCGGACGAAGACTCCGCGATTCACGGAGAGAGCGACCACAGGCACACCGGGTTGGCGGTGGCCATCGACAGCGTTTTAGCCGAATATGGTGCCTCGACTTTCATCAGGGGTACCGGAATGCGGCTCTCGGCGCACAATTCAGAAGAGCGGATCGAAGGAAATCCCGGACGGCATCCGCTCCACGGGCATCTCGACATCGCTTCCATCGGGATGATGGATCTCGACTCGTGCTTCGTCGGAGCGCTCGGATCAGCCAACACATTCGTTTTGACCCAAAAGATGACCGACAGGCATTCCGTTCCGTTTATGAGCCTGTCAAGCAGGAACAAAAAGATCACATTGCGGGAAGGTGTCAACAGGTTCTCTTTGACGGACATCAATCTGTCCGCCGACGCCCACCCAAACTCAGTTGAGAGGCAAATACGAAGGAGACACCTATTGGACTCGCTCCAGAAGGTCTATCCGGGCGTGAGGCGTGACTCCCTGTTCAGAAAGGCGTTCAGCAGAAAAGAGGGCGAGGCATTGCCGGACTATCTTTCCGAAAAGGATTTCGAGAAGAGCGACATCCGGATTCAGCTTGGCGAATCGGTCGCCAACTACATAAGGAACTGGGACATCTCCGGAGGAATCGACATCGCGGAGGGAATGGTCATCTCACCTTACTACCCGCTTGACAACAGAATCACCAGTTTCAGCGGCAGGTTCTCCAACAACATCATAAATCTCAAAAACCTTTCGGTCAAATCCGGCGAGTCCGACCTTTCGGTCAAAGGGAGCCTCTCTGGCCTGAAAAGGATTCTGACTTCCGGCAAAGGAAATCTCAATCTTGACCTTGGAATATCCTCAAGCGTGATTGATGTGAACGAGATTCTTGTCGCCCTGAACGCAGGAAAGAATTTCAGCGTCCCGGACGGAAACGCGGCGCTGTCGGCGGTTGATGATTCGGACTACCTCAACACGGTCAAAGAACTGACGGCGGCGGACACGACAGCCACGGCCTCACTCATTGTCCTCCCGGCGAACCTCAACGCGAAAATCTCTTTGCAGGCTGAAAAGATAAGATACTCAAACCTTGAGACTTCCTGGGTCTCCTCTGACATCGTGATGAAAGAGCGCTGCCTCCAGGCGACAAACACTCTGGCGACAACGAATATGGGCGATGTCTATCTGGAAGGGTTCTACTCCACTCGAACCAAGAAGGATCTCAAGGCCGGATTCGACCTGACGCTTGCGGGAATAACCACAGAGAAGGTAATCCAGCTATTCCCGGCCGTGGATAGCATCGTGCCGATGTTGAAGGCTTTCAAAGGGTTGCTCGACTGTGAGATCGCGGCGACAAGCGCCATCGACACCTCTATGAACATCATCCTTCCGTCACTGAACGGAATCGTGAAGATCGACGGCAAGGACTTGTCTTTGTCTGAGAGCGAGGACCTTAACAAGCTGCGGAGGACGCTGATGTTCAAAGACAAGGACTCCAGTTATGTCAAATCCCTGTCAATCAGAGGCATCATAAAGGACAACCACTTGGAGGTGTTCCCGTTCCTGCTCGACATAGACCGCTATCTGATCGCGGCGAGCGGACTTCAGAATTTCGACCAGAATTTCAAGTACCATCTTTCCGCCATAAAGTCTCCGCTGCCGTTCAAGTTCGGAATCAACCTGAAGGGGACGTTCGAAGACTGGAAATGGAGGCTCGGCAAGACAAAGTACAAGAGCCGAGAGATTCCGTTGTTCGATGATCAGGTCAACGGGCTGATGCTCAATCTTACGAACGCCATTCACAACATATTCGAGAAGGGTGTCGAGCAGGCCATCAAGCAGAACGAATTGTCGCAGAAGGCAATAGAGGAGAAGAAGAAGGAACTTGACTATTCCGCCGCCCTGACCGAGGATCTCTCCGAGGAGGAAAGCAAGGCCATCCAGACGCTTGAGACAATCACGGGCGCTGGCTCGGGCGCGGCGAAAAATTAATTTGAATATTAATTATTTATCTCTATCTTTGCATCCCTTTCGGACTCGGAACAACGGCAGCTTCCAATCGCCTGAGTTCCCCGCTGGAATCCCTATCATCATCTAGATTCCTTTGCCGAAAGGTTTTGCGGGTGTGTTGAAATTGGTAGACAAGCCAGACTTAGGATCTGGTGCGCAAGCGTATGGGTTCGAGTCCCTTCACCCGCACAAAGGGACAACCTCATTTCGGGGTTGTTCTTTTGCGTTTCCGTAACCTATTTGATGTCCATCAACAAGTCAAAAAAAGCGCGGAGCCAGCCACACTATCACATTTATTTCCGAAAAGAGAACAAGCAGGAGAAGGTCAAGATTATTTTCAAGTCATACACCACAATGTCCCGGAAACAATCGGATATGTTCGGAATAATTATAACTTTGCCATAAAAAGTTACAAGATGAACAAAATAGCACGTTTACTCATCGGCTCCGCTGCGATTGCCTGCGGACTTATGCTCTGCGGCTCAACGGCATTCGCACAGAAAAGCCCTGCGTTCGAAGCCAAATTCAAAATCGCGGAAGGCGCTGACCTGCGCATTCTCGACGACAACATCTGGGACTACAGCAAGGACACCATCCCTCCGAAGTGGAAAGAAATCGGAGAGGACCCGCGCGATTTCAAAAGGGCCCCGCAGTTCGCCAGGCTGGTGAACGACTACCTTCCTGACGTGTTCGCCCTTCAGGAATATTCCAGCCATATGCACAAGGAATTCTATCCTCTGGTTCAGAAAGACGGCTACGTGATCGCCTGGGAATCCAAGAAAGACTGGAACAACACGCCTATCTTCTACAACAGCAAGACATTGGAGCCGCTCTACGTCAACTACAACAAATACACGCCGGAGCAGTGGTGCAACCACGGGTCCAAGTCATTCACCTCGGCGGTACTGAAAAGGAAGGCCGACGGAAAGACCTTCGGAATCATAGGAACCCACCTCTGGTGGAAAAGCGAGAAGGCGAAGGCCGGCAGCGATATGGCAAGAGCCTCCCAAATCCGCCTTGTTATGGCTGAAACCAGAATCATCAGAGCCCAGTTCGGGAATATTCCTGTGTTCGTGATGGGAGATATGAACTGCGAGGAGGGATCGGTCACAATCCAGCAGCTCATCGAGGAAGGCTATGTTCCTTGCCACAAGGCCGCCACAATCTATGGCGACACTCACAACGGACATCACATCTGCAGTCCTAACGACGGGTACTCGGCCAAAAGCCGCAGACGCAGCCAGAACAGGACGGAGGGAGCCATCGACCACTGCCTCGTCTATGACCCGAGCGGCCTCTGCGAGATCAAGGTCTTCGACTGCATTATGGAGGAATACACCCTCAAACTCACAGACCACTACCCGAACCTTATCGACGTTCGGCTGTAGGAAAGACTCTGACTCATAACGCAATACATCCAAAGCAAGGACCTGTGGGCGCAAGCCTGCGAAAATGATAAGAATGAGGGTGACCAAAAAGTCTTTTGATCACCCTATCTTCTTTAATGTCATCACCGCCTATCTCGGCACGACACAGATGTGAGTGTCCCGGACGCGCTGTCCGTCGTGGTCGAACTTGCCGTTGTCACACGGATAGTTCACCACATTGGTGGATGCGTCACCCTGCCCTTTCACACACATCGTGGTGGAGCCGCCGCCGTCAAGATTGAGGGCGTACTGAGGCTTGAACCAATTCTTCAGGAATATGGTCAATTCCTTTGCGGACATTCCCTCGCTGACTCCCTCGCGCCTCCCGTCAACGGTGATCAGAAGGATGTGGTTGTCCTCCGTCTTGGCGATGGCGGTACGAGGATGGCGGACACCCTGATGTCTGATCGGATCCTCGGAGTTGAGAGCCAAGATCTGGTCGTGTGTGAGGTCCGTCTTGGCGAAGACCTCTCCCACCGGCTCGAAATCATCAACAAGCATAGGAGCGCTGGAGATGATGTTCGGCTCCGTGCAGGAAAAATAAAACTGACGCTGAGCCGAAAGCTTCATTCCCTTGCAGCAATACGAGATGTTCACATTGTCACCGTCGATGAACAATGCCCCGTCATTCTTCCATTGAGGGACGACATTCGCTATGTAGGCGTTCTTGATTGTTCCGTAGGTCGTTCCGGCGACTTTCACGAATATGGACGCAAGCTCATAACCGGCGTTGATCGCTCCTACTGCCTTCTCCTTGGCCATCGCCTCGGAGGTCGCGACACTTGGGTAGTAGTAAACGAGTTTGATGTCGTTCTTCCCTGCGGAAAGATCCACATCAAGGACATTGACAATCTGAGCCGCACCGCTGATCACATCTATAGCCTCGAAATTCTTCCAGACAACGCCGTCGGAGACGGAGGTGGTCTTCCAAAGTGATTTGTCAAGATTATAGGAGGTGTTGTCGTATTCAGGCTTGTCCGGAGTGTCAGGGTCAGTTTTGCCCGGATTATCTGGATTGTCGCCGCCGCTCACGGTATGATGTGGATGATCATAGAACGAGCCTGAAGTCTGCCCCTCACAAGCCGAGGAGAAGACCAGTACCATAGAGATAAACAGATATGCTATTCTTTTCATATTCAAGATATTCATAGATTATTTAAGAACTGGTTTCTCGCCGCTTAGATCCCAGACACTCTCGTCCCATCCGAGCCTTCTCGCCACGTCGCAAAGGGTCTCGTCTTTTCCGGCGGCCTTTCCGTGATAAGGATAGCTGTACATTCCGGACGCTCCGTTGGATGTTCCGACCGTCAGTGGATTGTCCTGATCAGAGTTCGGCTGATCGACAAGGACATTATACTTGTCAAGGCCAGGATATTCCTGAAAATCAAAGTCGTACTTACGGTAGCCGTCGGTGTGGGTGTTGTAGATGCTGGAGAATCCGACGATGGCTCCGCTGCTGTAGTGACCAGGCTTGCCGTCGGTGTTCGTGGCCTTCACATAGTCATTCCAGGCGATGCAGTTCACGACCTTATTGTGAACTGTGGATTTGTAGTTGGAACTCCATCCGGTAGCCCGGCCGACAATTCCACCGACGGCCCAGACACCCTCAACGCTGGCGGTGGAGGCACAGTTGTAGATGCCTGCGTCCGGTCTCCAGAACTCGCCGAGGATTCCTCCCGCCGTCAATTTGGCCTTGACGGAACCTTCAGTGAAACAATTCTTTATCATCACTGTGGCAGTCTCGTTCTCTCCTCCTATGAGACCGGCCGCTCCATCCTTGTGAGTCGATTCGATGTGGCCGTTCACGTAGCAATTCTCAATGAGGCAGTCCTTGCCGCCAAGACGGCCGCCGATTCCACCGACACCGTAAGTTCCAGTCTGGAATATTCTCGCTCCGATGATCCTGACATTATAGACGTGGGCGGCCAAGGTCTTGGTGCCGACATAGCCGCCGACCACACCGGCAGCCGAGCCTCCGTTGATGTAAGGATTAAGGAATGTCACATCGTGAACATTGCCGTTCACAACCCCGAAGAATGACGGATAGCTTCTGAACGAGCAGGAGAAATTGCTGATCGTGTGGCCGTCACCGTCAAAATCGACCTCGTAGTCGAAAGGATCGGCATAGTTGACCGGTGTCCAGTCAACGATGTCGCTCATATCCACGTCATCCGTCATCCTGAACCAGACTTTTGTTCCGTGCTTGACCTGATCACGCATATTCACAAGATCCGCAGGTTCTGAGATGAGGTAAGGGAACTGCTCTGTACCCATTCCCTTGACAGGAGCCTGATGGCAAAGGAATATGTAGGCCGGATCACTGACGGAGTAGTTGTCGTAGCCGGAAACCTTGTCCACAACCACAGGAAGAAGGAAGACCTCATCCATCGGCATCTCCTCTGTCGCCGTGAACGTAAGCTCGGCAGAAGAGGATGACTTGCCGTAGCGCGGCATAATGACAGACACGGATTCCAATGTGTAGGAATTCGCAGGGGCGGCAAGGTAGGACGTGCCGTGTTCCTGATTGTAGGTCTCCACAAGACTCTCATCTACCTTGAAACTGATTGACAGCGGCTCACCGGCCACTGTCGTGGCCACGGCTCTGACGCCGACGGTCTTGGAGTTTCCAAGCAGAGCCTTCACGGTCTCCTCACCCGAAGTGGAGACAGCCGAGATAACGGCGGTCTCGTTGTAGGTCACATCCTCGTCACGATCACAAGACAGAAAGCCTGAGGCCATCAAGACAAGGGATGAAAGTATTAATATATTCTTTTTCATCACATTCAATGTTATCAGTTAAAAATCCAATCCGTCATTCCAGCCAGGATTCTGCGTTAGAGCGCCCTTTGTCAGGAAACGGTCGTCTGTAGGAATAGGATAGAGGTAGTCCCTCGCCTCGTCCCAGACAGCCTCTTTGTCGTGCGGATTGATGTAGCCCTTAGTGCCTTCGCTAAGGATTATCTCCACGCCAAGCTTGTACTTGAGAGTAGATTTGACATCGGACGGAACAGTGTTCTCGTAAAGGCATACATCCGGAGTACCGTCACCGTCAAGGTCATATTCACCGGGTCCAGGGAAATACATTCCGTAGAGCGGCTGCTCGAAGCGCTTGCCTTCCTTCCACCTCATCATATCGTAGTAGCGGAAGCCTTCCTGCGCCAATTCGATGGTTCTCTCTCGGCGGATCTCAAGAATGATACCCTTGTTGTCGCCGGAGACATTGGCGTAGCCAGTCACTTCGGATTCCAGATACGGATCAGGGGAGGCGTTGGCTTCCGAGACGTTCAGGTTCGGCATCCCGACCCTGTCGCGGAGCTTCTTCACGGAGATGTCTATGTCATTCTGCGTGAGAGTCCCCAACTCGGCCTTTGCTTCGGCGTAGTTCAGATAGACCTCGGCGGTTCTGAATATGATGAGGTCGATGTCGGATTTTCCGTAGGCATCCTTATCGGTGGTGGTCACGTACTTGATAGGCTGATAGCCGGTTATCGAAGACGCGATGTCAGGTGCGACCTGTGTTGTGGAGCCGATCCTGGTGTAGCCTGGAGTCCTGATGGTCTGCGATAGACGCGGGTCACGGTTCTTGGTTTCCTCCGCAAACTGCATTGTCTTGTAGCCGCTCTTGTCTGTGAAACGGCTGCCGTCCTTCATCAAATAGCTGTCCACAATCTTCTTCGTCATTCCCGGACGGCCCATAGAGCCGACAAGCGTATAGTTCGCCGAACTGTGAACCACACTGTACTGAGCGTTGTAGTTTCTCGCAAGGATGACCTCGTCAGCCAGCGCGTTCTCTGACGTGAAAAGCGCCAGGTAACTCTTCTGCGTCCCCTCGGCGGTGTGAAGAGTGTAGCCGCTCTTGTTCATAAACTCGGCCGATGCCTCCGCCGAAAGTTCAAGATAGTACTTCCAGTCGTGTTCGTAGTCATTGATTCCGTGATACTTGCGATAAGTCCCCTCGAAAAGGCAGAATCGGGACTTGAGTGCGAGAGCCGTCCACTTGGTGATCGTATAAACAGACTTGGAATCCGGCAGACTGGCGATGGCGAAGTCAATGTCCTCCAGCATCTTCGTCATAACGTACTCTCGGCTGTCACGAGGCTTGTAGAGAGCCGGATCATTCGAGCCGAGCTGAGTGTCGTACCACGGCACATCTCCGTACCTCTTGACCTTCTCAAAATAGAAATAGGCCCTGAAAAAGCGGGCAAGCCCCACATAACGATCGCGGACTTTCTCATCCTTGCAGTTGACGGAATTGTCAATCAATGTGTTGAACTTTCTCAAGTCAGTGAAAGACCAACCGTTCCCCGAACCCGGAATCGTCCTACCGTCACGAATCTCGGAAATCAGGTTCGTGCCGATGTAGTTGTCACAGTTCTCGCTGTAAAGTCCTGTCGAAGGAAGTACTGTGTAGAAATTGTTGCTGAACGCCTGAAGCTCGCTCTCCGTGGAGAAAAACGAATCCGGTGACAATGTGGCCTGTGGTGTCTTGTTCAAAAGATCATCACAGGAGACGAGCGCCGCAGGAACGACAAGCGCAGCCAATATGCATAATATGGAATTTTTCATTTACTCTGAATATTAGAATGTTATGTCAACACCGAACATAAATGTCTTCTGCCACGGATAGATGCGGAGGTTGCCGTTGGTCTGAGCCTGCTCCGGATCGATGTACTTGGAGCGAAGACCAGAAAGGTACGCAAGGTTCTCTCCCGTGAAATAGACGCGGACACCATCCACATTGATCTTCTTGGTCAGAGCGGAAGGAAGGGTGTAGCCGAACGTGAGGTTCTTCAGACGGCAGTAGCCGATGTTCTGGAGATACCTGTCGTTGACGGTGCTGAGCTCACGGCCTGATCCCATAGCCACATAGCCTCTTGGACGAGGGAAGTAGGCGTCAGGGTTTTCCTCCGACCAGACATCATTCATAAAGTCCTTAGGGATGTAAGTCATATAAGGGCGGGCGTAAGGTCCCCAGAACGCGCGCGCATCACTCGAAGGGTACCAGTCCATCCTACCGATTCCTTGAAGGAACACCGAGAAATCGAACCCTAACCAGTTGAAACCAAGATTGATTCCGTAGTTGTAGCGAGGTTGGCGGTTACCGATGATCTCACGGTCTCCCGGCTCGTCAACCGTGTTCTTTCCCGTGCCGATCTTTCCGTCGCCATCCAAATCCAGATACTTCAGATCTCCGGCGTGTAGTCCCTTCTCCGAACCGGCCGAGCCGTTGATGATCTGGTTGACGGCCGACTGGTCAACATTGTAGGAGGAAGCCTCCTCATCTGTCGCGAACAGACCTCCAACACGGTAGCCCCAGATCTCGCCGTAGCGCATCCCTTCGTAGTAAGACATAGAAAGGCTCTTGTCCGGGTTGTCGAACTTGGTGATGTGGGTAAGGTAGTCACTGAACTGAAGGCTGACGTTATAGTGGAACGGACGGCCGGCGAGATTGAACATATCCTTCCAGGAAACCGAAAGCTCGTAGCCTTTCGTGCGAAGATCAGCGGCGTTGATCTGAGGAGAGGACGCACCGTAGGACGCAGGAAGCGCGATTCCCGCCGTAAGCATATTCTTAGTGTCACGAATATACGCGTCCCCGGTGAATTGCAGTCTGTTGCCAAGGAAGGCCATATCCACTCCAAGGTTGTTCTGGATGGAAGTCTCCCAGGTAAGATCTGACGCGACAGGAGCCGAGATGGTCGCGCTCACAGGCTTGTCTCCACCGAAAAGGTAATCCTGCGTGCCGACGGAAATCGTGCGAAGGTAGGCGTAGTAGCTGCTGACATTCTGGTTGCCGAGCTGGCCGTATGAATATCTCACCTTGAGATTGTCGAACCAACTTTTCAATGGGCTGAAGAACTTTTCTTCGGAAACTCTCCATCCGGCCGAGGCTGACGGGAAGAAGCCCCACCTATAGCCTGACGCAAAACGGGATGTACCGTCGTAGCGTCCGCTGACTTCGAAGAGATACTTTCCGGCGTAGTCATAGTTGATTCTTCCGAAATAGCCTGCGATGGCATATTCATTCTGTCCGCCGCTGACGTTGGTTCTTCTGTTTCCGTCCGCGTCAGTGCCGACAAGGTTCAGGTCGCTGAGGACATCACTCATCAGGTTGTAGCCGGTCCCCGTTGTGGTCTTGAGCCTCTTTGTTTCCCAGTTGACACCAAGGGTGGCCTTGACGTTATGCGCGCCGCCGAAAGTGTCTGAATATGTCGCATAGACGTTGGCGGCCTGATAGTTCGTCAGATTGTTGGACTCATACAGTTTGTTCTCGAATGCGCCGGTAGTCAGAGTGATGATCTCGCCAGGATTCCTTGAATAGGTCGTGTTGACACTCCTGTTCATATTGTTGGAATACTGGAACATATAGGTGTAGTTCGCCTTGACCTCAATCTGGCGGATCGGAGTGAGGGTCAGCTCCGTGGTGGTGCTGATGCTGTTCACAGCGTCCTTGTTGCGGAATCCGCCGTTGTTCAGAATCGTCACATAGCCGTCCATCACGGTGTAGCCGTTGTACTGTGTCGTGTAGATGGCCGAGCCGTCCGGATTCTCGACAGGGAAACTGGCAAGGGCGTGCACCGTACTCTGCGAGAAGGAGTTGTTCGCCCCGCTGACTCCGGAATATTTATAACTTGAATTGAAGTAGCTTGTGTTGTTGGACAGTTTGATCCATTTGTTGATGTCGAAGTTGAGTTTGCTTCTGACAGTGAACTTCCTGTAAACATCCGGGTCGATTCTGAAGACACCCTGCTCGCTGTTGTAGCCCGCCGACAGGAAATATTTCACCTTCTTTGTGCCGCCGCTGAACGAGATGTTGTGGCTTGTCGTAGGCTTGTGGTCGTTGTAGAGATAATGCCACCAGTCGGTGTTGGCGTAGTAATTATAGGTGTCAACGCCGTTGCGCTGGTCAATCACCACCCAAGGGCGCTCCGGATTCTCAACCTTGTCGTTGCGGCGAATCCAAAGTTGCTCCATATCCTCCTCGGTGTAAGTGGCATACGGAGTTCCGGAATAGGATTGGAAGAACATATTGTTGATCAGCACCGAGAAATAGCCCCTGTTCTCCCAGTCGGTCGAGGCTGTCGGGGAGGTCCAACCAGCCCTGCCGCTATACCTTACGACAGCCTTGCCGTCGGTCTCCCCTCCGTTTTTCGTCGTCACCAGAATGACACCGTAGGCTGCCCTGGCTCCGTAGATCGCAGCAGCAGAGGCGTCCTTGATGACAGAGATGTTCTCCACATCACCTGGAGCGACCTGCTGAAGATCTCCCTCGACACCATCGACAAGGACAAGCACCGAACTGCTGTTGATCGATCCCATACCGCGGATGTTGAACGAGGCCGCCTGTCCCGGACGACCTGTCGCGGAAGTCACATTGAGACCGGCCACGGCTCCTTGAAGCATATGCGCGACATCAAGCGCCGCCCTGTCCTTCAGATCCTTGCCGCCCACCGTTGAGATGGCGCCGGTCAGGTTCACCTTCTTCTGCGAGCCGTAACCGACGACAACCGTCTCCTCAAGCAGAGTGGAATTGTCTTGCAGGAATATCCTGACATCTTCCTCGGCGGCGCGAATCCGCACTTTTCTGGAATCATAGCCAAGGCAGGAAACCTCCACGCTTGTCTCCTCTTCCGGAAGCCTCAGCGAGAACCGTCCGTTCTCATCCGTCGTGGTTCCGACATTGGTTCCCGTAAGAACCGCCGCTCCGATGACAGGCTGGCCGTCCGAGTCCAGAACAACACCGGTGACGGTGCGCGATGGAGCGGATTTTCCGGCTGCGATGGAGACGTAAACGACTTTCTTCTTAACCTCGACGGACACGACCGTTGGCTCGAAAACCTTAGCGACCGCGATCTCGACCGGCACATCGCTCACATTGACGGTGACTTTCCTCGAAAGGTCAAGTCCCTCGGTCCTCATAACGAACGAATAGCCGTAATCAGTCTTCAGAGTCCCCAAGGCGTTCTCGATGGACATTCCCTTGGCTCTGAGCGTAACATTCGCATTCTGCGCGGACATACTGCCGGCGAAAAGCGAGAGCAAGAGAACCGCAGACAAAGCGACTCTCAACGCCCGAAGTAATGGATTGCTTGAATTCATCCTTTGATTTGCATTAGTGATTATCATTATGTGATTTATAATATTCATAGATTATTCAAGGTAGATCGTCTTGCCTTCCCGTCTGATGTCGAACGGGTAGATGTTGCGAAGTGACTCGAGAATCATATCCACCGACTCGGCCCTCACTATGCTGATGTAGAACGTCGTGTTCTCAAGTTCCTCGTTCCTAAAGATTATCCTAACGTCGAAAATCCTTTCCAAATCACGAGCGACCTGCCTGAATGTAGAATGATAGGCGTCAAATTCCCCTTTATACCAAGCCGGATAATGGGATTCGGCCAGATCGTACAATCCTATCTCGCCTGTGGAGACATCCAGGAACGCAGCCTTGCCGGGAACAAGGTGCAAAGGCGAGGAGCTGCCGACAAATGTGACATCCACCTTACCCTCCATCAAAGTGATTGTCTGCCTGTAATCCTCATTGTAGGCCTTCACATTGAACCTTGTGCCGGTGACCTTGATGGTCGTGCCGTTCACATTGACGATAAACGGCTTACCGGCGTCGCCAGAAACATCAAACAAGCCCTCGCCGGAGAAATAGACGTTCCTTTCCTTGCCGAAGAAACGCTCCGGGTACATTATCCTGGAGCCTCCGCCGGCAATCACCGAGGATCCGTCAGGCAACGTGACTGTCCGGCTGCATCCATTGTCAATGAAAACCTCACACCACCTCACGGCATCGGCCGCCTCAGCCCCGATTCTCGCACCCGCATACAGACCTATCCCGAGAAAAGCCACAGCCACGGTAGCCGCAATGGCAAAAGCCTTGGCAATCACCTTTCTGCGTGTCCGTCCTATCCTCATCCTGAACGAGTCCAACGCCTCCTTCACATCACTGTCCGGGATGTCCATTGACGGTGAATTCCAAAGTTCCCTGTCATAAGCCTCCATTTCCTCGGCGGACAATTCCGCCATTCTGTTCCTGTAATCGTCCTTATTCATCTTTCTAACTAACACGTCATTTGTGTGGCCAACTCATTCCTAAGCTGTTCGAGAGCGTTGCTGATGTGCTTCTCGACCGTTCTTTTGGATATTCCCAACATATCGGCTATCTCGGAGTTGGACAGTTCCAGATAGCGACTCATACTGAACACTCTACGGCGAATCCGCGGCATCGACTCCACGACAGCGCCTATTATCTCAAGACATCTCTGGTTGTCAATCTTCTGTTGGATGTTCATCTCATCCGACAACTGTTCCGCATAGCGTTCCTGAATCTGCTCGATGCGGCGGCTTTCCCTGAAATAACTCGCCGTCTCATTCCTTGTCATTGTGAATATGTAGCCGTTCAGGTCATCTATGCGCCGGATCTTCCTCTCAGCGAAAATCTCCTCGTGATGCAGCCACAATTTGTAGAATATGGTGGATGTGATCTCATCAGCCACCCATCCGACACGCACGGCGCGGAAAGCGTAGCTGTACACCTTCCTATAGTAAAAGACGAAGACGCGTTCGAAGAGCGCTGAGTCGCTTCCATTGAGCGCTTCGATGTCAATTTCTGCCTTCATACATTAATAATACGTTTAAATCCCGTCGCACACGCAAGAATTTTGAAAGAATTTTCGAAATATGTTTGAGAAGGTGTTTTTGGAGACCGCCCACTTGCCGCGGCGAAAGAGAATTTGTAACTTTGTCATCCGTTATGAAGTACGGATTCGACAACGAGAAGTATCTGCGGATACAATCAGAACACATCAAGGAACGCATAGCCCAGTTCGGTGACAAGCTCTATCTTGAGCTTGGGGGCAAATTGTTTGACGACTACCACGCCAGCAGGGTGCTGCCTGGTTTCCAGCCTGACAGCAAGCTCAGGATGCTCCAGCAGCTTAGCGACTGCGCCGAGATCGTCATCGTCATCAGCGCCAACGACATA
>CAYZKZ010000031.1:0-26588 GCA_964479325.1 uncultured Muribaculaceae bacterium
AATGTCACGATCAACGGCCGCAGTGTTGAGGAGTACTTCAAGACTGACGCTCTCCGTTACATCGTGAACCAGCCTTTCGCCGTCACGAAGACAGAAGGTCAGTTTGACGTAAAGGTTAACGTTGTCGGTGGCGGCACAAAAGGCCAGGCCGAAGCGATCAGACTCGGAATATCCCGCGCTCTCAGCGATCTGGATAGAGAGGCTTACCGCTCAGCCCTCAAGGCCGAAGGCTTCCTGACACGTGACTCCCGCGAGGTCGAGAGGAAGAAACCTGGTCAGCCTGGCGCACGCGCCCGCTTCCAGTTCAGCAAGCGTTAGTCTTGCCTGGATTCAGAAGCAGCGTAAGCTGATTTATGAAAAAGCACAGTCCGGTGCTTCAAATCCCTCGGATTCTTCATTGGATGCGAATCCGGTGATCGCTACCGGGGATTGCCGAGACTGCGGAAAATCTCAGGGACTGGTCAAGGACCACTGCCCGGAGATTGAAGAGAAGAGCCTTCAGGCTGTCGGCAAAAGGTCTGGAGGAAAGTTTAAAACAAAAAACAGAATTTTAAAATGCCACGCACAAATTTCCAAGAACTTCTTGATGCAGGTGTACATTTCGGACATCTGGCCAGGAAATGGAACCCTAAGATGGCTCCATACATCTTTGACCAGAAGAACGGAATCCACATCATCGACCTGCACAAGACCATCGTCAAGATAGACGAGGCTGCTGACGCAATGAAAGAGCTTGCGCGTTCAGGTCGCAAGATTCTCTTCGTAGCCACAAAGAAACAGGCTAAGGAGATCGTTGCAGAGAAGGCTGCGGCAGTCAATATGCCATCGATAACCGAGCGCTGGGCCGGCGGTATGCTTACCAACTTCCCGACCATCCGCAAGGCTATCAAGAAGATGAACACCATCGACAAGATGAAGGAGGACGGTACTTTCGAGAAGCTCGCCAAGAGAGAGCGTCTGCAGATTGACCGTCAGAGAGAGAAGCTTGAGAAGAACCTCGGCTCCATCAAGGATATGAGCCGTCTCCCTTCCGCTCTCTTCGTGGTTGACATCCAGAAGGAGGCCAACGCCGTCAAGGAGGCTAACCGCCTCAACATCCCGGTATTCGCATTGGTTGACACTTGTTGCGATCCTACCCCGATTGATTATGTGATACCGGCCAACGACGACGCCACGAAGTCGATCGAGACCATCCTCAACGTCCTTTGCGGCGCGATCCAGGAAGGTCTCAGCGAGAGAAAGCTTGAGAAGGAGAAAGAGGCCAACGATGAGGCCGCCGAGGGAGACGCTCTCGCGAATCCTACAGGCAAGAGACTCCGCGCCCGCAAAAGCGCGAAGCCAGTCGATGTAGAGGCTGTGGCCGCTCCTGCGGTTGAGCCTCCTAAGGCTGAGGAAACCAAGGCTGAATAATTTAAAAGAACGAGTTATGGCAATTACAGCACAAGACGTAATGAAATTACGTAAGATGACTTCCGCCGGAATGATGGATTGCAAGAACGCCCTTAACGAGGCTGACGGCGATTTCGAGAAGGCGGTCAACATCATCCGTGAGAAGGGTAAGCTCGTCGCCGCCAAGCGCGCGGACCGTGAGACCTCCGAGGGTGCGGTTCTTGTCCGTATCCAGGGCGACAAGGGTATCATTGTCTGCCTCGGTTGCGAGACTGACTTCGTTTCAGCCACCCCTGATTTCAAGGCTCTCGCCGCTGAGATCGCCGACGCTGCCATCGCGTCATTCCCTGCCGACATCGAAGGCCTCAAGGCCAGCAAGTGCTCCAACGGTCACACCGTTGAGGAGGAGATCTCCGCTCAGACCGGCAAGACCGGTGAGAAGCACGTTCTCGCCTACTATGCGGCCCTTGAGTCACCTTGCATCGGTGACTACATTCACTTCAACGGTAAGCTCGGAGCCATCGTCGCTTTCAACAAAGAGATTCCGGCCGAACTCGGCAAGGCTGTCGCCCAGCAGGTGACCGCTATGAACCCTGTCTCTGTCTCAGAGGCTGATTGCCCTAAGGATATCGTGGAGAAGGAGCGTGAGCTCGCTATCCAGAAGACCAAGGACGAGATGGTTCAGAAGGCTGTCGAGGCCGCTCTCAAGAAGGTAGGCATCAATCCTGCCCACGTTGACAGCGAGGATCACATTGAGTCCAACACAGCCAAGGGCTGGATCACTCCGGAGCAGGCTGAGCAGGCTCGTGAGATCATCAAGACTGTCTCCGCTGAGAAGGCCGCTTCCCTGAATGAGCAGATGATCCAGAACATCGCCAACGGACGTGTCCAGAAGTTCTTCAAAGAGCGCACTCTTGAGGATCAGGATTTCGTTCAGTCCGATGAGAAGATCTCAGTCGCCAACTACATCAAGTCAATCGACAAGGACGCAAAGGTTGTCGCTTTCAGAAGGTATTCCCTCAGCGACTAATCTTTCGCACCAGAATAGAAAAAAGGCTGACCGTTGGTCAGTCTTTTTTTGTTGTCCTTTCCGGACGGTCGCTGTGGTTCGGCGGCTCACCAACCATCGAAGCGCCGGACATTGTTCCTCGGTCACTTCGACAGGCTCAGTGACCGTAAAGGCTCACCAACCGTGGTTCGATGCTTCGACAAGCTTAGCAACCGCAGGCTCACCAACCGGTCGCTGAGCTTGTCGAAGCGCCCGGCTGGCTTCATATTCAATGACTTGGCTACATAAAAGATGAACGGGGTTTGCTGTCGCAGCAGACCCCGTTCGCAATTCTAACCTAAAACTTAACCTATGAAAAAACTATTCGTTGCAAAGGTATAGTTTTTTTATAAAACAAGCAAGATTGGAATAATTTATTCTGCTCTAAAGGTAAGTTTTTCTGATCAAAAAGGCGGAAAATACCAAAATGAACCATTAAGGTATTGATTTTATCCAAATTATTCTTCATTTGCTTGCTTCGGAAGCGACTCCTCGTCAAGTTTGATGGTCTTGATTCTTACATCCATCAAAGGCTTGTCCCTTTGGTCAGTGGCGACCTGGGCGATCCTGTCGATGATGTCCAGACCGCTGACGGTCTCTCCGAACACGGTGTATTCTCCGTTCAACTGCGCGCAGGCGTTGGCGTCCTGTACGATGTAGAACTGTGAGCCGGACGACTCTTTCTTAGGATTGGCCACATCGCCTCTGCGAGCGGCTGCGAGAGCGCCCTTCTTGTGGGTATATTCAGGGACAAACTCCGCTGGGATCGTGTAGCCCGGGCCGCCTTGTCCGTACTTGGCGACGGCCGCTGCGGAGGTGTCTCGTGTGTAAGGGTCTCCACCCTGAATCATAAATCCGTTGATGACCCTGTGGAAGAGAAGGCTGTCATAGTAGCCTGTCAGGGCTAATTTGGCGAAGTTCTCGCGGTGCTTCGGGGTCTTGCTGTAAAGTTTTACCTTGATCGTGCCGAGGTTCGTCACGATGTCAAATACCGGCTCTTCCGGCAGATTCGCTAAAATTTCCATTGCTGTTCTTTCTTTTTCAGCCTTTTCGGCCGCTGCTATTGAATCCAATCGAGCCTGTTCCGCGGCTTCTGCCTCGGTGGCGGCTTTTTTCGCTCCGTTGCCGCATCCGATGATCATCGCGGCGGTGGCGGCGCAGACAAAAAATGTCAAAATGTGCTTCTTCATATTCATTGATTTTTAGAACTTGCGGTAGTTGTAGCCCAGGATGTCGAAGATCTTGAAGGATTCGGCCTCCATAGCCGCCTTGTACCTGTTGATGTCCTTGTCCTCCGGTTTGCACCACTGGATCTCGCTGAGGGCTGTCATTCGCGGGAGGAGCATATATTCAAGATGCTCCGGAGTGGCGATATATTCAGTCCAGAGGTTCGCCTGTACGCCGAGGATGTGCTTGCTCTGCTCAGCGTCAAGGCCTTCGAGAGGTTCGTAGGAATAGACTTTCTCCAGCGGAAGGTTGCCTCCGATGCCGAAAGGCTCCTTGTCCTGATCCTGCGACTGGTAGTAGTCGAAGTAGCAGTAGGTGTTAGGGGTCATAATGACATCGAATCCCATCGCCGAAGCTTTGATTCCGCCGTCCGTGCCTCTCCAGGACATCACTGTCGCGCCTTTGGCAAGCTCGCCTTCAAGGATTTCGTCCCAGCCGATGATCTTGCGGCCGTGGTCGTTGAGGAATTTCTGGACGCGCGCCGTGACGTAGCTCTGTAGGAACTGCTCGGCGGTGTGCGATCCGTCGCCCTTGAGTCCAAGCTCCTTGATCTTCGCCTGGCAGGCCGGGCATTTCTCCCACTCTGACTTAGGACACTCGTCTCCGCCGATGTGGATGTACTCGGAAGGGAAGATGTCCATCAGCTCGGTGAACACATCCTCAAGGAAGGTGAACATCCCATCCTTACCGGGGCAGAGGACCTGGTCTGACACGCCCCATCTTGTCCAGACCTCGTAAGGGCCGCCGGAGCATCCTAATTCAGGGTAACCGGCCAGCGCTCCCATCATATGTCCAGGAAGGTCGATCTCCGGAATGACGACGATCCCGAGGCTTGAGGCGTAGGCGACGATGTCCCTCATCTGCTCCTGGGTGTAGTAGCCTCCGTAGCGGATTCCGTCGTTGCTGCCCCAGTCCTTCTTGATCACGGTCCCGTTCCTGAACGCTCCGACCTCGGTGAGTCTCGGGTACTTCTTGATCTCGGCTCTCCAGCCCTGGTCGTCGGTGAGATGCCAGTGGAAGCGGTTCAGCTTGTAGAGCGCCATAATGTCAAGGTACTTCTTGACCTCATCGACGGAGAAGAAATGCCTTGAGCAGTCAAGGTGCATACCCCTGTAGCCGAATCTCGGCCTGTCCTGGATCCTGACGCAAGGGAAGAGGAACTTCTCCGCCGGATCAGGGTTCTCACTGAATATGCTCACGCTCGTCAGCTGCTTCAGTGTCTGGATGGAATAGAGGAACCCGTTGAACGAGGATGCCCTCACGACGCAGTTCTTGGCGGTGATGGTGATGGAATATTCCTCCTCCGCCAGCGATGTGTCTTTAAGGAATATGAATCCCTTCACCTTCGAGCAGTCCTTGCCGAGGCCGACCGGGGTCGCAAAGGAACTGATTCTTCCGCTGACAAAAGTGATTCTGTCGGCGAGTTCCCTGATGAGTCTCTGGCTTTTCTCGTCAATGGTCTGGTCGCAGTTGAAGTTCGCTCCCGCTCCCTTGAACGAGCCTTTGTCCACCTCTACGCTTTGAGGATAGGGAATGACGTTGATCACCGCCTCGCTGTTTTTCGCCGAAAGCGGTCCTGCCGCGGCGATGAGCGCGAGTGCGATGAGAGTAAGGATTCTTTTCATTTTATTATCGTTTATGTTGGTTTTTGTTGTGTTTTGTCAAAAGTGGATAAATATACAAATTTCTTTGCGCAGTCGAAAGCCTGCCGGGCCACATTGCCGGAAAAACAGCCGGATTCTCAGTACAGTGTGGTCGCTGAGCTTGTCGAAGCGTGGGCACTGAGCAGCCGTAGCCCGAAACAACAGACGGACTCTCAGTACAGCAGCAGTCCGAGGATTCCTCCGGCGATGATTATCTTGATAGGTCCAACCTTGAACACCATCGAGGCTACCACCGCCGCGGCGAACAGTCCCCAGCTGATCCAGTCCGGGAAGTTCTCCTTCACGACGCTGATCTCCGGAGTGACTCCGTTCCAGCTGACGCTGAACATCAGGATGAGGGCGGCTGCTCCGATCAGTCCGACCACGGCTGGTCTCAGCGTCCCTAAAACGCTGGCGAAGACCTTGCTGTTCTTGAATTTCGTGTAGAACTTGACTATCGCCAGCACGATGATGAAGGAGGGGAGTATCACCGCGAAAGTCGCGGAGAGCGAGCCGAGGATTCCGACCAGATGGCTTGCTCCCGCCTGGTGCAGAACCTCATAGCCGACGTAGGTGGCGCAGTTGATGCCCACCGGCCCAGGGGTCATCTGCGAGATGGCCACGATGTCTGTGAAGGCGCTTTCGGAAAGCCATCCGTGCGCCACGACCACTTGTGTCTGGATGAATGACAGCATAGCGTACCCGCCGCCGAACGTGAACAGTCCGATGATGAAGAACACCCAGAAAAGTTGGAGAATAAGTGTCAGTTCGTTCATTTCCGTGCCTCCTTCTTGTTTCTGATGACAGCCACGCTTGCCGAGACTACGATCAGGACAAGCAGGATGTAGATCGGCGAGAAGCTCAGGAACGCCACAAGGAACAGGGTGACAGCCGAGATCGCCCACGCCCACCATACCTTGTTGTTCTTCCGGGCCATATTAATCATCGGCACGGCGATCAGCGACACCACGACCGGCCTGACCCCCTTGAAGACCCGCTCGACAATGGGGTTGTCCCTGAAGTTTGTGAATATCATCGCGATCAGCAGGATGGTGATGAACGACGGCAGCACCGATCCGAGGGTCGCCGTGACGCTGCCCTTGACCCCCCGCAGCTTGTGTCCGGCGAATATCGACATATTCACCGCCAGCACTCCCGGCGCGGACTGCGCCATCGCGATGATGTCCGGCAGTTCCTCGTCCGACATCCATCCTCGTCCGACCATCTCGTCCCGAATCAGCGGAATCATCGCATACCCTCCGCCGATGGTGAACGCCCCGATCTTGGCGAACACGATGAAGATCCGCCAAAGCGAGACCTCCTCCGATGTTTTGTTCGATTGTTCTTCTGACATATTCATTGATTGTCTATTTTATCCTGTTTGTTCCGTTTGTCCCGTTTGTTCCGCATAACTTGCGTTTTCGTACCGCAAAGTTAGCCAAAATCCGCTGACAATGACCGGTTCCTTGCTGCTTTGTCGCTCACTTCGATGGTTGGTGAGCTTGCGGTTGGTGAGCTTGTCGAACCACGGTTGGTGAGCCTGCGGTTGCTGATCTTGTCGAAGCATCGAAGCATCGAACCACGGTTGGTGAGCCTGCCGAACCACGGCGACCGAGTTCTGCCCGGTCTGCCGCAGGACCATCAAGAGGATGATCCGGTTCTGCACAGAAGAAGAATAAGTACGGACCCGTGTGTGAATCTGCGCTTTTACACACCGCAAGGCCAGAATACCCGCTTCCGTGTGTAAATCGAGCCTTTTGCACACCGCCAGGCCCTGACACCCCAGTCTGGTAGTACCTCACGCATCACCCGAACCGATATATTAATAGAAAAAGTTTCCGTTTTCGTTTGGAAAAATGGAATGCACTCACTACCTTGCGCGAAAAGACAACGGATATGCCAAAAGTTAACAGCACGTTGACCTGGCGTGAGGCGGAAAGAATGTGTGAGGAGTCTTTTCTAAGCAATGGGCCTTTCTGGCATCTGCCCACGGACGGAAACAACCAGGAAATAATCTTCACGAACCGAGAGGATTTCGTGGCCGCGGTGAACGCCCTTGCGATTTCGTCCGCCCTCTTTCCAGCAAAGCTGATTTCTTTCGAGCTGATGCACAATCACGTCCACCTTATTCTCTCCGGATCAAAGGACGATTGCGTCGCGGCTTTCAAGGAGTTCAAGCGCAGATTGGAGCGCCATTTTATGAAACGCGGCCGTTTCGGAGTCTTGTCCAACTTCGACTACGAATTGATTCCGATTGAGAGTCTGCGTCAGATGAGGACAGAAATCGCCTACGTCCATCGCAACGCCTTCGTCGCGTCGCGCGATTGTCTCGTCTATACCTACGAATGGGGTTCTGGGATGTACTATTACCACGAAGTTCTGAAATCTATTCATTTTCAACCCTTTGCGAAAGTCCCGTATCTCAGGAGAAGGGATATATTCAAAGGAAGGGTGTTGAATATGCCGGACGGATATTCATTTAACGGCGAGTACATTTTCCCGCCTTGTTTTCTGGATCTGGAACTCGGAGAATCATTTTATACCTCCCCTTCCGAATATTTCATCAAATTAACGAAAAACCTTGAGGAACAAGGAGTTATTGCCGAGAGAATGAAAGACAAGGCTGTGGTCAATTATGAGGAAGGGTTCAACATCGCGCAAAGTTTGTCCTGGACTCTCTTCCAAACGAGAGTCTCGCTTCTGACTTTTGACCAGAAGACAGAACTCTCCCGCCGGCTCCATTTCAACTATATGCTTTCAAACAAACACATATCCACTATTCTAAAAATGAATATGGCGTATCTTGATGAACTCTTCCCCAAGAAGGGATAATTCCCGGAAATCCGGCCGAACCCCGCCTCCAATCCGGTGTGTGTGAATCGACTCAATTGCACACCGCCAGCCCCCATCCTCTGAATCGGTGTGCGGATCGCTCCTTTTGCACACCACTCGGTTCAAGACTCCTTGCCGGTGTGTGGAATGCTCCTTTTGCACACCTCTCGGTCTGAAATCCGCCGGTCATCGGCATCAGCGCACGGAATCAGTACTGAATATAAATATTCAAGATCTTTCCACCGCATCCGTGAAGATTGTGTTGAACCGCCAGAGCCAATCCCCGAAGCCGCATCCGCGGCCACGTCTCTGTCGTTTGACCTTGAACTGACGATTGATTAAGTCGCCTCCTGCGGCGATGAGACCATTGGACACCGTCGGACACGGCGCTTGACAAACTCGCCAATCGTGGTTCGGCGCTTCGACAGGCTCAGGAACCGCAGGCTCAGCAACCGTGGTTCGGCAGGCTCACCAACCGGTGGTTCGGCGCTTCGACAAGCTCAGCGACCGTAGGCTCCACGGTTCCTGTACACGGCCGGTCGCTGAGCTTGTCGAAGCGCCGGGGCGGTGTCATCGTGTGACCATCGCGGCGACGATTTCTCTGGAGGTTCGGCCGTCCGGGCCGTGAGAGGAGGAGTGGAACTCGGAGACGCCGGCCCCACTCTCCAAGCGGGCGATGTTGGCGGGTCTTACTCCTGAGCCGGCGAGAATGATTATCCGGCCGTCGGCCTTCTCGTTAAGCTTCCTCAGTGTCTTCTCTCCGTCGTTCACGTTGGCTGCGTGACCCGCCGTGAGCAGCCTGTCGCAGCCGAGGACGATGATGTCCTCCAGCGCCTTGAACGGATCGGCGCACTCGTCGAACGCTCGGTGGAACGTGACCTGTAGGCCTTCGGCCTCGGCCATCAGCCGCCTGACGGTCTCTGTGTCAATGCTTCCGTCTTTTCTCAACGCCCCGACGACCACTCCGTTCACACCGAGTTCCCGGCACATTCTCACCGATTCGATCATCGTCCGGACTTCCGTCTCGTCATAGACGAAATTCCCTCCCCGCGCCCTGATCAGGACGTTCACGGGAATATTCACAACCCTCAAGGTCGCTTCTATGTTGTCACGGCTTGGTGTGACGCCACCGCAGGGCAGATCCTCGCAAAGTTCAACCCTTCGCGCTCCGCCCGCCTGCGCTTCCCGCGCCTCCGCCGCATCAGTGCAGCAGCATTCCAAGAATCTATTTCCTTCCATACCGCAAAATTAGTAATCCTTGACAATCTTCAAAAAATATCTTGCCGTGAATAATCCGTGAAAAATCCCGCCCCTCGGATGGTTCGACAGGCTCACCATCCGAGGGGCGGGAGGATATTCATTTATGGCCTTGCCCTATTGCTTGAGTGAAGGGGTTGAGTCAGGGATGAAGTCGTTGGTGGAATTGTTGGTGTCCACGAGCTTGCCGTCGTCGCTCCTCTTGCGGAGAACGGACTTGCCGTAGCGTTCAGGATCTTTGTCGATCTTGCCGCAGTGGGTCCAGCCTGCGTCGATGGACTCGTCCCAGCTTGTGTACTGGAAGTTCTCCTCTATTGCGCAGTTCACTCCGTCCAGAACCCAGCTGTTCGGGATCTTGTAGGCCGAGGAGATGGTCATCTCGAAGTCTCCGGCCAGGGAGTGGTTGATGTACTTGCCTTCCCACTTGTAGTTCTCGAGGTAGGAGTCCTTTGTCACTCCGTAAGGAGGCAGGGAGATGATGTAGCCCTTGAATCCTCTGTCGTGGAGAATCCAGATTGACAAAGAATATGTGAACCAGATGTCAAGGTTCGGAACGTCAGGGTTATCCACATCCTGGTTGGCCGCCGAGGTCGATTTGTCGTACCACTCGAAGTCTGCCCCGCTCAGGTCGAATGAGTTAGGGTTCGTGGCGAGGTGGTTTTGGGCGTTGTTGGCGATAATCAGGGATTTGCCCGGCTCGACCGGAACATCGTGACCCTTGCCAGGAATGACATAGACCGTCTCCACGCCGCAGGCCTCCTTCTTGATCGGGTCAAGGAACTCGAACGGTGTCTTGGTCGATGATGCGTACTTCGCCTCGGAGATCATCAGGCCGTCGAGGTAGAGAAGCTTGTCGGAGTTGTTGGTGATCTTGAAGTACTGGTCACCGTGGAACTTGTCCGGACTTCCCGTGGTAGGGAGAGTGTTGCTCGTGAAGAACACCTCCTCGATCAGAACCTCACCCGGTTCGATGTTCCTCCAGCTCTGCTCTATGGAAACTTTTTCCAATTCTGCCCCGGAAGTGGTCGTGAGGGCGATTTCGGCCGTGCGGTAGGCGTCGGTTCTGTTGGTGTCCAGCTGAAGGATCACGCTGTCCTTCCTCGCCTCCGTGACGGAAGCCCATTCAGGAAGCCCGGTGACTTCATAGACATAGCCTTCCACAGCCGGGAACGCTACCCTTCCGCCTCTTCCTCTCGCTGTCAACGAGGAAGTCTCAGGCTGCTCAGGAGGCACAGGCCCGTTCTGGGTGATCGTGAACGACTTGAGGCCGAGTGAGGTGTCGAACGTCAAGGTGGCGGTTCTCGGCTCGGAGTCCTCGTAAGGCTCTACCGTGACGGTGACCTCGGTGTCGGAGTTTCCGCTCAACGGTGTGACGGAGTACCAACTGTCCGCCGCCGGAGCCTGGGCTGTCCAGTCCCTGTTGCTGGTGATGAACACGGTCTGCTGACCGCCGTTGGCGTCGAATTTCAACGCCTCGGTTGAAAGGGTGAAGACCGGGTCTTCATCGTTGCAGGCCGCAAGCGCGAACGCTGCTGAGAGAATTAAAAGTAACTTTTTCATAATCTATTAGTTATTTGAAATTATTTTAAAATGCCAACCCTACTGCGGTGGTCAGGAACACTGCGTTCCCGAATCCGTCTATGCTTCGGAAAGTGAACTCCGGCCTGAGGAACACCGCCGTGCTTTTGCCGATTTCCCTTTGGATTCCAAGGCTGAGTCCGGCCAAGGTTCGCCCGGCCGACATCATCCCGTGGAAATGCTCAAGGTACTCCAATATCCTGGTCTCCGTGTGATCGGCCGGAATCGACAGCGTGCCTCCCGTCGGAGTCCCCCTATGGAATTCCGCTCCGACGCTCAGCAGCCATTCCTTGAAATGCCGCCTCATCCCGATCTCCAGGCCTGCGTCGGCAAGTCCGAAGGACATCTCCCTTTCCGGGAATATGTAGTCGGCGGCCGATCTGTAATATTCAATGACAGGAGCGGCGCTGAAAGTCCCAGCCCTCGAAGGAATCTCCAAGACCCCTTTCACCCCGGCTGTGAATATCCTGTTTCGGTACATCGTAAGCGAGCCAAGCACAGCATATTCCTTGTTCTTTCCGGTGTCGATGATGTTCTCCGTGCTTTGCCTTAGCTCGTAGCAGGTTCCCGCGAGGACGCTCCACCGGATTGCCCCGTCAAGATGTCTGTAGCCAAACGCTCCGCTGAGTTTCTGAACCCAAAGATCCGTGATAGGAACCTCGTTGTTGGCGACCAGGCGACGGTCGATGTCAAGGCTGTTGTAGGACATCATCGCCATCCATCCGTTCCTCCGGACTGGAGTCAGGGTGGCGGACGCCTCCCATCCGTGGCCGACGTACCTTGCGGAAGTGAAGTCTCCCGCTCCGTCGAATCTTGCGAAATGGCTTCCTAAGCCGGTGAAATGCATCTCCGAGGTGTTCGCTCCGAGCGGATCGTAGAAACTCACGTCCTGGGATTGCTTGTAGATTCTTAAAGCTCCGCCAAGGTCAATCACATAGCCCCCGGCGGCGATTCCTCCCGCAAGCGCCGCGTTAAGGTCGGATGTCACCGTCCTCGGACGGGGATCGACCATCCTGTACTCGTGGAGCGCCCTGTAGCCGCCATAGACCCCGATGTGAGCCTTGCCAAGCATCTTTGACCACGCCCCGTGGAACGAGTATTGTTCGGTTTGCAGATTCCCGCCGACGGTGTCCACCATCACGTCTGGGTAAAGCAGCCTGAAATCAGACGTGGAGTTCCACAGCACATTCCTTTTGACCCCTCTTGAATATTCCGCGCCGGCTTTGACCGCCGACCCTCCCTGAAGTCTGACCAGCGAACTGACCTTGACCGAGCCTTGGTCGAGCCCGTTGCCTTCCTGCGGCAGCTCGGAGTCTTCCTCCCGGCGCATCTCGTAGGCTGCGCTGAGTTCTGAATATGTCGGGATGTCCCACAGCAGGAAGCTTCCGGCGTTGTGCGCGGCGGTCTCTTTCCTGCCTAAGGCCCCAGCCGCGGAAAAAGTCTTCTCCGTGACGGAATTGATACCGGCCTTCGTCTGGCCGAAGACCTGAGGGATCAGCGTCAGGATCGTGATTGCCATTGCGGCCGTCCGTTTGGTCACCGTCATCATTTGAGTACTGTAAGTTCAAGATTGAGAGTCTCTTTGTCTCCAAGCAGTTTGACCGAGGTCATCGGCGAGTTGTACCCGGCGAAACGCACTTTCTTCCGCTGCCCGTCGCTGAACACGGCCTTCCCGTCGAAAGAGATCATATAGATTCCTTTCCTGAGCCTGACGGTTGCGCTGCCCACCTGAAAGACAGGGATCTCGTACGTTTGTCTTGTGTTGAGGTCCCGGATGAACGAGCCGTCGAGTGAGTTGTCGATCTCGACCCTCTCGATTCCCGCCTTGACGGCCGGGCAGGTGACGTTCATCGTCACGATCGTGAAGATGTTCTCGTCCGGATTCTTCTCGCAGCCGCAGACCGCGGCGGAAAGGAGGATCAGGCCGATGATGATGCGGTGACCCGCCGTCCTGAGAGACTTGAAATTATTTATGGTGTTGTTATTCAGCATATTCCTAAAGTTTGAAGTTGAGTTCCATCCCGAAGTAGGGGAGTACCGAGCGGCGGACGAGGATGCCCATATTTGTCCGGTAGTCCGGCGAGATGTCAAGGATCTTGTTGACGAACAGGGCGCAGGAGATCTTGTCGTGGTAGATTTTCTTGGTCGCCTTGAGGTTGATGTTCATACTGAACGGAATCCTGAAATAGATGGACATCGAAGGGGTATATTCCCGGATCATCTGCGCCAGCACCCCGTTCGCCGCCGACTCGTCCGTGAACGGGTGGCTCTCTAAGTTCTTGTCGATGTAGGAGATCGGCCGCGGGTCTTTCGCCGTGTTCTGGCTTCCCGTGAACCATTGGCATTGGAACGAGGTGGAGAAGATCATTCCGAGTCTCGGAATCTGTGTGTCGAACAAAAAGTTCGTGTTGAAGACCTCCCTGAGGTATCCGTCCGTGTTCTTGTAGTAGCCGACGTAGGGGTAGGTCTTTCCGGCCACCACGACAGACGGCCGGTAGTAGGTCGGCTGGCTGTTGGAGTACCTTGTCCTGAACCAGGCCCCGCTCACCGTGACTTTTGTCCTTATCGCCCTGATTCTCGGTGTTGACAAAGTGAACTCCACGCCTTCCTTCAGGGTGCGGCTGCCGTTCGTGTTGAACGTGTAGCCCACTAAAAGTGTGTCAGGAACCCACGGGGTGGTCTCCGTGGAAGGCGGTCCCGTCAATGTGTTCTTGTCGATTGTCTCCTCCTGGTAGTCCTTATAGATCAGGCGGGTGTAATCGGTTCCGTATCTGAATCCGGAGGTCATATCCTCCCTGAACCAGTCGATGTTCAGCGAGAATTCCCTGCCGATCTGAGCGTCAGCGGCGATCTCCCACTTGAGGTTTCTGGCCGCCCGAAGGTTGAAGTTCGTCGGGTCGATTTTCATCACATAGACATTGATTCTGCGCAGGTTCTCCTCCACCGGCCAGTAGTTCATCTGGGTGACATCGTAGTAGATCGGGTCGGGGTAGAGCTGATCCATAGTAGGGAATTTCGTGTGCCATCCCGCACCTCCGGACAGTCCCACCTTGACATCCTTGCCGAAGGCCTTCTCAATCCTGAGGTTCAGTCTCGGGTCAAAGTAAGGGCGGAGGTTCACTGAATATTCTTTCCCGGCTCCCGCCATAGCGGCCACCCTGACCCCTGCGAGCCACTCGGCCTTGAATCCGTTTCCGAAGCTCCAGACGGAATTGTCCTCGATGAAGGCGGACATCTGATGCGTGGCCGGGATCGAGGAATAGTCTCTCGGACGGACGTTCATATCCACGGAGAACGGTCTCTCCGGGTCGAAGATCGTGCCTTTGCCGAAATTCTTGTTGACATTCCACTGCGCTCCGGCCTTGATGGTGTTGGAAACGTCTCCGAGAGTCTTGTGGAACTTGGCCGTGCCTTGGAGGTAGGCGTAGAATGGTTTTCCATCGACCTTAAGCGTGGCCTCGTACTGGTATGGCACGATAGTGACATCGTGCTCGCCTTCCTTCAGGCTTGTCGAGAGAGGCATCGGAGAACTGTACTCCACGAATTTCCATCTGGAGATCAGGTCTTTCTCGAAGGTCAGCGATCCGGTGATGTCAAGGCTTTGGAACAGGGACTCAAGGCTCTTGCTCCGGGCGGTATATTCAAATCCGCCGGCGAAGCGGCTGTAGTTGGATTTGTAGGTCTCGATCGGCCCGCAGTCTCCGAAGTCGAGGTTCTTGTCTGATTTCTGGTTGTCGAAAGATCCGGTGTAGTCGAGGCTTCCGTTGAGGGTCCGGACAATGTCTCCTGTCCATTTTTCCCCGATTCTGAAACTTCCGGTAAGCCGCTTGTAGCTTTGTCTCACATCCCGAGGGTCGGCCCGCGAGTCCAGAAAGCCGACGCTGAAGTTCGTTGTAAGCTTGTCGGACTTGCCCCATTCCAAGTCCTTTCCGAGGTAGAAAAGCTTGCTTTTCATATCCGCCTTGAAGCGCGCCCTTGTGTCGTTTCCGCCCCTGCGCCGCTTGATTTTGACAAGGCCGCTGGTGAGGTCGCCATATTCAACGGAAGGGATTCCTCTGACGATTTCAACTGACTCCACATCCTCCGTGGTGATTGTCCTCATATCGACTCCCTCGTTGACGAAGGTCGAGCCGTAGTTGCTGTAGGCCGGTGTGGATTGGAGGTTCGCGTCGTTGTTGACGGGGACTCCGTCGATGATGAAGCGGGTTCCGAGGGATGACGTGCTGTAGTTCCCGCCGGAGACGGACACGGCCCTGAGGTCTATCCTGTTCGGGCTTGAGAATGAAGGGTCAACCGAGCGTCCGCCCGGCAGCAGTTCGAGAAGGTCTGCGAAACTTGACGGCTGGATGTGCGCGATTGCGTCCTGCCCGATTCTTGAGGTGCTTGTCAGCCCGTGGCTTTCGGTGGCGGTCACGACAACCTCGTTGATCGCGAACGAGTCCGCTTTCAGGCGGTAAGTCCTGTCTTTTCTTACGGCCGTGGTCAGGGTCTTGTAGCCCAGGCAGGTGATGACAAGCGTCCCGTCCCCGGATTTCAGACGGAATCTCCCCAGCGAATCCGTGACGTCCCAGACAGCTGCGTTGCCTTTGAGGCTCACGGCCGCCCCCGCGACCGGAGTGCCGTCCGCCTCGTCGGTCACTGTCCCTGTGATGGATGTCTGTGCGAAAGCGTTGATTGACAACGCCGCCGAAATTATGCTGATGAGTATTCTGTCTATTTTCGCTCCGAACACGATCCCGATTTTTTAGAATGCAAAATTATCCCTAACCTCAGGGTCTGTCAATGCCAATAAATTGTGAAAACCCGTTGCCGATTTAGCCATTGATAGTGAGTTTGTAGTCGCTAACGTGTTGATTGGTAATCGTATGCGTGTTTGCCTTGCGTCGGCTTCACTGGAAGTGAATCGCTCTTTTTACTGACTATTGGGGATTAGCCCTCCACTTCATACCAACAGTTAGTGATTGCGTAAATCTTGTAAAATGAATATTTTTGTACCGATATTAGGGCGTAAATAAGTTGAGGGAGAATCCCTCGTTGTGAGTTGGTATGAAACTTTCTGAATTAAAGACAGGTGAGGTTGGCGTGATCGCAAAGGTGAACGGCCACGGTGGCTTCCGGAAAAGGCTTATCGAGATGGGCTTTATCACCGGAAAAAGAGTCGCTGTTGTGCTGAACGCCCCTTTGAAAGATCCTATTGAGTATGAGATACTTGGCTATAAGGTTTCGCTGAGGCGCTCCGAGGCGGGACTGATTGATGTGATCAGTGAGGAGGAGGCGAAGGCCTCGGTTGACTCCAAGCAGGACTTCACTTCCATCTACGACGATGACTGTGACGAGATCGCGGCTCTCAACATAGAGATGGAGCGTCTCGCCAAGGAAAGGCATCACGTGATCCGCGTCGCCCTTGTCGGCAACCCGAACTGCGGAAAAACCTCCCTTTTCAACATCGCCTCCGGCAGCCACGAACACGTCGGCAACTACAGCGGCGTGACCGTGGACGCGAAGGAAGGCCATTTTGAATATAAAGGCTACAAGTTCGTCCTCGTCGATCTGCCGGGGACATATTCATTGTCAGCCTACAGTCCCGAGGAACTCTATGTCCGGAAGAATCTGGTTGAGAATGTCCCGGATGTGGTGGTCAATGTGGTGGATGCCTCCAACATCGAAAGAAACCTCTACCTCACGACTCAGGTGATCGATATGAACCTTCGGGTTGTGATGGCCTTGAATATGTACGACGAGCTTCAGGCGAGGGGAGACAGCCTTGACATCAAGCAGCTTGGCTACCTTCTCGGAATGCCTGTCTGCCCGACCGTGAGCCGTGACGGGACCGGAATCCCCGAACTGCTGGACACTGTCATCAAGATCTACGAGAAGCACGATGAGAGGCTCGCGCGGCACATCCACATCAACCACGGGCCGGAGATCGAGAAGAGCATCGACCGCATCAAACTCCTGATCCAGAAGAACCTGGACATCCGCGGAAAGTACTCCACTCGCTACCTTGCCATCAAGTACCTTGAGAACGACAAGCAGATCGAGGATGTGATCGGAGGTCTGCATAATTTCGACGAGATCTCAAAGGCAAGGGACGAGGAGGCCTCCCGCATAGAGAAACTGCTCCACACCAACGCCGAGTCGGCGATAGTGGATGCGAAATATTCATTCATCCACGGCGCGCTCGCGGAGACCTACACCCCTCACATCGAGTCCAAGCCAAGGAAGACCATCACCGACAGGATCGACGCTGTCGTCACCAACAAGTGGGCCGCGTTCCCTATCTTCATATTCCTTCTTTACCTCATCTTCCAATCGACCTTCACTTTAGGCAACTACCCGATGAACTGGATCGACTGGCTGGTGGGACGGTTCGGGGATTTCGTGGCGGCCTATATGAAGGACGGCTGGCTGAAGGACCTTCTCGTGGATGGCATCATCGCCGGAGTGGGAAGCGTGCTGGTGTTCCTGCCTAACATATTGATTCTCTATTTCTTCCTTTCCATAATGGAGGATTCCGGGTATATGGCCAGGGCCGCGTTCATCGTCGATAAGCTGATGCACAGGATCGGACTTCACGGCAAGTCGTTCATCCCGATGGTGATGGGCTTCGGCTGCAACGTGCCTGCGATAATGGCGACACGGGCCATCGAGAGCCGCAAGAGCCGCCTCATCACGATAGCGATCATTCCGTTTATGTCCTGCGCCGGCCGTCTTCCGATCTTTGTCCTGCTCGCCGGGGCCTTCTTCCCTCACAACTCGGCGCTCGCTCTTTTAGGAATATACTTCCTCGGAGTTTTGTTGGCGATTCTCTCGGCGGTTGTCCTGAGCCGTTTCATCAAGGAGGACGACCTTCCGTTCGTGATGGAACTGCCGCCCTACAGAGTCCCGACCGGGAAAGCCATCTGGCGGCACACCTGGGAGAAAGGAAAGCAGTATCTTGAGAAGATGGCCACGACGATCCTGATCGGCTCTGTTGTCATCTGGTGTCTGGGCTATTTCCCGCACTCCGACAAAGGCGCTGAGTACCAGCAGGAACACTCCTACATCGGCCAGCTCGGAAAGGCTGTCTCTCCGGCTCTCGATCCGCTCGGATTCAGCTGGAAGATGGACATCGGACTTCTGACCGGAGTCGTGGCTAAAGAGTTGGTCGTAAGTACTTTGGGCGTTATGTACGCCTCTGACGAACCGGCTGTCTCCGACGCTGTCGAGTCCGCTGACACCGACGCCCTTGCCGCTGACACCCAGCTTCAGGGAACGCTTGCCCGCTCGGTTTCCCTGCCGGCGGCCGTCGCCTATATGATCTTCATTCTCCTGTACTTCCCTTGCATCGCGACCTTCGTGGCGATCAAGAACGAGACAGGCAAATGGCGCTGGGCCATAGCGGTCTGCGCCTACACGATGGTGGTGGCGTGGGTCGTCGCCTTCATCGGCTACCACATCACCGCCTTGCTGATGTAGTTTATTGAATATATTAACGCAGGTCTCGGCCTGCACAGTCACAATAATATGAGAAAATATACCACCGGAATGTCCGTGTCGGATATGATCGACATCGACTACAGCCTTCTTCAGGTGATCTCCAGAATGGAATTTGACCTGAGGTACGCCGGTCTGCCGGTCCGCGAGGCCTGTCCCAAGTGCGGCATAGACCCGGACACTTTCGTTCTGATCTGCAACGTCTATTCCTGCCCGGACTGTCTGCCGTCAAGGGACGAGCTGGCCAAAGGTGACATCAGGAATATCCTTGACTATCTTCACCGCTCACATCTCTATTACACTGGTCAGGCCATCCGCTCGCTTGAGGGTTCTTTCGACAGGCTTGTCGCCCCTTTTGACGAGAAGCAGAAGAAGGTAGTCCTGAAATTCTTTACTGACTACAAGAACGAGCTTGGCAAGCACTTCGCCTACGAGGAGGAGGTCGTCTTCCCTTATGTGGAGGCTTTGACGCGCGACGGCTCCGGAAAGACGGGCTATTCGATCGAGCAGTTCGAGGAGCATCACGAGAACGTTGAGGAAAAGTTGGAGGATCTGAAGAACATAGTGATGAAGTATCTTCAGGGCGACTGTTCCAATGAACTGAAGATTATGGTGCTTTTGGCGATCTTTCACCTGCACGATGACCTTCGTAGGCACACTTATGTTGAGAATAACATTCTGGTTCCGATTGTAAGCGCTCTTGAGAATGAACGAAGATAGAAAGACAGTGGCATTGATTGTGCCTTCCGACATAGTCGCCAGAGGGTTGTGGAGCATTCTTTCTGAGCAGGAGGACTTGCTGCTTCAGGAGAATTTGGTGGACTATTCGAGGGCGAGTGTGGCGAGGCTTCGCATTTTGGCTCCTGATGTGGTCATCGTCGATCCTATGGTCTTCGACTTCCAGAGCCGTAAGGAAAGCCGCCTGATGATTGCTGACGCCTGTGACGCCGCGGCTCTTGCCCTGGATGGCCCGGCCGTGACCGAGGATATTCTCCGCCAGTACGACGGTTCTGTGTCTTTGTACGACGATGCCGCGTCCGTCGTCCGGAAACTTCACTCGGCGCTTGACTCAAGGCAGCCGGAGTCCGTGTCCGATGGCAACGAGTTGTCCGCCCGCGAGAAGGAGATCTTAGTCTGTGTCGCTCAGGGAATGCTCAACAAAGAGATCGCCGACAAGTTCAGCCTCTCGATCTACACCGTCATCACCCACCGCAAGAACATCACCCGCAAGACCGGCATCAAGACCGTCGCCGGACTCACCGTCTATGCGATTCTGAATAATTTGATCGATATTAATTCCGTCCAGTAGGTCACTGAGCCTGTCGAAGTGACAACATTCCCATTCACCCCCAGTCACTACGTGACAGCCCCGGTGGGGCACGGGGAAAGGATTCCCCGAACCCCTTCTGTCGCTTCGCTCCGGGGCGCTATTCGGTCACTGAGCCTGTGGTTCGGCAGGCTCACCAACCGTGGTTCGATGCTTCGACAAGCTCAGCAACCGCAGGGTCACCAACCCCCTGAAGTGACCTTCCGAGGCCGATTTCGGCGATTACGGGGTAGTGGTCGGAGTACCCGACCCTCTGGACGGAATGCGACACAGCGCGGAAATGCGACGGATAAAGAATATAGTCGATCCTGATGAACGGCCAAAGGAATGAATATGTCGCCCCGAAACCTTTCCCGGCTTCCACGAACGAGTCCCTTCTCCCTTTCTTGAGGCGGTTGTAGGTGTAGGACATAGGATTGTCGTTGAAATCCCCCGTGACCAGCGCCTCGGCCGAACACTCCTCGATGTCGGACATAACCCTGTCCACCTGCTCGGGTCTCCTCCTGATCGACTTCTTCATCTTCTCCTCCGTCGCCCACATCATCTCGCTGTCCTTGTCCTCCACCGACTTCTTCAGCCGCGAGAGCGAGATGTTGTAACTCTCGAAATGACAGTTGTAAACCCGCAGCGTGGAGCCTTCTCCAACCTTCAGATCCGTGTAGATGGCGAGATTCGAGCTCTTCTCGAATGTCAGTTTCCCCTTTCCGGCGATTGGGAAACGGCTCAAGGTGACATTCCCGTAGCTTCCCTTGTCGGTCACGTACATAAAGTAGCCGACGTTGTACCCAGGGAACTTCTTCTCAAAGAACCTTGCCACATCGTATTCCCCCGGAAGATTGACCTCCTGAAGGCAGACGATGTCCGCATCGCTTTCCCTGATGAAATTAATGACTGAATCAGCGCAGGCGGCCTGCCCGTTCTTCCCCTTGAGCTCCGGCATCTTTCCTAATGCGAAGTGTCCGACATTGTAGGTCAGCACTTTGATGGTGTCGTCCCCTCTTTCCTCGGCGCTGGATGAAAACTGGAAGTACCGTCCGATGAATATCACCGACGGCAGCAGTGCCAGCAGCGGGATGAGAAAGGATCTCGACCCCTTCCGCGCCGCAAGAATCAGGAATATTCCGTTGAGGATCGCGACCGGGACGAAGAGCAGCCCGAACACGGTCATATACCACGCCTTGGCCGGATTCACGACCATAGACGCATAGCTGAGGAGGAGCAGAAACGCCGAAAGCAGCATCAGCATTCTCGCAACGATGCCGCCGGAAGAGTTCTCTCTTTTGTTCCTGCCCATAGCCAATCAGATTGTCACCGCCACAGTTTCCCGGACTTCTTCCAGTAGAGGAGCAGCAGGAATCCGAACAGCATTCCGCCCAGGTGAGCGAAATGAGCGATTCCGTCCATTGTCCCGGTCACTCCGGTGTAGAGTTCGATGGCTATGAAAATCAGCACGAACCACTTGGCCTTAAGTGAGATCGGCGGGAAGATGAGTGTCCAGACATCGTTAGGGTAGAGCATAGCGTAGCCGATCTGGATTCCATAGATCGCTCCGGACGCTCCGAGGGTCGGCGTACGCAGGATGTTGATCTGTCCCGCGGTCAGGATTCCGTGTGTGGCCGACATCCCGCCCATCTGGAAATATTCCACTAATGTGTGGGTCAGGACAGCCCCTATTCCGGCGACGAAATAGAAGATGAGGTACTTGTTTGATCCGATTGTCCTTTCCAATGCCGAGCCGAACATCCAGAGGCAGAACATATTGAAGAACAGGTGCCAGAAGCCCCCGTGCATAAACATATAGGTGACAGGCTGCCAGATGTGGAAGAACGGTGATCCTGGGTAGAACATAGCGAACGTGCTGACCATAAACTGTTCGTTGATGCAGGTCGCTATGTACATCACGATGTTGATCAGTATGATGTTCCTTGTCACCGGTGGCATATTGCTGAAAAATCCCCCGATTCCCGATCCCCTATTGTCGTAGTAGTATGACATATTTTTACGTATTCATTAAAATAATTTCTCCACCTGCGAGGTGGTCATAATCGCCATAATCCTTTTTCCGCCTCCGGTCAGTTCGGCGTTCCCGCTGGAAAGCAGCGCGTCAAGAAGATGCCTCGCCTCCGTCGGAGAAGTCAGCGGATTGCTGTTGGACGCTCCCAAGAGGGCGATTTTCTCCGCCATCGCCGATTCCATCACTCCCGGAAGCGAAGCGCTGTCGTCGGAAAGGATCAGCAGCAGGTCGGAGACCATTGTCTGGATTTTCCCCGTTTCACAGGAATATCCCTCCGGCACTCCATTGACCACGATCGTGTCCGTTCCGAACGGGGAGATGTCGAAGCCAAGCTTCGCGAGCAGCTCTGCCTTGTCGTCGAAGATGGCTCTGTTGGCCGCGCCTATCTCGACCTTCACCGGGAACATATTCGCCTGCGTGACGTGCTCGTTCTTGGTGAGGGCGGCCAACGCCCTGTCGTAGAGTATTCTCTCCCTCGCCCTTCTGACGTTCACTATCATCAGGCCGTCCCTCGCCGGGGCGACGATATATTTCCCGCCGAGGATTATTGTCTGGCTGACCGGCAGGGTACTCTCTTCGAAAAGTTTGCCATAGTCTTCCCTCCGGTTGACATATTCCCTCGCCGAACCAAATCCAGTCCCCGTGCCAAATCCAGTTCCCGAGCCAAATCCGCCCGCCGAACCACCCCCGGTCGCTGAGCCTGTCGAAGCGCCCCCTCCGAAATCAGCCCCCCATCCGGCCTCCGAACCATCGGAAGAAGCCCCCGGCGCTACGGAATCAAACGGATTGTACCCGCTGTCCACCGCCACCTGCGGAATCGATTCAGGCTGATACTCAGTGAAATGCTTTCCCAACACAGGCATATCCTTCGCCTCCGGATTGGAAAAATCAATCCCACCGGCGAACGAATTTTTCCCGAGAACCTCCCTCACCGAAGCATAGACGACCTGGAATATGAACGAGTCATCCTCGAACTTGACTTCCGACTTGGTCGGGCTGATGTTGACATCCACACTGTGTGGATCGACTTCCAGATAGATGAAATAGGAAGGAGTCACCCCGTCCGGAACCATCCCCTCGTAGGCCTTCATCACGGCCTTGTGCAGGTACGGGCTGCGGAAGTACCGTCCGTTGACAAAAAAGAACTGGTTGCCCAGGGTCTTTTTCGCCGTGTCGGGTCTGCCCACAAACCCTCTGAGGCTCACGACCGAGGTGTCAGCGCTGACATCCACCACATCCCCTGTGACAGAAGCTCCCAACAAATCCATAATCCTGAACTTCAGCGATTTGGCAGGCTTTAGAACAAAGATGTCCTTCCCGTTGTGGTTGAGCGAGAATCCTGTTTCGGGTCTCGTCAGCGCCACTTTGGTGAACTCCTCGACAATATGCTTGAACTCCACGTTGTCCGATTTCAGGAACTTCCTTCTCGCCGGAACATTGTAGAAAAGATTGCGCACGGCTATGTTCGTCCCTTTCGGGGCGGCAATCTCGGTCGTGGAATTGTGGACCGAAGCCGCGAACTCCACCTGGCATCCTACCTCTTCGTCGGCCTGACGAGTCTTAAGCGTGACCTCTGCGACAGCCGCGATGGAAGCCAACGCCTCGCCCCTGAATCCGAAGGTGGTGATGTCCTCCAGATCCTCGGCCGTGGCTATCTTCGATGTCGCGTGCCTTTCAAAACACAGCACGGCCTCGTCCGGATTCATACCTTTCCCGTTGTCGATGACTTGAATCAACGTGCGGCCTGAATCCTTGATTATGACCGAGATCTGCTCGGCTCCGGCATCCACAGCGTTCTCCACCAACTCCTTGACGACTGAAGCCGGCCTTTGGACCACCTCGCCCGCGGCGATCATATTCGCTATGTTCCCGGGCAGTATCCTAAGTTCCATCTATTACAGCAACTGGTAGAATTTCGTGAAATAGATCAGGACTATCGCAAGCAGAATCAGTCCCACGATTCCTATGATTTTCTGCGCGGCTGTAGCGCCTCCGCTCCTTCTGGCATAAGCGCCTTCGCGCAGCGCCCCGCGGATGTAGGATCCCGGCTTGTACTCGCCTTTCTCCTTTTCCTTGTCGAAAGTCCCATCTACCTTGCCGAACTTCTGCCGCCGCTCTTCCTCCTCCTTGTTGTAGTAGATCGGTCTATAGTTGAATCTTCTGTGCTCCTGTTCCCCAGGAAACGTAAAAAAGCCCATAGTAGTTCACTTATATATATTACTGCGAATATACGAATATCTCCCGTTCCGCACAAGTCGTGAATCCACGATTCGGGAAAAACGCCCTCTCCGGTTGCTTCGGCGGAAAAGAATCGGTATATTAGCGGCGTGATAATATTCATCCGAATGAAAACTAAACTAATAATGATTGCCGCCGCCTTTTGTGCCGCGGCGTGTTCCCCCGCCACGACGGAGAAGGAGGATTTCACTGAATATGTCAACGCGCGGATCGGCTCTGGCGGTCACGGTCACGTGTTCGTCGGCGCGAATGTGCCTTTCGGTGCTGTCCAGCTCGGCCCGACCAGCATCCCGCAGACTTGGGACTGGTGCTCTGGCTACCACTCCAGCGACTCCACTGTCATCGGATTCTCCCACACTCACTTGAGCGGTACGGGAATCGGCGACCTGTTCGACATCACGGTGATGCCGGTCGTGGGGACGGTGAGATATTCAAGAGGGGAGGAGCCGAAAGACTCTTCGCCGGAGGCGATAGCCGCCGCTCTGGCGACCGGAATGTGGTCCTACGCCGACAGGAGCAAGGAAGTCGTCAGACCTGGCTACTCCAGCGTCCCGCTGACCCGCTACGGAATCACCGCCGAGATGACCGCCACCACCAGGGTCGGCTTCAGCCGCTACACCTTCCCGGCCTCCGACAGCTCGGCGGTCGTCTTCGACCTTGAGAACGGAGGCTGCTGGGACAGAGCCTACGACACCAAAGTCACTGTCGTTGACAGCTGTACCATCGAAGGTTACAGATTCTCGACCGGCTGGGCGAAGGATCAGAGAATCTATTTCAGCGCCAAATTCTCCAAGCCGTTCGACTCCGTTGACGAGGTCGCTGTCAAGGAATATTCAGCTGACGGTAAGGAATATTCAGTGAACTACTTCCGCGCCGGCTTCCACACCACGGAAGGGGAGCGGGTGATGGTGAAAGTCGCGGTTTCCCCGGTCAGCGAGGAAAAGGCGGCGTTGAATATGTCCGCCGAGCTTCCGGGCTGGGATTTCGACGCCACCGCCGAGGCGGCCCGCTCCGCCTGGAACTCCGAACTCTCCAAGGCCAAGGTGACCACGTCCGATCCGGACGCTAAAACCATCTTCTACACAGCGCTTTACCACACGATGATAATGCCTTCGACCTTCAGCGATGTCGATGCCCCGAGGACTGAATATACCACCTTCTCCCTTTGGGACACCTATCGCGCGCAGATGCCGCTGATGACGATCCTGCATCCGGAAAGAGAGAATGATATGGTCGCCACGATGCTCGGAATATTCCAGCGTCAGGGCCGTCTCCCTGTCTGGCATCTGGTCGGCAACGAGACCGACTGTATGGTCGGGAATCCGGGCGTGATCGCAGTGGCTGACGCTGTCGTGAAAGGCTTCGACGGCTTTGACAAGGATCTGGCCTGGGAGGCGCTCAAGACCACGATGATGGACACCATCCGTGGGCTTGACCTCCGCCAGAAGTACGGCTATATTCCTTCAGACAAGATGCTTGAGTCGATCGCGTTCGACATGGAGTACGCCATCGCCGACGCCGCCGTCGCCGCCGCCGCTGACCGCCTTGGCAAGCCGGAGGACGCTGAATATTTCCGTTCCCGCAGCCATTCCTACCGTAACTATATGGACTCCACCACATTGTTCGCCCGCGGACGTTTTGCCGACGGCAGCTGGAGGACACCGTTCAACCCATTCTCGTCGGAACATCGCGCCAACGACTATTGCGAGGGAAACGCCTGGCAGTACTCCTGGCTCGCACCGCACGACTATCAAGGGCTTGTGGATTTTTACGGCTCTCGTGAGAAATTCGTTGCGAGGCTTGACTCGCTTTTCGCTGCTGATTCCAGGATTGACGGCGCTGACGCCTCTCCTGACATCTCCGGACTCATCGGACAGTATGCCCACGGCAACGAGCCGAGCCATCACGTCATCTATTTCTACACGATGGTCGGTGAGCCTTACAAGACGGCCGACCTCGCCCGGCGCATCTATTCTGATTTCTATAAGAATGCGGATGACGGCCTTTGCGGCAATGAGGACGCTGGACAGATGTCGGCCTGGTACGTCCTTTCGTCATTGGGATTCTATGAGGTCGAGCCAGCCTCCACGAGATTCTGGTTCGGCGCTCCTGCGTTCGACGAGGTCGATTTGAAAGTTCCTGGAGGCACTTTCAGGATTTTGGCTTCCGGGCTGAGCGAGGAGAACCGCTACATCCAGAGCGTCACGCTCAACGGCAAACCGCTCAACCAGGCCTACATTGAATATTCCGACATAACCAAGGGAGGGGAGTTGGTGTTCCGAATGGGCGCTGAACCTGCCGTTTGGTTTTAGGGGTTGTTGTCCGGGGCGGGTGCTTTTTTAGTGAGCCGCCCCGTTTTCCCTCTGACCGTTGTGGTTTTTTCGCCAAATTTCACCCGAAAACGAAAAAAAAGTCAAAAAAAGTTTGGAGGGAAAGAAAAAGTCGCTATCTTTGCAGCCCGTTTCGGAATGAACGGTAAAGATCATTGACAATATTGAAAGATTAGTACAACAAGTACCGAGAACGAAAATGAAGAGCGTTGATTTCTTATGAAAGGAA
>CAYZKZ010000032.1:0-25889 GCA_964479325.1 uncultured Muribaculaceae bacterium
ATATAGACCGAAAAGACAATCAAAGATTACCAAGTTATTATTTAAGGATTACTTATGTGAGCGGCAACGCTCGGAAAGAGTATGTCCGGGTAATTTTCGAAAAAAATCACAAATAATTGTAACAATCACCGGAAACTTTCGTCTATATTGTGAAACGTCAGAAAAACAGAATGACAAGAGAGGAGTCCATAACGTTCTACAAGGCACACGCCAGGCGGCTGTTCAACATCAGCCGGAGGATCGTCGGTGACAGCGGCGAGGCCGAGGAGATAATGCAGGACTCCATCCTCAAGTTCATCTCTTCCGACATAGTGCCGAAAGATCCGACGCAGACGGCGGCGTGGCTCGCCAGAACCTGCATCAGAAAATCCATCGACGCGGTCAGGAAAAAAGGACGGGAGCGAATCTTCCTTGATGAATATGCCGGAGAGGCAAAGGAGTCTGACGAAAGCGAGTCCATCGATGTCAGGGGACTGAACATCGAAACGGTGCGCGAGGCCATTGGCGAACTGCCCGAGTCCTACCGCCTTATTCTGAACCTTGTGCTTGTGGAAGGCCTTGACTACGAGGAAATCTCCGGGCTGACAGGAGAACGTGAGGGCACGCTGAGGACGCAGTTCTCCAGAGGTCGCGCGAAACTGGCGGAAATGTTAAAAAAGAAGGAATATGATTGATTTGGAAGAATATATCAGGAACAACCGGGAGGCTTTCGATGATCAGGAGCCGCCTAAAGGACATCTTGAGAGGTTCGAGGCAAGGCTTGACGCTGCTGGACTCAGCGAGCGTACGCCCAAAAGACAGATTTCCGGCGTACGGAGAGCGAAGTGGCTCGGCTGGATTGTCAGCGTCGCCGCAGCCGCGGTCGCCGCGGTCATATTCATAAACCGCCCGACAACGGAAGTTGACTGGTTCGCCGGAGTGGCGGATGATCCTGTGTCGGTCTATCTGTCTTACTCCGAGAAAGCTGGCGAGATGTACAGGGAGATATTCATTAAGGATGTTGAAGGGAATCTTGGCACTGCGGCGGGCAGCGTAGCGGAGGAGGCTGTGCCGATGATTGACCAGCTTCCGGAGGAACTTGACGACGCCAGAAAGGCGGCGATTATGAAGGAATATTATGGAAAACTTCTTGACGGACTGAATAAAATCAACAAAATTAAAGAGTTATGAAACAGTATCTGATGATTGGAGCGGCCGTTCTCCTTATGACAACGGCCACAGGGTTCAAGGCCTACGACGGTGGAGCGGAAACAGCGAGCTACGCCGAGACTACGTCCCGAGCCGGATTGGCTTACACTAAGTACAAGTTCGACTGCAAGAATTTCAATGCGTTGGATCTTAGTTACACCGTAAAGGCCAGGGTTGTGAAATCCGACACCTACAAGGTGGAAATAACTTTGCCGACAGAGCTTAAACAGTACCTGAAGGTCTATGTGAAAGACGGGGAGCTGAAGATCAGGATGAGCGAGGATTTCACGGGAAAGATTCAGAGGAAGTACAGCAACTGGACCTGCACCGCTGAGATCGCTATGCCGGAGCTGAGGGAACTTGAGATGTCAGGCGCAAGCGCGTTCGAATGCGATGACACTTTCGATCTTGGCAGGAAGAAGTTTTCTCTGGACCTGAGCGGAGCCAGCAAGGTCAAATCACTGAATGTCAAGGCGGAAGAACTTGACGCAGAGGTCAGTGGAGCGGCCTCCTACAAGCTTTCCGGTGATTTCAGCAAGGCTGAACTGGAGTTGTCTGGAGCAGCCGGTGGAGAGCTGGCGATCAACGCTGACTATCTGGAACTTGAAGCCAGCGGAGCGTGCAAGGCGAAACTGAACGGGGATTTCGGCAAGATCGACCTGGATTCCTCAGGAGCCTGCGAGATCACCCTTAACGGAACCGCTGACAGACTTGAGGTTGACGCTTCCGGAGCCTGCAACATCCGGGCTATGGGTCTCAAGGCTCAGGATGTCTTTGTCGATGCCACGGGTGGAAGCAATTGCAGTTTGAACGCCGAGCGGTCGTTTACAATCGAAAACGCTTCCGGAGCGGCGACGATCAAGTACAAGACACCTAAGGATCAAGGTGTGAATCTCAAGTCGATCAGCAGAGCGGCCACAGTCAAGAGGGTTGATTAATCCGGCGCTTCGACAGGCTCAGCGACCGATTCACTCGGCAGGACTCAGCAATCGCCGTCGGTCCCTGAGCCTGCCGAAGGGACTACATAAAACGGCAGGGTTAAGCAATCGCCGTCGGTCCCTGAGCCTGTCGAAGGGACAACATAAAACGGCAGGGCTCAGCAATCGCCGTCGGTCCCTGAGCCTGCCGAAGGGACTACATAAAAAGAGAACTACACCGTCTGGAGGGAGGCCCGGCAAAGAACCGAGTCGCCCTCCTTTGCTATGAACAGGTACTCCTCGTCATTGTTTTTCCTGACACCGAACGTGACATCCTCGCCGCGGCGTACCTCCCTTCTGAAATTGATGTCGATTCTCGTGAAGAGACCGCTGGACAGCATACGCTCCGGCAGAAGGTCGTAGAACATCTCAATGTAATGAGTGTTGTTCAGGTGTCCGTTGAAATCACAGTCACTATAGCCGACCTCCTTATGCCTTGTGAAATCCGGAAGGAAATCAAGAATCCGTCTCGGACCTCTGCAAGGGACAGGAAGATCGAGATCCGTCAGTCCCAGTTCCGGGAAGACAGGCTTTCTGGTGGCGATGTCAATCACACACCATTCTGTCGTAGCCCTGCCGATCTCCTCCCCCTCCGAGTCAGTCAGCCTGACGCATCTGTTGTAGGTAAGTCCCGCGCCACGCACCGGCCAGACCTTGATGTTGTAGTTGTCGTAGAGCATAGGACGCTCGTCAATCTCGAAAGCGGAACGCAGAAGGACCCAGGAGCGGCCTGCCTTGTTCATCACATCTACCCCGCAACCTTCCCTGCGGATGTTCTGGCCGATGGCGTTGATGACGCTGCCGCAGATTGACGGCACGGTGGCGTGTCCCTGATAGTCGATGTGTTCGGGAGCTACTGAATATTCAAAAGTGTTTGTGATCTGTTCCATAATATAATTCCGTTTAACAATTTCTCCGGATCTGAAGTCCTCCCGCCGATAGCCATTCCGGCTTTGAGCGGGTCATCAGTCCAGCCAAGTGATGCAAAATTACCCAATCCGAGACTTGTGACGAAGAAAGAGGTTCCGCAGGTGCGTAAAATGTCACGAAATGGACATTTGGCGGAATTATTGCAGTGAATCAGGGACGAAATTCAAGGCTTTTCAATTTCGTCCCAACGGTTTCAGGGACGTAAAATGTGGCCTTGGGACAAATTTGAACGAAATGAACACACCTCTGAGAGTATCAAAGGGCTATGCGCACCAAGTCAAGTATGCGGTTCTGCTGCCGCTGTTTTTCTTCATATTCTGTTTTATCTACAACCCGTTCTCGATTTCCGAATTCTACAGCATAGGAGGGAAAGCCTGGACATTCCATCTTTTGATGCTGTCCTGCATAATGATTGTCACGCTGGCTCTGACACGGCTTGTTTTCTCGGTTCTCTACAAGCATATTCCTTTCAAATGGTGGCACTATGCGGTCTGGTGCTTCGGCGAGGCGCTTGTGGTCTCGTTCTTTTTTGCGCTGTACACCACGCTGTTCTACAAAAAGGACGGCGGTATGCCTTACTTCACGGCTCTTCCCTACTGTTTTGAGGTGGTCTGCCTCACTTTGATCTACCCGTACCTTATCTGTGTTCTGCTTCGCATAGTCTCCAACAAGAACGCTGATCTGGCCGAAGCGGGACAGGCTCCGCAGGAGTCCTTGCTGAAGTTCTATGACGAGCACAAGAGGCTGAAACTGACAATCGACCCGGCGGCTGTGCTGTATGTCAGCGCAGACTCCAACTATGTCAACATCCACTATCTTGAGAACGACAGGGTGAAGACCTACCAATTGCGTAACTCGATGAAAAGCCTTGAGACCGACGCCGCCAGACACGGGTTTGTGCGGTGTCACAGATCCTACTATGTGAATCCGAGGCACATAAAGGTGCTGAGCAGGGATAAGGAGGGTGTAATCTACACTGAGTTCACGCGGGAGGGCGTGGGGCATATTCCTGTCAGCAAGCAGTACTACGACAGCCTGGCTAAGCTGTTGTAGGAATGTTGTCCGGCGCTTCGACAGGGCTCAGCGACCGGGTGAGATTTGATCAGCGATTAATTGGTGAGTCTGACGAGCCACGGCAACTGGTCCCTGAGCCTGTCGAAGGGACTAATAGCCCAAGAATCCGGACCCGCGGGTCACGGGAGATCTGGCCGGGATTGGTGCCAGGCTCACCCTCTGGAACGGCCAGTCCTCTGGCGGCATAGAATTTTGTCCAGAACTCTGTCACGCACCCGGTGCTGTCGTGGAACGACATCGGGATGGTCTCAAAAACAGCCTTCACCCCTTTCCCTGCCGATGGCTTAGTCACATAAGATCTCTGTACAAGTTCTGAACAATAGATGGCGCTGTCCCCAGTCATAAATATGTCATCGTAAGGAAGTCCGATGAACTTTCTCGCGTTCTCTACGCTATGAGGAACGTCAAGTCCCCTAACCCTTCCCACTAAAAGTGTCTCGCGGTCCGTCAGTCTGACCATAAAACTGTCAAGCGGAGCCTCCACGACACCCCTGACAGGAATCGCCTCTATGACATTACCGTCCGAGTAGATCGCGACGTGATCAATTCCCGCACCGCCGACACCTTCGGTCACACTGGTGATGTTGTTACCGCCTCCGTTGACGACAAAAAGCAGATCACCGTCTTTCAGATCATCTGTGCTGAGCGCAGACCTTGAACATCCTGAAAGAAGGATGATGGCAAGCAAAAGAAATCGTGTCCTCATAAAAACCAAAGATGAGGGTGAGCAAAAGACTTGTTCACCCTCATATAATTTAATTCTGGAGATTGCTGAATGAATGCAGGGTTAATCGACGGAATCATCGTCACCGCCGTACTGCGAGATGTTGTCATCTGGAAGAGGTGAATCCGTCGGAGCGTCGGCTGAAGGGCCGGCCACCTCCTCGTTCTCTCCTGCCTCCTCACCATCGAGCCACCTCTCAAGCGCCTCGGCGTCATCGGTCTTAACCTTGATCTTGACAAGATTGATGGAATCCGGAGTCTCGACAGTAACCGCATAGAACGAGGTGCCGTCAGGCTTCGGGTACTTGACAAGGTCTGTCAGGTAGTCATTGAAACCACCCGGATACTTCTCGTTGAACGCCGCCGCAAGGGCGTCTGACATATTCTCGTAGCTCACCACGTGTCTTTTCTTCTGATCTAAAGCCATACTCAATTAAAAACCAAACAAAACTGTTCTCATCAGGCGTGAGCAAGCAGACAATTACTTACAACACTATCAAAACCTTAAGGAGACGATTGTCCGCCACCGTCATTTGACTTTGAAAAACGAACCGGAACCCAATGGCGGGCGGTCTATGTTTTTCGGGTGCAATATTAAGATATTTTTCCGAATTGAGAACCAATCACGGAACTATTTTCTGAAAAAAAACGATTTCTGCCTTTTCTTCTTCTCCGGATCACGCTCCACGAAGACCGGTTTCATCGTCCGGGGGTCGATTCCGGTGTAGTACATCACGGAAGATGTCGTCATCGGAGTCGGAGTGAAATCCTGCACCTGATCCATATATATTCCCTTCAAGGCAGGATTCTTTGACAGATTCTCCATATCCTTCATAGTGCAGCCGGGGTGCGAGGAGATGAAGTACGGGACGATGCCGGTACGCCGGCCGTTCTGGGCGCAGATCTTGTCGAACTCGGTACGCAGACGCACGAACAGTTTGAACGACGGCTTGGCGATGTATTGCAGAACCTTGTCCTCGGTGTGTTCCGGGGCGACTTTCATTCGACCGGAAGTGTGGTCAAGAATCAAAGTCTTCAGGTAAGGCTTGGATGTCTCATCTACAAAGCCATTCTCGTCAAGGAAAAGGTCGTAACGAATTCCGCTGCCGATGTAGGAATGGCGGATGCCTGGTACGGCATCGACTTTCTTGTACAACTCAAGCACCTGTTTGTGAGACCGGTTCATATTCGGACAAGGAGCCGGGAAGAGACAGGATTTCCTGCGGCACTTGTCGCAGAGTTCGGGATTCCGGCCACGCATCCCGTACATATTGGCGGTTGGCGCTCCGAGGTCGGAGATGTTCCCGGCAAAGCCAGGCATCTTGGCCAATTTTTTAACCTCAGCGACAATCGAAGCCTGAGAGCGGGACTGGATGAACTTGCCCTGATGCGCCGCGATGGTGCAGAAGTTACAGCCTCCGAAACATCCGCGGTGGGTGATGATGGAGTCCTTGATCATATCGTAGGCCGGAATCCTCTTGCCTTTGTAGCGAGGATGCGGCAACTTGGTGAACGGGAGATCCCAAAATGAGTCCATCTCCTCGGTTGTTGATGGAGGGTATGGCGGATTGATCTGCACATAACCGTCGCCGACCGGCTCGATGATCGTGGCCGGGTGCATCATATTGGCGTGGGTCTCAATAAGATGGAAATTCTCGGCAAACGCTTTTTTGTCCCTTCGGCACTCCTCGAAAGAGTGCAGGACAAGCGGATCCTTGACCTTCCACTTTCCGCTCATCTGGAAAGCGATCTGGGGAATCCGATGAATCTCGCTCACATTCCTTTGAGCCTCAATCGCTCTTGTCAGCTCAAGCATCGGCTTCTCCCCCATCCCGTAGCAAAGGTAATCCGCCTTGCTCCATTCGAGAATTGACGGGACAAGCTCGTCCTTCCAATAGTCATAGTGGGTAAGCCTTCGAAGAGAAGCCTCGACACCTCCTATGACCACCGGCACGTCTGGATAAAGATTCTTGAGAATGTTGGAATAGACGCTGACGGCATAGTCCGGCCTCTGCCCGGCCTTCCCCTCCGGAGTGTAGGCATCGTCGTGGCGGAGACGCTTGCCGGCGGTGTAGTGGTTGACCATCGAGTCCATCGCTCCGGCATTCACTCCGAAATAGAGCCTCGGAGCGCCTAACTTCTTGAAATCCCGGAGGTCATCCCTCCAGTTAGGCTGAGGCACCACAGCGACCCTGTAGCCGAAATGCTGAAGCCAGCGGGCGATACAGGCTGTACCGAAAGAAGGGTGGTCCACAAAGGCGTCACCCGTGAAAAGGATGATGTCAATGTAGTCCCACCCTAAGGCTTCGACTTCCTTTTTGGAAGTCGGGAACATATAGTCAGTCTCCGACATCGGAATATTCCTACATTCTTTCCGGCAGCTCGATTCCGAGGATGCCCATCGCCTTGCGCAGGACGGCGGAAAGAGTGTCGATCAACGCGAGACGCATCCTCAGCACATCAGCGTTCTCCTCCTTGAGGATCGGAGTGTCGTGGTAGTACTGGTTGAACTCCTTGGCGAGGTCGTAGGCATAGTTGGCGATGACCGCCGGTGAATATGCCTGCGCGCCTTCGGCGATCTTGGCCGGGAAGGTGTTCAGCAACTTGATGAGTCTGATCTCCTTGGCGCTCAGCTCGACCTTAGGAAGAGGCGAGGCGGAATATTCAATGCCCTTCTCCCCCGCCTTGCGCAGGATGGAGCGGATTCGGGCGTGCGTGTATTGGATGAACGGCCCGGTGTTGCCGTTGAAGTCGATGGACTCCTTAGGGTTGAAGAGCATCGTCTTCTTTGGATCGACCTTGATTATGAAGTACTTGAGTGCGCCAAGACCGATCATCTTGTAGAGCTTGGTCTTGTCCTCCTCTGACATATCCGCAAGTTTGCCGGACTCGTCTGAGGTCGCCCTCGCCTCCTCGTACATCTTCTGAAGAAGATCGTCGGCGTCAACGACAGTGCCCTCGCGGGACTTCATCTTGCCCTCCGGCAACTCGACCATTCCGTAGGAAAGATGGAATATGTTGTCGGACCAATCGAATCCAAGCTTCTTGAGAATCAGTTTGAGAACCTGGAAATGGTAGTTCTGTTCGTTGCCGACCACATACACGTGGGAGTCAAGATGGTACTCGGCGAAACGCCTTTCGGCAGTGCCGAGGTCCTGGGTGATATAGACCGATGTTCCGTCCGAGCGGATGAGCAGTTTCCTGTCCAATCCGTCGGCCGTGAGGTCGCACCAAACCGAGCCGTCCGGATCCTTGACGAACACTCCCATATCCAGTCCCTTCTGCACCAGTTCCTTGCCGAGAAGATAGGTCTGTGACTCGTAATAGACTTTGTCGAAGGTGATTCCGAGTTCCTTGTAGGACTCGTCAAAGCCCTTGAGGACCCAACCGTTCATCTTGGCCCAGAGGTCGCGGACCTCCTTGTCGCCGGCCTCCCATTTCTGAAGCATCTCGTGAGCCTCTTTCAGACAAGGGGCCTCCTTCTTTGCGGTCTCCTCGTCCATTCCTCCGGAGATCAGATCGTCAACCTCTTTCTTGTAGATGTTGTTGAAGGCCACGTACATATCCCCGACAAGGTGGTCGCCCTTGATTCCTGTGGACTCTGGAGTCGCCCCATTGCCGACCTTCAGCCAAGCAAGCATCGACTTGCAGATGTGGACTCCCCTGTCGTTGACAAGGGTGGTCTTGATCACGTTATTGCCGCTGGCCTTGAGAAGCCTTGACACGGAGTCGCCCAGAAGGTTGTTCCTGATGTGGCCGAGGTGAAGAGGCTTGTTGGTGTTCGGAGAAGAGAACTCGACCATAATGTTCTTCCCGGTCTTAGGCAAGTCTCCGAAATCCTTGTCATCCACGATTTCTCCGAACAGCTCGTTCCAGAAGAGGTTGGAGAACAAGAGGTTAAGGAAGCCTTTGACGCAGTTATATTCAGAGATTTCCGGGACGTTGGTCTTCAGCCATTCTCCAATGGCGTTGCCGGTGTTCTCCGGTGTGGAGTGCGACAGGCGCAGGAGCGGGAAAACGACGAGAGTGAAGTCTCCCGTGAATTCCTTCCTTGTGACGGAGACCTGAAGAGCCGACGGTTCGATGTCGGCGTTGTAAAGTGCCTTCAGGGCTTCTGAAGCCTTGGAGGCGATGAAAAGTTCCGGAGTCATCAGCCGAGATATGTTTTCAAAAGTTTGCTTGCGGACGGTTTCTTGAGCTTGCGGATCGCCTTCTCCTTGATCTGGCGCACCCTCTCCCTCGTGAGGTCGAGCCTCTCGCCGATCTCCTCAAGGGTCATCTCCTGGCAGCCGATGCCGAAGAACGACTTGATAATCTCGCGCTCGCGGGTGGTCAGGATCTGAAGCGACCTCTCGATCTCAGTGCTGAGGGACTCGTTGACAAGGCCTCTGTCGGCCATAGGCGAGTCGTCGTTAGGAATCACGTCCAGAAGGCTGTTGTCCTCGCCCTCGACAAACGGAGCATCCACGGACACGTGTCTTCCGGAAACTCTGAGGGTGTCGGAGATCTTGTCCTGAGGGATGTCGATCATCTCGGAGAGTTCCTCGTTTGAAGGAGTCCTCTCGTTCTTCTGCTCGAACTGCGAGAGAGCCTTGTTGATCTTGTTCAGCGAGCCGACCTGATTGAGCGGCAGCCTGACAATCCTTGACTGCTCGGCAAGAGCCTGAAGAATAGACTGGCGGATCCACCACACGGCATAAGAAATGAATTTGAAACCTCTCGTCTCATCGAATTTCTCGGCGGCCTTGATCAGGCCGAGATTGCCTTCGTTGATCAAATCCGGAAGACTGAGTCCCTGGTTCTGGTACTGTTTCGCCACGGAAACAACGAACCTAAGGTTGGCCCTCGTGAGTTTCTCAAGCGCTTTCTGGTCTCCTTTGCGGATCCTCTGGGAAAGCTCTACCTCCTCCTCCGGTGACACCAACTCCTCGCGGCCTATCTCCTGGAGATACTTGTCCAGAGACGCACTCTCGCGGTTGGTGATTGACTTTGTAATCTTTAATTGCCTCATATTACTTGTAATACACAAATTTCCCTGACGGAAGGCGCGGATCCTTTTCCGTCAGGGAAACCTTATCCTATAACCTTCATCAATTACTCTTTGCTGAATCCGAAGATGGCTTCTTTACCGTTGGCCGTGACGCCCTCGATGTAAATCGCCCTCTTGGCGGACTTAGCGATGTTCAACACATCCTGAGGTGTGCCTACCGGCTGGTCGTTGACATAGGTGATGATCATTCCTTCCGAAGCTCCGGCCTCAAGCATCTTGCCGGTGCCAACGGATGTGACCTCTACACCTTTCTTCAATCCGTACTTCGCGAGAGTCTCCTTGGACGCCTCCTTGAGAGTCGTTCCGAAGAACGCTATCTCGCCGTCACCTACCACTGTGCCGTTCTCCGTGCTGCTGCCCTGCAGCGTGACCTCAATCTCTTTCTCCTTGCCGTCACGAACCACAGTCACCTTGGTCTTGTCACCAGGATGGAATGAATTGACCTTGACCTGTACGGCCGAACCGCTCTTGACAGGCTCACCGTCAATGGCGATGATCACGTCACCCTCCTTGATTCCGGACTTGTCGGCGGAACTGCCTTTGGCAACCTCTCTGATATATACGCCATCCGGGGAAGAAAGTTTCAATTTTTTCAACATATCATCCACAGAGTCATACTTCAAGGACTTGGCAAGCCCCTCGTTGAGATCCGACATCGCGATGCCAAGCACGGCTCTCTTCACAGAACCGAAGTCAATAAGGTCACCCACAATCTTTTTCACGATGTTGACAGGAACAGCGAATGAATATCCTGAATATGCTCCCGTCTGTGAGACAATGGCGGTGTTGATGCCGACCAGCTCGCCGGTCTTGTTGACAAGGGCACCACCGGAGTTGCCCGGATTGACAGCCGCGTCGGTCTGGATGAACGACTCTATCTGGATTCCGTTGTTCTCCCTCGGATCGTGCGCCATAGAACGTCCTTTTGCGCTGACGATTCCGGCCGTGATGGTTGACCTAAGCTGGTAGCCCAGAGGGCTGCCGACCGCAAGAACCCACTCACCGAGCCTCAACTGGTCAGAGTCTCCGAATGGAAGAGTAGGAAGTCCCTGGGCGTCAATCTTTATCAAAGCCACGTCAGTCGCCGGATCGGTGCCGATGACCTTCGCCTCATAAGTCTTGTTGTTATTGAGCGTGACCTGAACCTTGGTGGCGTTAGCGACAACGTGGTTGTTGGTCACGATGTAGCCGTCAGGACGGATGATGACGCCTGACCCGCTGCCCTGCTGCTCCCTTGTCTGCGGAGCCTCGTCCCCGAAGAAGAAACGGAAGAACGGATCCGACATCTGGTACTGCTGGGTGACGGTCACCTCCACATAGACGACAGCATCGACCGCAGCCTCGGCCGCATAAGTCAGGTCAGGATAGTCGGACTGTGCCAGATTGACAGTTTTTGTGACAGTACCATTCTCAGTCCTCGCCACATTTTCCCCCGCGTTAACGGTGGCCGCCTTGACGACACCGTAAGCCGCCAGCACGCTGAACAACACTGACAGCACCACTGTAATTAAACCTTTTCGCATTTCAGACATATTGTTAAAATCATAAATTTTCCTAAAATCAACAGCCCCGGACGGCATTTCCGAAGCCTTGGGGAAAAAATCAAATATGATGCCATAATATTAAGGGAATATTCGTATATTTGCCTTTCACGGAAGCCTCCGGAAGGAGACCCGGCGAGAATGAATTAAAAAACAACGAGAATATGAAATTCAACGTATCAAGCACTGAGCTTCTGAAAGGGCTGATGGACATCTCCAAGGCGATTCCAGCCAAGTCCGCCCTGCCGATCCTGGAAAATTTCCTGTTTGACCTCAAAGGCAACATCCTTGAGGTGACCGCATCGGATTCCGAGCTCACGCTCCGCACGGAGATCGAAGTTGACACCACCGAGGAGGAAGGCAAGATCGCCGTGCCTGCAAGACACATCATAGACCTGCTGAAGGAGCTTCCTGACCAGCCGGTCGCGATCAGCACAGCCAACGACAGCTCAATCGAGTGCAAGTGGACAAGCGGCAACTCAGTCCTTCCTTTCTTCCCTGCCGAGGACTACCCTGAGATAAAGGGGACAAGCGAGGACGCGGAGAGGATAGAGTTCCCGGCCGAGAGCCTCATCGAGGGCATCAACAGCACCATCTACGCCACCGCCGACGACGAGATCAGGCCGGCGATGAACGGTATATTCTTTGATTTCAGTCCTGAATCGACCACGCTGGTCGCCTCTGACTCGCACAAGCTCATCTGCTACACCGCCAAAGAGGTCAAGACACCTGAGAAATGCTCGTTCATTCTCCACAAGAAACCTGCGGCCGTTCTCAAGTCCATCCTCGGAAAGGACGACGGCAATGTCGAGATCGCGTTCGACTCCAGCACAGTTCTCTTCACTTTCGGAAAGATGACGATGGTGTGCAGGCTGATTGTCGGCAAGTACCCTAAGTACCGCGACGTCATCCCTCAGAACAATTCCTGCGTCCTAAAGATCGACAGGGCTATGTTCCTGAACACGGTAAGACGTGTGGCCGTCTGCGCCAACAAGGCCTCCAACTACATCAAACTGGAACTCAAGCCTGGGCAGATGGAGATCACGGCACAGGATCTTGGATTCGCCATCGCAGCCTACGAGAAAGTCAGCTGCGACTACAGCGGAGACGAGCTTTCAATCGGATTCAAATCGACATTCCTCACGGAGATTCTCGCGAATATGGGTTGCGAGACGGTCGTTATGAAATTCGCCGACGCCAGAAGGGCAGCCCTCATCATTCCTTCCGAGGATGACTCCGAGAGCGGAAAGATCTGCGGTATTCTTATGCCTATTATGGTCTAAAGGGAGATCACGGGCTATGGAACTTTCACTTGAGAGGCCTCTGCTTTTCTTCGACATCGAAAGCACGGGGCTGAACATTGTCAACGACTGCATTGTCGAACTCAGTTTCGTAAAGGTGTTTCCGGACACGCACCACGAGGTGAAGACCTGGAGAGTCTGTCCGTGGGACTACAATCTGCGCAAGCAACGTCCGATTGACCCGGGAGCCAGCCAGGTGAACGGAATCAAGGACGAGGATGTGGCGAACGAAAAGAAATTCATCCAGATCGCCGCCGAGGTTGTGGAATGGCTGAAAGACAGCGACCTTGCCGGTTACAACTCCACCAAGTTTGACCTTCCGATGCTCTCGGAGGAGATCGAGAGGGTACGGGCCTACTGCAAGCGTAGGCTGGCCGACCCGAAGAACACTCCGGAGAACAAGGCAAAGGCGCAGGCCACACTGGACGCCACCGACATTGACCTTCATTCAAAACGGATGATCGATGTCCAGACCATCTACCACTATATGGAGCCGCGCAACCTCAGGGCCGCCTACCGGTTCTACTGCGGAGGAGAGGATTTCGAGAACGCCCACTCGGCGGAAGCCGACACAATGGCGACATTCGAGGTTCTGAAAGGGCAACTGGATATGTACCAGACTCCTTCGAAGTACCACGAGCAGGTTCTGAAGAACGATGTGGAGTTCCTCTCAGGAGTGGCTGGCCGACCACGCACAGTCGATTACGCCGGAAGATTGGTCTTAGGCAAGAATGACGAGCCGACAATCAGTTTCGGTAAGCACAAGGGCAGAACCGCCCGTGAGGTTTACGAGATCGAACCGGCCTATTTCGCCTGGATTGAGAACGGAGAGTTCACAATGGACACCAAACGTCAGTTCGCACTGCTGAAGGAAAAATTCGACAGGGAGAAGAAGGAAGCCGCAAAAGCCAAAGAAGCGGAGATGAGCAAACCTCTTGAAGGCGAGGCTTTTGACAATGCGGTGGCCGGGCTGAAGGACAAGTTCGCCGGGAAATTGTTCTAAAAGAGGCAAACAAGGCGGCGGGTCACAAACCAAGACCAGCGACAGGGTTTATGAATATAATCGTGAAGACATCCTCCGGCAGAATCACTGTCAGGCCGGACACCACGTGGGAGAAGGACAACGAGGACTTCTACCCTCCTGAATTTGTAGATGAGCTGACCTATTCACCGGTTCTTTTCGCCCGCGTCCTCAAGCCGGGCCGCAGCATCGGCAGAAAGTTCGCCTCAAGGTACTACGACAGCACAGGTTTCGGTGTCCTTCTGTACCCAGAGAATCTTATTGACGGCTCGCCGGAATCCTACGCCCAGGCAATTTGCCTGGACCACACGTCATTCCTGCCGGCCCCTTTCTTCCCGCCGTCAAGACTTGAGCAAGCGGACAGCCAGTTCAAACTTGAGTGCGAAGGGCGGGAGCTTTTCACCAGCAGCGAAGTGTCTTTGAATATGATAGAGGAGGCGATCGTGGAGGCGACGAAGATGCTGTACATCCGCACCGGCGACCTCATCGCCATCGAACTGGCCGCCCGCTCCCCTCTCATCACCCGTCCAGCCGCCACCACCCACCTCACCGGCACCTTCGGCCCATCCAAAGTTCTGGACTTTCGGATAATATTCTAAAACATAATAAGGCAGCGACTCCGCCCAAAAAAAGGCAAATGCCAAATTTGGCACGTTACCCAAATTTGGCATTTGATTTTTTCAGCAGCGCTTGTTTCAGAATTCGGACTTTTGCACAATACTATTTTGGTCGAAAATCTAATCTGCCTGTTCCGCTGTATAATGGGAGTAACGCTGCATTAGATATTCGATCCAATGGTCGCGGCCCATTGCGAAATGATCCAGCATAGCATCGGTTGGCGAAAGGTCGCATACCTCATCATCCGCACATTGGAGTTTGTAGTCAAGTTCCGTTTGAGTGAGCGGAAACACCTGTAGGAAGTCAATGAATTTACCGGTTGTTAAAGGCAGCGAGACTGGTTCATCTATGGCAGGTTGCGGGTAAAGCAACACCGAAGAGCAGTACGGAATTCCTTCAGCGTAAGGTTCATTATCACGGTTGGACATTGAATTTAAAGGCACCCCAAATGAAAACCATTCTGCTTTTCGCAGGAGATAACCGCAAGTCATCCACCTGTTCCACAGTCCCGTCAGGCAAATTGTCAATCGTGTAATGTTCCATAGCTGAAAGATTTGCATTCAATACTCTTCAATGCAGAAGGATATGCGTTCCTGGCAATAATTATCAATAGGATGCAAAATTAAAAATAACATCGAAGATATTCAACTGAATTCTTCTTAGCAAGATTGCACTTGCTGTTCTGATTCGTTTTCTTTCTCATAATTCACTAAAAATCAATTTGAGTACGAAGTGATTGTAACACAATAGCCGTGGCACTTAAGTCCCGCAGAATGAATGCCTTAAGCCTTGTCCTGGTGCTGGATTTCAGACCAGAACAAGGCGCTTTTGACTGATAATCAGTGTGTTGTCCGCCACGGATATTGTGTCGTCTGAACCACAGATCTGACTTGACAAGGATGTCAGCGTGCGTATGCTTTCCTTCATTTGTGCGAATGGTGCCAGTGAAGCCACATCACCATCATAGACCCATTGAAATTGGCGGGAATGCCGATGCGCGGCGGATAGCCTCCAGAGGCACTATACCGTTCTTGAGACTGCGTTTTATGACGGAATCGGGAACGACAGACCGCTCCTGAAAGCCTTCTGACGGGGGATGGTGTCCTCGTCAATTTTAAGAGTCTTACCTCTGTTGTCGCAAGGAGGGGGCGACGGTATATCACTCTCACCTTAAAAAATAGAGGTATCACATCAATGACAACTCCGAGCATTTCGGAAAATCCGTAGGGATCTCAGACAGGCAAAATGGAATTGCAGAGTCATCTACTTCTTGTAGCATCTTATTCATTAATTCCTGTTCAAGACAGTACTGGTACACCTCTTTCAAGTAACGACGCAAAACTAAAAGTGGCGGAAATAATCCCCTCTCTTTATACCATACCAGCATATCCTTCTTTCCTTTGGAGCTATTGCAAGACTTGGAGCAACAAACCAGATTCTCTGCTTTGTCTGTTCCGCCCTTAAAGCGAGGAATAAGATGATCGACCGAGAGATCCTCTGTAGCACCGCAATAAACACAACGAGTTCCGTTTTTCATCTTCCAACGCTCATCATCAAGCAGAGAAGCGATGTGCATTTTCCCAGACAATAATCCTTTGTACATACGCATTCTGATAATGAATGATGTTCTATCATACGTAAGTATCCCACGCTCCACGCCATCGTGCGCCATCGCAAGATTAGCATAAGACCAGAAAATCAATTCCGCCACCGTATTTAGTTGCATCTTAGACATTTACATCTAATAAAGTTCATTATCAAACACACTCAACTGCAAATTCATCCCTTAATCCTTACCTTATAACGGTGACACATCTTTGAGTTCATCTTCAAGGATGGAATAAACATACCTTGGCGATTGATAGTACAACCCGGTTTTGGGATTATGAAGCAAAGCATAAGTTTTAGAGCCATACAACACATCAAGAGCCTGATGGATTGTCATTCCGCACTCATCCACAAGTATGGTGGCAATGTCACGTTCCTGGCAATCCAGCATAAACTCAAGATCTTTATCTGTCACATTCATACACATTTCAAAGCTTTTAGCGAGCGTTCCGTACAGAAAGCCCATTGGAACGTGATGCCTGCCGGATACTGGATTCGTCTAAGAAAAGTCTCAAAATCAATGTATCCAGATTGAAAATTGAATATCTGGCGTCCTATACGGTCATTTGCTATCGGCCCATACACCACATCATAATTATGAACAGAATCGTTCGTCGTGCGATTCGACAGGACAAAACGAGCCCACGCCTCATTGTACGACTCAAAGTGTATGAATCGCAAATCTCCTAAAGCCGATTCATCCAGTTCAAACTCGTTTATCACGACCTCACCGCCAAACGTGTCCACCTTGAATTGTGCCATCTCCTCCGCCTGTTCTCTATCAGAAGACAGATAAAAAGCACGGCCAAAATCCTTTGCAGGACGTGACTTCGCTAAATCAATCTCTATCACACGCATATTTGAGCCGTGGAACAATCTCATATTAATGCTCCTCCTTTTCTGTGGCAAAAGGTGGCAAGCCCTTCCACCTGATCGTCAAACGGTAAGATGTGCAATACATTATAATGCCGCTCAGCATATTCAATACCACCATATTGACTCACATAGTGATATGCTTGAATAAAATTCAAACCGAAATGCCGCGCAAACAACTTGACGAGCATAATAATGTATTCAATCTTCACAGAATTCATAATTACAATTTATGAATAGTCAACGCCCAAGGCACTTTGCAAAAATAAGACTAAATGCCGACTATTACAAAATTAATGCTCTTATTACAGTCCACTCTAATCTGCCTGTTCCGCAGTAAAATGGGAATAACGCCGCATTAGATATTCGAGCCGCATAAAGCCAACACAGCCGCCGAAAAAATCAAAACCAAAATTTTGGTAACGTGCAAAATTTTGGTTTTGCCTTTTTTTTCGGTGGCTGTCCTACCTAATTCCAGCCGTTAAGACTAGTATGTTATTTACACTGATACCGTACCCAGATGATTTCTGTGCCGGGGACTTGCTCGATGCTGTTCAGTTTCAGGCGATATGGCGAGTTTCCTTTCCACTTGCAGCCGTCGAACACGGCGGTCTCGCCCCCACGTCCGTCAATGCCAGGGGCTATCATCACGCTGACCTCGTCCACCAATCCGGCCTCAAGAAAGCCGCCGTTTATGTGGCCTCCTCCGACAATGACCAGACGTTTCACTCCGAAACTTTCTCCGAGAATCTCCATAGCACGGTGCAGGTCAATGCGTTCCTTGCCGGTGGCGATCCAAGATACGTGATTCTTGCGAAGTTGTTCAAGATGCGCTTCAGAGACATTCTCGCTCATTATCACGATCAGAGGATGACCGTCCGCCATTCCGGATGCCATCCGCAGACGACCGTGAGTGTCAACCACTATGGTATATTCCTCGCTATCAACTTCTTTGTGCACAGACTCACTTGTCAAGAGTGAGCCGGGACTGCCGGATGTTTCCTCACTTACAGCAGTACATTCCAACGATGCGGTCACGCGGCCGGACAGTTTGGAGCTGACTCCGAGACTATCCAACGCCGTGTAATATTCCTCACCACTGATCTGCGCCACCATCGGGCAATCGATGCGCCCGTCAACGGACATCATCATGTGACTGATTATATAAGGTCTCATATTCATTTATTTATTAATTGATTGAACTTTCCAATATGTCTGCCTGCGAGCCGTGTCACGCCGTGGTTTGGCTGCCGGGTTTCAATGGACCGTAAAAGAAAGAGGCGGTGGCTCCGCCATCTATCAGGAAATCGGCTCCGGTGATGAACGCTCCCCTGTCGCTCATCAGCAACTCAGCCACATTGGCGACCTCGTCAGCTGTGCCTGGGCGACCTGCCGGACACTTAGCGAACATATTCTTGTAAAAGTCGCCGCGCGGTCCATTGAACTCATCCAAAGCAAGCGGGGTGACGATGATGCCTGGAGAGATGGAATTGATCCTCGCCCCTTTCGCACCCCATTTAACAGATTCTGCCATAACGCGTTTCACATTGCAGCGTTTCGCCATCTGGTAGGCGTGCAGAGTGTCTCGGATGTTGCCTTCCTGAAGCAGGTCCAACGAGAGAAGTTCCTCGGTAGGTGTCGTCGCAAGCAGGTCGTCCTCCTCTGGCGTGAGTGCAGGCATACGATGTCCCGACTGGCTGGAGATAGTGACACCGACTCCTCCTCGCTTTATGACCTTGCCAACCTCCTCTAACAACACAGCGGTTCCGTAAAGATCCACTTTCAGAATCGTCTTTATGGATGCCTGGCTCGGAGAGACACCTGCGGCGTTCACCAGCATCGCAATTTCGCCATATTTCCGCGCCTGAGCTATCATATTCAGGATTGAGGATCGTGAAGACAGATCCATTTCCACTGAGACCGCATCAAAACCAGCCTCGTTCATCGTTTTGGCGATGGCGTCCGCATTAGCCTTGCTCTTGTCGCCAATGACAATTTTCTTTCCGTACCCCATCCGGCGGGCTATTGCCATACCGATCTGGCCAGCGCCGGTTAAAATCATCACGTCCTTCATTGCCAATATATTCAATTAAAAGTTTTTCAGCCAGTCAGTCACAGCTTTGCGGGCCTGATCCTGAGACTTCTGGGCAGTCGCGCCGCGGACGGCGAGGCCCTTACGGAAAGTAGCGCCCTCGCAGGCCTTTCTCAGTTTGCTTTCGGTGCTACCCAAACCGCTGCCCTCGTGGGTGCAGAACGGAATGACCGTCTTGCCCTGCCAGTTGTGCCTCTCGATGAAAGTATAGACCGGCATCGGCGCATCACCCCACCAATTAGGGTAGCCAATGAATATAATGTCGTAGTCCTCGACAGCGATGTCGCCCTTGATCGCCGGACGAGCCTTTGACTCGACCTCCTCTTTCGCCACCCCGGTGCATTTCGTATAATTGTCCGGATAGGCTTTCAGAGGCTCGATCTGAAAGAGAGCGCCGCCTGTCTCTTCGGCGATCATCTCAGCCACAATGTGGGTGTTTCCCTTTTTGATGTTGCCCACAGCATAGTTCTCCCCCGTCCTGGAGAAGAACACCACCAAAGTTCTCTTTTTCTCCATATCTTGAATATTATTCATTTTGTTCCTGGTAAACGCCGCTGCCGGCAACACCGCCATCAGCATCATCGCAATCACTAAAATACTTTTGTTCATAATGTTCTGTTTCTTTTCGGTTGCAAATTTAGCCAGCCCGCACATAATTTTGTGTACTCAAATTACGGATTAAGTTACCAAAATCACCGATAACTTTCCTTGCGGAAGAAGACACACAGCGATGGTGAGTGGCAAGGCACAGTTTTGCGCACGGAAGGTGGCTAAAGTGACACCTGGTGAGCAATAGGGGTAGGATATGCGCACGAAAAGTGGGTGGCATACGTGAACCTGGCACTTCGACAGGCTCAGTGACCTTGGTGAGCGATTATGGTAATTTTGTGTACGAAAGGTGGCTGAAGTGACACTTGGTGAGCAAAAGGCTGGTGATTCGCGCACGAGATGTGATGAGAATACGTGAAAGCGGCACTTCGACAGGCTCAGTGACCGTGGTGAGCGATTATGGTGATTTTGCGCACGAGAGAGGGTTAGAGCGGGGTCTTGGGAGCAAAAGAGGCGGGTTTGCGCACGATAAGAAGCGGCACTTCGACAGGCTCAGTGACCGTGGTGAGTGATTATGGTGATTTTGCGCACGAGAGAGGGTTAGAGCGGGGTCTTGGGAGCAAAAGAGGCGGGTTTGCGCACGAAAAGAAGCGGCTCTTCGGCAGGCTCAGTGACCGCAGAGAGCGGACTGAGGTGGTTGGCATAAGTAGAAGTAGCTCGGCTAACAACAGCACAGCGCCGCCGAAAAAATCAAACGCCGGATTTTGGTAACGTGCAAAATCCGGCGTTTGCCTTTTTTTCGGCGGCGCTCAACTCATTTTTCCGCGGAGTCCCACTCAATTTCGGTAGCGCTCCATTCATTTTCCTACGCCACCACCACTTCGAGTCAAAGACTATTTCCTCAGAAGACGTCTGAACCCGGTGGCGATGCGCTCAAGGCCGCTCATCAGACGCTCGCAAGGACAGGCGATGTTGATGCGCATAAAGCCGTCAAGGCCGTACATCACACCTGAATTGATCCAAACCTTCTCATTGAGCAGCAGACTGTTCTCTATGTCATTGGCCGACATTCCCAAAGCCCGGACATCCACCCAGACAAGATAGGTACCCTCCAGCTTGCTGACAGGAAACTCCGGAAGACGATCCTCGAAGAACGACAGCAAAGCCCGGTAATTGCCGTAAAGATATTTATTAAGTTCCTTAAGCCACGGCTCACCCTCATTGTAGGCCGCCTGAAGTGCGAGAACCCCGAAAGGATTGACATCGCAAAGCTCGTTGATGTTGATCACACGCTCGATGATCCTCTTCCAGTCAGGATTGTTCGTGATGATGTTCGAGATCCCCAATCCGGCGATGTTGAACGACTTGCTCGGAGAGTTCATAGTCACAGTGTTGTCCTGCGACGCCTGAGAGATAGAAGCCATCGGAGTGAAGTGATAGCCAGGCATCTCCAACTCGCAATGGATCTCGTCACTGATGACGATCACACCATTCCTGCGGCAGATGTCAGCCACCCTCTCAAGATCCTCCCTCGGCCACACACGACCGCAAGGATTGTGAGGATTGCAGAACAGAAGCACCTTAGCCATCGGATCAGCCGCGCGCCTCTCAAGATCCTCGAAATCAATGTACCAAGTGGCCTGATCACCCTCCGTGTCGTAGATCAGTTTGTTGACCGAAAGCTCGCACAGATTGTTCTTGGCCGTAGAGAAGAAACAATTGTAGGCCGGACTCTGTATGATCATCTTAGGCAGCTCGCCGTGAGGACCACGCCCGCGGTTAGGCTTCTCGACAACCTCACCGTCAACAATCTCGTACTGAGTCAAAGCCTTCACCACCACGGACATAGCCGGAACGACACCCGGAATGTAAAGATACCAGTCTTTCTCGGTATGCCACCCCCGGCGACGCTCCCACCAATCGATGGCGGCCTGATAGTACGAATCCGGAACGTACGTGTAGCCGAAAATCTCCTGATTGACCCTGTTCCTCAACGCCTTGACAATCTCCGGAGCCACCTTGAAATCCATATCTGCGACCCAAAGCGGAATGACATCCTCAGAAATAGGCCCCACCGGACTCTCGGCGTCCCACTTGACGCAGTTCGTGCCGCGCCTCCGCGTCATCTCATCAAAATTATAATGTCCCATAATTGTACACTTTATTCAATATAACGGCAAAAATACGTTAATTTTGCGGAGTTATGAAGTTTCACGAATATATTTTCATCGCGGCTGCGATGCTTCTCGTCGCCTGCACCCCAAAGAACGCCGGACAGACGGACAAAGATGAGACGGAACCGTTGTTTATGAATATTATACCGAAGGCCACGGGAGGATATTCATTGGTCTCGGTCTCGCCGTTTGACGGGAACGGCGACACTTTGGAGGTCAGCGCACCGCTGAGCAGGCTTGTCGTGATGAGCACATCCCACATAGGCTTCCTAAGCGCTATCGGCGGCGACCAGGCGATTGTCGGAGTCTCCGGCGGTGAATATGTCTGCGACACCTCAGTGGCAAGGAGGATCGCCGACGGGTCGGTGGCGGACATCGGATACGACGCCAGCCCGGACTACGAGAAAATCCTGAAGCTGAAACCGGATCTTCTGCTGGCATACTCAGTGTCGCCCGTCAAGTCGCAATTTCTCTCTAAGGTCGAGTCGCTTGGAATCAGAACGTTCATTGTCAATGAACATCTGGAGCGGCATCCGCTGGCGAGGGCTGCGTACATCCGGCTGTTCGGAGCGCTTACAGGGAAAATGGATGTGGCGGACTCGGTACTCAAGGCCGTGACCAGAAACTATCTGGCACTGCGGGACTCTGTACGGACAGTTCAGGACTCCAGACCGAAAGGGGCAGCCAGCGGAGACAGCACATCCAAACCACTGGGCAAAAGGAAGATACTTGTCAATATTCCGTACAGAGACCAATGGTTCATCCCTGGCCAGGAGAACTACATTTACCATCTGTTCCAGGATGCCGGAGGAGAGATCCTCGGAGCAGAGGCTGGAAGCCCGGTCTCCGGAAGGATCTCGGTCGAGCGGGCATATTCATTGTCCAAGGAGGCAGACCTGTGGATGAATGTCGGCTGGTGTTCGACCGAGGATCAACTCCTTTCGGCCAATCCGCTCTTCGGAGACTTCCTCAGTAACATCAAGACAAACGCCTCATCTAAGGGATTTGACGAAAACAGTGTGGTCTGGAACGACAACAAAAGGCAGAACGCCCAAGGCGGCAACGACTTCTGGGAGAGCGGCGTAGTACGACCGGACCTGCTGCTCCGGGATCTTATCGGAATATTCAGCCGCGACACTGCCGCTGTTCAGGAATATTACAGGCCCGTGAGGTAGTCCAGCGGTACGCCCGGCAAACCGACAATGACAGGCTACGGGAAACCGACAATGCCGTCAGAAAGATGTCAATGTGAACATCAATGAGGCGTGGGTACGCGGAAGAGTCTGAAGATTGGTGATGTCCTTGGCCGTGTGGCCATCTCCGGCAGGAATCGAACGAAGAGCCTCCGCCGAGGCCTCGAACGCAAGAGACGGGGTGTTGTTGTTCTCGCTGAGATGACATAGGAACAAGTTCTTGAGTCCTGGATGCCAGAAACGGCGGACAGCGGAGGCACACTCATCATTGCTCAAATGGCCGTTGCCTTGGCAGATGCGCATCTTCAGTTCGTGGGTGTAAGGACCTCCGATCAGCATTCCGGAATCATAATTCGACTCGAAAACGACAGCGTCAGAACGCCTGGCATATTCAACCGCCTCATCCGTCACCCTCCCGGCGTCGGTCATAAGAAAGAACTTGACTCCTGACCAGTCAATGAAATAGCCAACCGTCTGCGTGGCGTCGTGCGGAACCACGAAATGGCTCACCAAAGGCGATTCATCCTCACTCGCGTCCTGATTCAGATGAATCCTGAACGGTTCGCCGTCCGGAAGGACACAACGGCACCCCGCGATGTAGTCCCTTGTGAAAGTGTGACGGGAAAGGGCGTCGTGCAGTGTGGATGTGGCATAGACAGGCTTTTTCAGATGCTTGCAGTACGAACCGAGATGACGGATGTGATCCAGATGGTCGTGTGTCACAAGTACGGCCTGGAAAGAATCCACCCCAAGCCCGTTGTCCATAAGCGTCTTCTTCAGGCGGCGTACACTGACCCCGGCGTCGATCAGCAGGCCGGACTTGCCGTCAGACAGGAAATAACAGTTGCCGCAGCTGCCGCTGGAAAGACTCAGAAACTTCAGCATCACTTGTTGCCCTCCTCGCAATATTTCGAGATCACGCTGTAAGCGTCAGACACGCCAAGTTCCCCGGCGCGGGACAGGTCAATGCAGCCCTTCTCCTTGTCTTTCAGATAGATGAGGACAAGTCCGCGGTTGTAGTACGCGTCTCCCATATAAGGATAGACACCGATGGCCTTCGTGTAACTGTCAACCGACTCCACGAACTTGGAGGACAGGCAGTAAAGGTTGCCGAGATTGAAATAGACATACGGCACACCAGGGAGAATCCTGTCGGCGGCGAGCATATCGTCAATGGCCTCGGAATAGTCGTAGGTACGGCTGACCTGATCACGCACACGGGCCCTCGCCGTACCCTTGTCATCCATCGTGAGAGTCTGCACATTGTTCTCGATGGATGAGATGAAGTCGATCATCTCGGCGCGCAGCACTCCCCTGTTCAGATGGTAGAAAGCCTTGTAGTACTCTGAATATTTTCCCTTGCCATCAGCGTTCACGGCGGCGTCGAACTGGTTAAGAGCCGAGGTGAACTGCTTTGACTGCACATCGTAAAGTCCCCTGATGAAAGCCCTGTCAGCGTCCGTAAGTGATTTAGGATCACCGGCCGCAAGGTTGGAGTCACCGTAGATGGACGCTTCGATGCCGTGGGCGAACACAGGCCTTGCGATCGAGTCGGAGTTGGAGACGGTCATCACCACCGGGGAATCCGAGATGAACTTGTCGATCAGAGGGTTCTCGTAGCGGTGGCTGAGAGCTATGTTCTGGTTGTCGCGGCTGGCGGAAAGGCTGAACTTGTACAGAGGCTTAAGGCGGATGTTGATGTCACGGTTCTGGAGAAGCTCGTTGTCAAAATCCTTCTTGGCGAAATCGGCGTCCAACGCTATCAGGGAGCTGTACTTCTTGGTCGTGTCGGCGAAAGACCCCTCGTCCGTGGCGTTCTTGGCCCTGTACTCGCTGACCTTCTTCTGGGCGGTGTCGTAGTCCTGCTTCGAGGACTTTGTCCGTCCGAGCATATTCTTGACGTAGGAACGGTTCATATAGGCCTTGGCGAAGTCAGGATAAAGCTCGATGGCCTTGTCGTAGTCGTCCAGAGCATCAAGCCAGCGACCCATCCGCACGAAATAGGAAGCCCTGTTGTAATAGGCCAGCACGTTCTCCGGGTTGATGTTGATCACGTGGTCCATATCCGCGAGAGCGTCCTCCATATTCCCGACCTGGGCGTTGATGAGGCTTCGGTTGTAGAGAGTCAGCGCGTTGCCAGGCTCGTCCCTGAGAACCCTGTTCAGATCGTCCATCGCCGCATTGTAGTTGTTCTGGTCGTAGTACATCAAGGCGCGGTTGAAGTAGGCGAACGTGTTGGTGGTGTCAAGCGCTATGGCCTTGTCCATATCCGAGACCGCGTCCTTGTAGTCCTTTCTCAAGGCATACACACGTCCTCTACGGATGTAGCCCTCCGGGTCGAAGCGGTCCAGTCTGATGGCCCTGTTGTAGTCGTCAAGAGCCTTGGTCGTGTCACTGAGGAAAAGGTAGCACGCGCCTCGGTTCAGATAGGCTGACGGATCCTTCGGCTCCTTCCTTATGTAACGGTCGAAATCCGCCACGGCATTGTCAAACTGCTGGGCGAGGAAATAGGTGACTCCCCTGCTGAAATACAAGCCGTTGAGCCCCGGCCTCAGTTCCATCGCCTTGTCCAGATCCTTAAGGGCCTCGTCATATTTTCCGAAACGGCTGAGGGTGATGGCCCTGAAATGGTAGCCGTTGGTGAAGACAGGATTCAGGCGGACAGATGTGTTGAAGTCGGCCTGGGCGCCGCGAAGGTCGCCAAGATTGTACTTGGCGATGCCACGGTAGAAGAAAGTCCAGCAGTCCGTAGTGTCAAGACGGGCCAGGATGTTGAAATGGCTGATGGCCTCCGAGTACTTTCCGTCGGCAAGGGCGGCGCGTCCTCTGAAATTGAACACGTCCTTGTCGTACTGCGCCCGGCAGAGAGAGGCGAAGCACAGAAGGATAAACAGAGACAGCACGAACCTTTTCATACAAATATATTTTATATATTGATGCGATTTATTTTTTTACGATTAGTAAAATTCCTAATTTT
>CAYZKZ010000033.1:0-25358 GCA_964479325.1 uncultured Muribaculaceae bacterium
GGAAGATGACTATGATGAAAGACCTAATGCCATCTTCAGTGACGCTTTTGGATCCATACTTAACAAGGATGGGGAGGTCATTTACGATAACACTCTTTTAAAAGTAGGACGAAAAGGGCTTGTGTATGGCCCAGTCGCTGATTCAACGTATATTCGCAATTTAGCTAATGATGCGGATGTCAATTCAAATGAGTTTGACAAAATAGTAATTAACGGTTATACAGAATACCGTTCAAAGGACAACCCTTCTGTTCTTCTTTCAGACACTTTCGGGCTGCTTTCTGAACCTGATTCTATAGAAGATTATGGATTTTCAGTGCAAACAGCCGATATCTCTACTTTCTATACAGAACCAACGATAGGTGTTATCTGGGGAGATGTTGGTGAAAAATCAGGAAAGAATATGGATCAGGACTATATTTGGCCAAGAGGCAGTGATCAAAAAACTAAATTCGATAGTAAAGTGGCCAATGACACAAAGATATATAAGCAACACTTCGCTAATGTTTATGATGAAAGCGGAGTCAAAACTAAAACTATGAGAAAAAAAGGAATATTCTGGAATAAATTTACCGCAGATGTGACTTCAGCTGTTGTGAACATCCTGATAAACGAATCTGGAATTAGTATTGCTTCTTCATTCCCATTAGGTTGGTTGGATGTTTCTACAACTCATTATAAGGGAGAGTCTTTTATGATTGCAACCAAAGTGGTTAACTCATATAAAGACCTCCCAACTAACCCCGCAAAACTAGAGTCGGATTGTAGTGAAGCTTACAACTGGGCCAATAATAATGGTGCAAAAGTCTCTGATGTAGAGGGCATAAGATACATTGTGACTACAGATCCTGACAATGTCCCCGTTAGGCTTAGAGACAAGGTAGTTAAGAAACATGCGGCAAAGAATACTCTAATATTCAATCTGCTGACAAGTCAAAGTACTTTCTATACCGATAAGGGTATGATGGGGAAATTTACGTGTAACAATGCTTATTACAGAGTTGATCTAATAACATATTATGGTTTTTCAGAATATAATAATGAAAAGCGAGGCTTTAAACTAAATTGCGCTCGATTCTTTGGAAAATAAGACGAGATTTTCGTTTATAATATCATAAGACAATGAGAAATGTTTTAATCCTGCTCGTAGCATCAATTACTTTGTTGGGAAACGTTGTATCATTATCGGCTCAGAATGTTTCTCTGCGAGAGAGAGGTTATAGAGGAAGCGTAACATTGACAGATCAGTATCTCGCGATTATCGGGTTCGAGACATCGCACGGCTATATGTTCAATGAGCATCATTATCTGGGAGCCGGTGTGGGTGGATTCTTCATTCCTACCGACAATCTGCCTCGTTTCGGACAGGTGTTCGTTGATTACAGGGCGTATCTGTCTGACAAACCGAGTACAATGGTACTCGGGGTTAAAGCCGGTTTCTGCCACGCCTTCAAGACAAACGACGGAAACCACAACGGATATTCCTTTATGAACGCCGCGGCATTGGAGCCGAGCCTTGGTTGGATCTGGGGTGGCAAGAAAGGGAATGGATTCGGAATAAGTCTTGGCGGTCAGGTCTTTGCGCATAAGGACGATGTCTCCGTCCTGCCGAAGCTCAACTTCTTCTACGAGTTTTAGTACATAGATACCTTTGGACATTATGTGGAAAAAGCTTTGCGTTTTCCACATAATGTTTATATATTTGAGAAACTTAAACTGTTTTTATTATGAAGAAGTTTATTTTGATTGTTCTTGTCGCTTGTAGTTTTACCGCCTGCCCTTGTGATGATGAAGGCCCGGAATTTACTGCGGATTGGTTGCTGAAGAATATGACGGACGAAACCATTGTCGTCAAGAGTTTCTGGACTTATGCTCATCCTGAGCCAGAAGTTGTCAAACCGGGAGATTCTTACTGGCTGTTTAACTTTCATTGGGAAAGGGAAGAGGTTCCGTTCAATTATTTGTTCGTGGGAGATCCAGACATATATCATCAGGATGGTACATCCGGTGACTATGCGATTAGCGTCTATTCATCGGATGGCGGAACGCTGTTGAAGGAATGGGCGCTTGATGACTCGCATAGAGCCGGAAGGTTCTATGGTGAGAGCAATTGGAGCAAGTCTGTTGAACTCCAATCGGAAGGCACGACTCAGAAAAAGTGGGTGTTTGAACTGACTGAGGAAGATCTTAAAGAAGATGCCTTCTCCGGTAGCGGCGAATCCGGCGAAAGTAGATAAAATTTGGGAACTATATAGGAGTTGACTAACTTCTGTTCCTCGAGGCAACGCACAAGAATTGCACTCTACTCAGCTCTTCGGCCACCTCTGACGCACGCTCCGCTGCAATTCCGTAGGCGCTGAAATAGCCTCAACCTCCACGACACCCCTCTGAGAATTGGCAATTCGAACCTCCGTCCCAGAAGATGTCCAAAGGGAAAATCCTCAAACTACCATACTTTTCGGTACATTCACGATTGTGGCGTGAAAGACGGTCGGATTTGAAACTTTCGCTGCCGTTGATAATGCCGTGGCGGCTAAGTTGTTAATAATCCGCAGAATAAGGGTCTATACTCCCCACCGGAAAGGCCTATAGTATGATGCGGTATGTCGCTGATTCATAACTTGTTATCCGCCACGGCCGCACACTGCCCTGAACGCCCGGCTCGGTTTGAAAGGCTTGAGTGTCCTGGACGCCCGGCTGAGCCTCTTGGACGACAGGCAATGAGAGGCCATCGTCGTGAATGTATAGTGTGGCCGCTTGATTTTCAGCGCAAACAGCAATATCTTTTCAGAAATTCACTAATTTTGTAGGGTTGCCGGCCCTTTGCCAAAGCCGGTGAACCCGGACAAGGATTTTAGGAGGAGAGAAATATGCTTTACCCTATTGGAATACAGAACTTTGAGAAAATCCGCAAAGATGGTTATGTCTATGTGGACAAGACAAACCTTGTCTATAGGCTTGCAAACTCTGGACAGTACTACTTCCTGAGCCGCCCTCGACGCTTTGGGAAGAGCCTTCTCATCTCAATGATGGAGGCATACTTCAGCGGAAAGAAGGAACTTTTCAACGGATTGGCGATGGAAACTCTTGAAAAGGATTGGGTCAATTATCCGGTTCTGCATCTGGATCTTACGGGGAGCGCCTACACTTCTGTGCAAGACTTGAAAGAAAGGCTGGAACTCCATCTCGGCCGATGGGAGGAGATTTATGGCAAAGTCGGTGATTTCACTGACACGGCATCCAGATTCGACTCGGTGATAGAGTCCGCTGTCAGGAAAACCGGCAAGAGAGTGGTGATTCTAATCGACGAGTATGAAAAGCCTATTGTTGACAATATTGACGCCCCGGAACTTATGGAAAGGTTCAGGCGTGAGCTTCAAGGGTTCTACAGTGTCATCAAAGGCAAGGATGAATGCATACGCTTCGCCTTCCTCACAGGAGTCACTAAACTCGGGAAGATGAGCATATTCAGCGGACTCAACAATTTGAACGACATCTCGATGGATCTGCGCTATGCGGACATCTGTGGTATCTCGGAAGGCGAGTTGCGGGCAAATTTCGACACAAGTGTGGAAGAACTTGCGATGGCCTGTCGGATCGGAAAGGAGGAGTGCTACGCCAAACTTGCCCGGATGTACGACGGCTATCATTTCCACCACAAAGCCATCGGTGTCTATAATCCGTTCAGCATACTCAACACCTTCTATGCGAATGAATTCCGTATGTACTGGTTCCACACTGGTACTCCGTCATTCCTCGTTCGCTATCTTCAGGCCGGACATTACAATCTCGATAACATTTCAAAGGATGGGGTGTCTGTCGAGACACTCACGGGAGCAAACTATGTCAATCCTGCGCCGATAACACTTATGTATCAGACCGGGTATCTGACGATCAAGGGCTATGATGAGCGCTTTGGCACTTACACCCTTGACTACCCTAACGAGGAAGTGAAGACCGGATTCCTCAACACGTTGAGCCAACTGTACGCTCCGGCATTGATTGAGGGAGATTTCAGTGTCGCTAAGTTCGTCAAGGATATTGAGCGTGGTGACACAGAAGGCTTTTTGAATCGGTTCACGGCGTTCCTTGCCGACAACAGCTACGAGCTACAGGGAGATCTCGAACTTTATTTTCAGAACACGATGTCCGTGATGCTCAAAATGATGGGACTCTATGTCAAGACAGAGTACCGAACGTCAAACGGTCGCATCGACATCATCTTTGACACGGACAGTTTCGTCTATGTCATCGAACTCAAACGAGATGTCTCACCTGAAGCCGCGCTTGAACAGATTGAGGAAAAAGGCTACGACAGGCCGTTCCTTGCAAGCGGCAAGAAAATCATTAAGCTCGGCATCAATTTCTCGTCTCGAACCAGAACTGTAGATGGCTGGGCTCAGAAGTGTGTGTGATTGGGTTGAATGGAATTGACTGAGCCTTTTGAACATACAATGAGACAAATTATATTATGATGATACCGGAATGGGCAAAGGAACTGGATTGTTCCATAACCGTCTGTGACAAGGACGGAGTGATAATCTATCAGAACGACCGTGCTGTGAAGCAGTACGAGAAGCGTGGCGACCTGATCGGAAAGAACCTTTTCGACTGCCACGGGGAGCGCTCGGCGGGCATAATCCGTCACCTGCTGGGGACGGGCGGCACAAACTGCTACACCATTGAGAAGCGTGGCGTCCACAAGTTAATATTCCAGAGCGCCTGGAAGGAGGGCGGCAAGGTGATGGGCCTCTGCGAGATCTCCATCATCACCCCTCCCGAAATGCCCCACTATGTCCGGGAGTAGGAATATTCCTCTTCCTTATTCACTTTGCTAAATTATCCAGAGGCACTCTATTTTACATTAACGGTGGCTTGTGGGAAATTTTGAGAAAATGTCTTGTGATTTTTCGGTTTTCCGTTGAAAATCCGTAATTTTGCAAGATTTTTTAACGGTATATGCAAGACATAAGGAACATCGCGCTCATCGCGCACGTCGATCACGGCAAGACCACACTCGTGGACAGGATGATTTACCAGGCCAATCTGGTGCGTCAGCCTGAGAATCTTGGCCAGCTGATTCTCGACAACAATGACATCGAGAGGGAAAGAGGTATCACCATCCTTGCGAAGAACGTGTCTGTCACGTATAAGGATGTTAAAATCAACATTATAGACACTCCGGGGCATAGCGACTTCGGAGGAGAGGTGGAAAGGGTTCTGAATATGGCCGACGGTGTCCTCCTGCTGGTGGACGCGTTCGAGGGCTGTATGCCGCAGACCCGCTTCGTGCTTCAGAAGGCCCTTGAGCTGGGCAAGAAGCCGATTGTGGTTGTCAACAAGGTGGATAAGCCGAACTGCCGTCCTGACGAGGTTCAGGAGGAGGTCTTCGACCTGATGTGCTCGCTGAACGCCACTGATGACCAGCTGGATTTCAAGACGATTTTCGGCAGCGCAAAGCAAGGCTGGATGTCCGACGACTGGAGAAATCCGACTTCCGACATCACACCTCTTCTGGACGCGATTCTCGCTGACATTCCGGCCCCTAAGGTTGTGGAGGGGACTCCGCAGCTTCAGGTCACTTCGTTGGAATATTCCCCTTATGTCGGCCGTATCGCCGTCGGCAAGCTGACCCGCGGCACGCTCAAGACCGGCCAGCAGGTAAGCCTCTGCAAGAGGTACGATGTGGTTGAGAAGCACAAGATCAAGCAGTTGATGGTGTTTGACGGCCTTGGAAAGGCGAATGTCGATAGCGTTCAGTGCGGAGACATCTGCGCCGTAGTCGGCATCGACGGGTTCGAGATCGGCGACACAATCGCTGACAGCGAGAATCCTGAGGCTCTTCCGCCGATCTCCATCGACGAGCCTACGATGAGTATGCTCTTCACGATCAACAACTCGCCTTTCTTCGGGAAGGACGGCAAGTTCGTGACCTCAAGGCACATCAAAGATCGTCTGGACAAGGAACTTGAGAAGAACCTTGCCCTGAAGGTGAAGCCGGGGCTGAACGCCGATTCGTTCGTGGTCTATGGACGTGGAGTCCTCCATCTCTCCGTGCTGATCGAGGAGATGCGCCGCGAGGGCTTCGAACTTCAGGTAGGCCAGCCTAAGGTCTTGGACAAGACCATCAACGGACAGCGCTGCGAGCCTATCGAGGATCTGTCCATCGAGGTGCCGGAGCAGTTCGTGGGAGCGGCCATCGAACTTGCCACCCGCAGGAAAGGCGCTCTGCTTCATATGGAGCCGAGGGGCGACAGGACACTCCTGAACTTCGACATCCCGACCCGCGGACTTATGGGACTCAGGAGCAATCTGTTGACAGCGTCGCAGGGAGAGGCCATTATGGCGCACCGCTTCAAGGAGTACCAGCCTTACAAGGGAGAGATCGAGAACCGAACGAACGGCTCGCTTGTGTCCCTTGAGACCGGGACAGCGATCGCCTATTCGATGAACAAGCTTCTGGACAGGGGCAAGTTCTTCATCGATCCGGGCGATGACATCTATTGCGGCGAGGTTGTGGGTGAGCACACGAGGGAGAGAGACCTGAACATCAACATCTGCAAGACCAAGAAACTCACCAATGTGCGCGCCGCCGGCTCCGACGACAAGGTAGTGCTTCCACCTCCGGTGAAGATGTCTTTGGAGGAAATGCTTGAATATATTCGTGAGGATGAGCTTGTCGAGGTGACCCCTCACCATCTGAGGATGCGCAAGATTCTTCTTGATCCGATGGACAGGAAGCGTTCCGGCAACTCCGGTGATGACGAATAGGTAAAGTATTCGAAGAAAAGTTTTAGAAACCAAAAATTATTTATATCTTTGCAACCCTTAATCTGTCTATCGGATCGATGAAAGATGATTTTATAGTTCCAATAAATGGATTGGCCCAAGGACGGACTGAGTTCCGTTGGCGGGCCGGGAAGAAGTTCTTTGAGCGTTTTGAGAATTCAGAGATTCTGGCAGCCGATCTGGATGTCGAGGTCTTTGCCGAGAAATCTGGGCATTTCATTGGGGTTGACTGCGATGTCATCGGTGATGTCACAGTGTCCTGCGACAGATGCCTTGAGGATCTGAGGATTCCGGTGGAGACCGGTTTCAGCTTCAGCGTCAAGTTCGGTCAGGAACCGGCGGACAGCAGTGACGCCGCGGAAGGGGAGAGAGAGATTGTCTGGCTTCCGGAATCGGACGCTGACCTGGATCTTGGTCAGATAGTCTATGACTATGTGTGCCTTTCCCTGCCGGTACAAAGGGTTCATCCTGAAGGGGAATGCAATCCCGAGGCCGTTAAGTATCTGAGTTCTGAGGATGATCAAGGTGACGAGACCCGGGATCAGGAGACATCATTGCCGTTCGCGGCTCTGAAGGATCTGATTGACAATGTGAAATAATAAATTTAAGAATAGTTAACTATGGCACATCCGAAACACAAAGTCTCCAAGCAGAGGAGAGACAAGAGAAGGACCCACGATTTCGCTCCGGTCCCTACTCTCGCCACCTGCCCTAACTGCGGCGCAACGGTGATGTATCATCACATTTGCCCTGAGTGCGGTTACTACAGAGGACGTCAGATCATCGAGAAGAGCGCTGAGTAGTTCTTCGGTAGAAAACTAACTGGTCCCATAGTTCAACGGATAGAACGGAGGTTTCCTAAACCTTAAATATAGGTTCGATTCCTATTGGGACTACAAAAGAGGCTCGCCGACAATTCGGCGGGTCTCTTTTGCTTTATTTGGAATAACGGGATATTCTGACTATATTTAGTGGTTACTTACACCTTTTCGACTATGCCGTCACAGATGCTTCCATCATTGCTGCTCTACATCCTCGCTCTGGGCTACACGCCCGGACCTTCCAACCTGTGCGCGTTCCACTCCGGAATCCATTTCGGAAGGCGGCGGGCTATGAGGATCTGGTGGGGCTTCGTGATCGGCTTTCTGGTGATCGACACGACCCTTGTCCTGCTGACCCATTTCTTGGGTGATGTCCTTGGCCCTTATGTCAGGTTTCTTTCGTATCTCGGAGCCGTTTATATGGTCTGTCTGGCCGTGATGATTGTCCTGCGTTCCGGCAAGTCCAAAGAGGATATGGCGGCTTCCTGCTCGGTTAGGACCGGATTCCTTATCGAGGTCACCAACGCCAAGGTCTGGATGTTCTGCCTTACGGCTCTCGGAACGTTCGTCCTTCCGTACTCTAACTCATTCATAGAGATCGCCAAGGTAGGCCTTCTGCTGACTCTGGCCGGTCCGGTGGCCAATCTTGTCTGGCTTGTGGCAGGAGCCGGTCTCAACAAACTGACCGAGAGGTACGGCCGCCTGATAGACATCGTTCTCGCCGCTGTCCTTGTCATTTGCGCCGTGATGCTGATTTTTTAAGGGATTATCCGCGCGGGAAGCGGACCGTGAAGCACGCTCCCTTGAGGGCGAATGACTTCGAGTAGAAAATCTCCCCGTTGCACTTCTCAAGAATATTCCTGCATATCGACAGGCCGAGGCCGGTGCCGTTGCTCTTTGTCGTGAAGTTCGGGGTGAACAGTTTCGAACGGTTCTCCTCGCTGACCCCAGGCCCGTTGTCCTCGAAGACGATGTCGTAGAATCCGTCCTTTGAGGAGAGTCTCAGAGACACCACAATCTTGCCGGTAAACGGTTCTATTCCCTTTTCCGCATCGTCGGCCTGAGCGTTCTCGATGGCCTGCACGGCGTTGTTGATGAGGTTGACGAACACGCGCGTCAGCTGAGGTTTCGGCCCCATCACCGTGGCGTTCTCAAGTCCCATATACGAGAACCGGATGTTGTCCCTGCTGTCGAACAGGTCGATCTCCTCCTTCAGAAGGCTGTCGAGGTTGATCTCCACCGACTCCTCGGAGTAGAGTTTGGCGAACGTCGAGAACTCGTTGGCTGTGTCCGCCAACAGATCGATCTGTTTGAGAACCTCCACGGAGATCTCGTCGAATCTGTCCGCCCAGGCCGGATTGCCGTTTTTCTTCATCCTTATCAGTCTCTGTATCTGGAGCTTGATAGGAGTCAGAGGGTTTTTGATCTCGTGGGCGACCTGTCTGGCCATCGTCGCCCAGGCCTTGTCTCTCTCCGCCTGGGTGAGCTTCCTTGTGGAGTTGTAGAGGTCGTGGACCATCAGGTTGTAGGCGCGGACAAGCCGGGCGACCTCGTCATCACGCTCATAGACAATATATTCAAGATTGTTGATGCTGGCCTCGTTCATCTTGCGCCCCATTTCGGAGAGAGGCTTGAACATCTTGTCCACGGCCTTCGCCGTGATGAATCTGGCAAGGAGCAGCAGAATCATAAACACGGTGATGACAGAGATGGAATGCAGCACCGCCTCCGACTTGAAGTCGAAGCTTTCGTCGGTGAACGGCGAACACATTATGGCGATCATCTTGCCGTGGGCGTTGAACACCGGGGCGTAGAGGAAATAGGTCTGTTTGTCTCCGATTCTCTCTTTCCCGATGTAGTACCTTTTGTTCTTGTAGATTATGTTCTCGAAGGCGTCCGGACTCATCCTTGTCCCCAACAGCATCCTGTCAAACACCTCCGGAGTGGTGGAGCGGAACTCTTTGCCGCCGGTCGTGTAGAGAGTGATGTCGGATTTCATCGTGTTGCTGATGTCCTCCAATATTCTTGAAGCGTCCTGGGCGCTGAACTCGTTGAAATCCATAATGTAGCGACATCTCGCCTGAAGCAGGGTCTGGAGCGAGTTGATCTTGTCCGCCATCGAGGATTTCAGGTTGGCGCTGTTCCTTCGATAGACAAACAGCACGCTGACGCTTGCCAGAGCGATGAGCGTCATAACCAACGCCAACAGCATAGCGGCGTTGATCTTGGACTTGTAGTAGTTGCTTTCCCTGTGTCTCGGATGGACACGGGTCAGTGTCAGCAGCGTGAGGCAGAAGTAGAAGACCAGGGTCAGGAAAAGGAACGCCACGAGATAGGTGAAGTTCTCCGTCTTGGGCCTTGAGATGATGATCAGGTCGTTGTCGGAGATCCTGTTGACGAAATGCGTGTAGCCGTTCATCCGCACTACCCCGTCCTCGGCCTCCTCGATCTCCCGCTCAAGCTCGTCATCCACGATGGTCGGGTAGGAATAGTTGCCTTTGTAGGATGTCAGTGCCTTGCCTGAATACTTGGCGTAAGAGTATCTCGCCGGAATCAGAACGTCTCCTGGAGCCGAGTAGCCTAAGATGTGGGCGTAGCCCTTGTTCTCCCTGTTTGATTTTGGCGACACGCGCAGAAGCATCATCGTGACACCGTCACCGTAGTTGTAGTAGGCGAAACTTCCTGCATAAAAACCTTGCCCGCCGCTGTCCCTTATGTACCTGAAACGGGATTCCTCGGAGATCACCGTTCCTCTGGAGACCATTTCCGTGAAATAGGCGATGGCTCCCTTGTCGTTGACGTTCTCCGGGAACAGCTCGACGAAGATGTCGTAGTCCTGCGAGGACCTTGTCAAGTAGCTTTCGATGATTCTGTTGAGGATGATTCCGTTGCTGTTCGGAATGATGGAGAGAGTGGCGATCAGCTGGTCGGAGGCGATCTTGTCCTCCACCCTTCGTAGCTCAAGCTCCAGCCTGATGTCCCTTTCCATCGACAGCCTGTTGGCCCACACATTGACCCTGTTCTGCTCCTTCCTGAATCCGAGGACTCCGGTCACGGTTACAAGGTAGGCGGCGAACACGACCGCCGTGATGGTGCGGCTTCCGGCTGAGAAAAGGTCGTGTCTGACGCTGAGCAGGCGCTTCAATGCAGGCATCAGCATCTGCGTCAGCAAAGGGATGGTCATCAGAAGCCCCGTCAGAGCCACATAGACAAGCAGGCTGAATATGCTAAGGTCGTTCAGTCTGTAAAGCTCAAGCGTGATGTTGGAGTTGAGGATGATGCTTCTGACTATGACCTGGACGAAGACGAGGACACCGGCGATGAGAAGCGACACGCTTCCGGCGTAGAACCAGAGGGCCGTTTTCGGATGCCTTGCCTTCGCGATTCTTCTGAATATGTCGTTTCTGGTCACGAACGCGCAGCCGATGAAGAGAATGATGAGCAGCGCCGTGATCAGCACGGCTCCGAGCGAGTTGAACAACTGTCCGTCTGCATAGACGGTAGGCGAGAAAAGCTTGGAACTGTTCTTCATATTCTCACCCCACAGGTAAGTGGCTGTGATCACGCAGAGAAGCCCTGACAGGACAAGAAGAAGGCGTTTGAGGCTTCTCTTTCTGGCCAAATGCAGGATCGACGCCGCGATGAAGCACACGATGGCGAGCCAGATCATTGTGGAGTGGGTGGCGGCCGGTTGTCCCGCCGTAGGGTTGGCCACTATCTTGAACACAGGCTTCCCGTCCAGCGTCACCGCCGAGCCGCTGCTTTCCGACAGTGGCACGACCGTGTAGTTCCGTCCGAGCCGGAGCCTGCGGTTGACTCCGTTGGGGCTTTCGTCTGACATCGAGTCGGAAATCTCGAGTCCGGCGATCACCTTGCGGCTGCCTAAAGGCTCGGCCTTGACCAAGTACCATTTCTGCCCGTAGTTGACGAACGACGGCTCGGATGTGATCTCGGTGAGAGGGGAGTTGATGTCGTCACCAGGCCTGGAAAGCCGCGGGAACACGATTCTTGACGCGATGTTGTCATTCCTGACCGGGAATTGGTTGCTCCACGACTGGAGGGTGTCGTCTATGTACCTGTAGATGACCATATCCTCCGGCACATCGTTGTGACCTGCCCAGACCCTTCGGTCAGCCGTAAGGGCCGAGCCGATGTATTCGTCAAGAAGGTGCATTCTGTCGCTGACGGCTCTGCTGACCCTGACCGCCTCCCTTTCTGTGTTGCCCGGAAGCTTGTTCACGGACAGGGAGAAGACGAGAAGGATCACGGCGAACGCCAAAAATCCTCCTGCCAGCCAGCTCCTTATGTCAAACCTCCTCGCTTTCATTCGTGATGGTACGGTTCTCCTTTAATTATAGTGAAGGCCCTGTAAAGCTGTTCCGTGAAGATGACTCTGATCATCTGGTGCGAGAATGTCATCCTTGACAGTGAGATCTTTCCGTCGCACCTGTCATACACCGGTTCCGAAAAGCCGTAGGCGCCGCCGATGACGAATACAATATCTTTGCCACCGCCCGCCATCAGCCTGCGGATCTCGTCGGCGAACTCGACCGAACGGTACTCTTTTCCGCGTTCGTCCAGCAGAATCACCCTGTCGGACGGCTTTATGTTCTTGAGAATCAGCTCCCCTTCCTTCTCCTTGATCTGCGCTTTCGTCAGCGCCGAAGTGTTCTTCAGCTCAGGAATCTCACAGACGCAGAACGGAGCGTAATGCGAAAGTCTGGATGAATATGTCCCCAGACCTTCCCGTACCCAACTGATGTCGGTCTTCCCGACTGTCAACAACGAAATTCTCATTGGCGCAAAGCGGTAACTGTCAATGGAATATTCAAGGTGACCATTGGTGGACGAGCCTTCGGGATTCCTGTTGCCGCCCACAAAAATAATGAACAAGTCTTGATTTTTCAAATATTCAAAATCAGGCCTCCGGGACGTGGCTTGGATTTTGTAATGAAATGTCCCCATTATGAAGGTCTTTGCGAAGATATTCACTGCTTTTTCCGTGTTGCTGTCCTGTCTCGGCGGCACCGCGGCGGCTGACAGTTACGATGTGTTCGTGCCGATCTCAAAGTATTTGGGCAGGGGCGACGCGGAAAGGCTGTCCGCTTGGTTCGACGACAATTTAGAGATAACGATAATGTCCACGACCAACGATTCGAGCAAGAATCAGGCGAAGCAGATTCTGAAGGCCTTCTTTGAGAACCACACTCCAAGGTCGTTCGAGATACGCCACACCGCGTCCCGGTCCAACTCCAAGTACGCCTTAGGTTTCCTGAACGCCGGAGGTGAGGTTTTCGAAGTCACGATTTTTGTCAGCGACTGCGGAGGACGGTACAAGATCCAGCAGCTGAAGATTGACAGGATCCGTTGATCCAGGCTTTGGCGATAAATAATGAAGACCGATTTCAGACATATTCTTAGAAACTTATCTGTAACCATCATCCTTGCTTTCCTCTCCATCTCATTGGCCGACGCTCAGGCGACAAAGGTGAAGGGAAGGGTGGTTGACGCGTCCACGGGAGAGGGGATTCCTTTTGCGGGAATATATTTCAAGAACTCTACTGTCGGTGTCTCCGCCGACCTCGACGGTAACTTCTTTTTAGAGACGAGGGACACTCTTACGCTGCTGTCGGCCTCGATCCTTGGCTACGAGGAGAAGGTCATCAAGGTTAATCCTCATAGTTTCAATGAGGTGTGTTTCATTCTTGTCCCGGTTGTGAACGAGCTGAACGCCGTTGTCGTGAAGCCTGACGACCGCTACATCCGCTCCATCCTGAGGAAGATCGACGAGGCGAAGGTCAGGAACAACCCTGAGAAGCGCAGGCTGTACAGCTGCGATGTCTATACGAAGATGGAACTTGACATCACCAATCCTGAGAACAAGGTGATCAGCGGTTTCCTGCCTAAGGATTTCAGGTTTGTCTATGACTATATGGACACGTCCGTCGTGTCTGGAAAGCCTTACCTGCCGGTTCTCATCTCCGAGACCACATCCAAGTACTATCACAGGAAGGATCCTCCTTCCGAGAGGGAGGTCATCAAGGCCACCAGAATCTCCGGGGTTGACAAGGATCCGGTCCTTGCCCAATTCACGGGGAATATGTACGTGAAGACCAACTTCTACGACAACTACATCAACATCTTCCAGGTGGAGATTCCCTCTCCTCTTTCGTCCTCAGGCACGACCTACTACAACTACTATCTCGTTGACAGCCTTCAGGTCGAGGGCAGGAAGACCTACAAGATCCGCTTCCATCCATCCAAATGGGTGTCCTCTCCGACCTTCGACGGCGAGATGTCCATCGACGCCGGGGAATATGCTCTCAGGGACATCCACGTAAGGCTGAAGAAAGGGTCTAATGTCAACTGGGTCAGGGATCTGACCATTGATGTCGTGAACACTCGCCTGGATGACTCGACCTGGTTCTACAAGCAGGACAGGATGTATGTGGATTTCTCCCCGACTATGCGGGACTCGTCCAAGATGGTGACCTTTCTCGGCAACCGTCAGATAGACTATTTCAATCCCGATTTCGTCACGACTTTCAAGGAGGGTAAATCCGACATCAACGCCCAGGTGCAGGCCGGAAAGGATGTGATGAACACCGACGAGACCTATTGGCAGAGCGTGAGACCGTTCCCTTTGAGCGAGAAGGAGCGTGGAATCTACAATATGGTCGATTCCATCAAGAGCGTTCCTCTCTACAAGGATGTCTATGCCGTCGCCGAGATGCTTGTCAACGGATTCCTGAACGTTAAGTTCTTAGGGTTCGGCCCTTACACTTCCGTCTATAGTTTCAATGAGTTGGAGGGCGACAGGGTCCAGTTCGGACTCAGGACCAACAAGGAGCTGAGCCGGAAGGTCCGGTTTATGGGCTATGCCGCCTACGGATTCAAGGACAGGACTTTCAAGGGCGGGGGAACTTTCGAGTATATGTTCAACAACCAGCCTACCAGCAAGGTCGTGGCCTCGTACAAGCACGATGTGATGCAGTTGGGCAGGGGACCGTCCGTCTATGGCAACGGGGACATCATCTCTTCTGTGCTCGCCAAGGCCAACAGCCAGAAGATGAGTATGGTGAACGACTATTCCCTTTCCTACCAGAAGGAGTGGTCGCAGAATGTGAATATGATCGTCTCCCTTGAGAGCAGGCGGATCTTCTCGAACGAGTTTGTGCCGATGGTCTCCAAGGACGGGTTTGTGTTCAATTCGGTTGGCTACAACCAGGCTCACCTTCAGATGCGCTTCTCCAAGGAGGAGATTGTCACCAGAGGAGTGTTTGACAAGCATTATGTCTATTCGAAGTACCCGACAGCCACAATCGACCTCATCGGCTCGGTCAAAGGAATAGGAAAGAATGAATATTCCTATTTCCGTCCGGAGCTGTCGGTCCACTACACGCTCCCGATTCCGCCTTTGGGATTGTCAAAGTTTGACCTGAACACGGGAACAATCGTGGGGAGAGTGCCGTACCCGATGCTCAAGATTCACGAGGGCAACGGAACCTACACGTTCTCAAGGTATGCGTTCAACTGTATGGACTACTACGAGTTCGCATCCGACCTTTGGACCACTTTCTTCTGGGAACATAACTTCAAGGGATTCTTCCTCGGTAAGATTCCTTTGCTGAAGAAGCTTCAGTGGAGGGAGGTCGCCTCGTTGCGCGTCGCCTACGGCACGATCAGAAAAGAGAACAACGGAATGGCCGATGAGGATGAGTCAGGCGCCGTGATGCTTTTCCCTGGGAAGATGGGCAAGCTTAACAGGCCTTATGTCGAGATGGGCGTAGGTGTCACGAACATATTCAGATTCCTGCGGATAGACGCGTTCTGGAGGATGACCCACCGCTATGAGATTAAGGACGGCGTGAAAGTCCCGCACGACAACCGTTTCGTCGTGACTTTCGGTATGGAATTCAGGTTCTGATGTGAATATTCAACGAGGATTGCATATCTTTGCAGGCATTATGTCAAGGAAGTTGGTTTTGCTGTCGCAGACAGTGCTGTCGTCAGTGTTGCTTAGTGTTCCGTTTCTGATTCCGGGAACGGGATGGTTGTCGTTGATAGCCTTTGTTCCGCTGCTTTGGGCTGAAAATCTCGCCACGGAGGACGGAATGAAGGGCTTTTGCTGGTGGCACTATCTCTGTTTCGTCCTGTGGAACGCCGCGACCACTTTCTGGGTCTGCAACGCCACGGTGGGAGGCGGAATATTCGCAATCCTTGCCAACGCATTCCAGATGTCGCTGATTTTCGGGCTGTTCCGCTGGAGCAGGAAATGGCTCAGCGGGGCGCTTCCTTACATATTCCTTGCTTTTGCCTGGATCGCCTGGGAGCGGTGGTACCTGACAAGCGCGCAGATCAGCTGGCCTTGGCTCGTGCTTGGCAATGCTTTCGCCCGCACGACCGGATGGGTTCAATGGTACGAGTTTACCGGCACGCTCGGAGGCTCGCTTCTCGTCTGGACGGCCAATCTCAGCGTGTTCGGGATTCTGGATTCTTTGGCGACAGGGCGTTGGCTCACATTTAATTGGAAGGCCAGGTCGGCGGCCTTGACCGGAATTTTGGCTTTGTTTGTGGCTCCGCCGGTCGTGTCGCTGTTCCTGAGGCCGGAACCGTCTGACGAAACTCTCGATGTCGTGATCGCGCAGCCGAACATCGATCCGTACAACAAGTTCGGAGGAATGACACAGGAGGAGCAGAATGACTTGCTGCTGAGCCAGTTCTCTGAAATTCCGGACAGTGTGCCTGTGCTGCTTGTCGCTCCGGAGACCTTTACTCCGGATGTCGTGACCAATGACCCGTCGTCGAGTCCTACTGTCCAGCGCTTCACTTCCTTCCTTCAGGATCATCCGAACGCCAACCTGCTTGTCGGAGCATCCACGAGGACGTACCTGAAGAGAGCCTTGAGGCCGTCCTACACGGCCAGAAACGTCGGAAGCGGTGTCTGGATGGAGTCGCACAACTCGGCTCTGATGCTCGACGCTTTCAGCTCTCCGGAGATATTCCACAAGAGCAAACTGGTCGTGGCGGTGGAGATGACTCCGTATCCCGCGGTCTTCTGCAAGATAGACGACTGGCTCGGAGGGGTTATGGGGCGCTGCGTGGGCCAGCGGGAGACCGGGCCGCTGCATTTCAATGAATATTCCTACGCTCCCGACAGCGCTTCCGCCGGCTTGTCTCCCGACAGCGCTTCCGTTCCTTCGGTCCCAGTCTCGGTTTCGGAGACAATCCCTGTCGGCTGCGCCGTCTGCTACGAGTCCGTCTATGGGGAGTACTGCACTGAATATGTCCGCGGCGGCGCCCGTCTGATGGCGGTGATCACCAACGACGCGTGGTGGGGCGACACTCCGGGCTATGTTCAGCATCTTTCCTACTCTTGCCTGCGCGCCATCGAGACCCGTCGTTGGATCGCCCGCAGCGCCAACACCGGAATCTCCGCGATCATCGATCCTTCGGGAAAGGTTGTCAGCCACACGTCCTGGTGGCGGCCGGAGGTCTTGAAAGGCAAGGTCGGACTTAGTGACGAGCAGACATTCTTTGTCCGCCACGGTGACTTCATCGGCCGTCTTTCCACCCTTATGGCCGTCCTCATCCTGCTCGCCACCCTTGTGCGCAGGTTCGCTCGTTAGGGTCGGCTTGACCGTTTCCTGACATATTCCCTTAATTTCTAACCGACTGTCTGTCGGTGGTTTCGTGCGTGGGAGGCGGCCTTTTGCGCACCGACACGGCACGGAGGGGGTTCGCGCGTGGAAGGCTTGAATCGATTAATACCTATAATTTGCCAGGTAACCGGAAGGGGATAAGGGCAGAATACCGAAAAATTGCGATTGCCTGACTTTCCGGGGAGGAGTATTTTTGCGGTGTCAAATGTAGGGGACGAAATGCCATCCCCTCAGCATTGACCAAAGGTATTCCGGTGATTCTGCCGGAGGGTAATTTGGATAAAGTAAAAATGAGAGACAGTTTGATAAGAATCGGAGCTGGACTTGTGATGGTGGCGGGGCTGATGACGGCCTCTCTGGCCGCGGACGCCCAGCAAAGACTCAGCATCGGAGGCTACGGCGAGGCGATGTTGACCCGCAATTTCTACAGCGACGCCTGGCAGAGGTACAACCATCCGGAACAGTACAAGGATGACAAGAGCCACGGAAGGTTCGACATCCCTCACTTTGTCATCAACTTAGGCTACGATTTCGGAAAAGGCTGGACGCTCGGGACCGAGATCGAGTTCGAGCACGGCGGCACGGAAAGCGCAGTCGAGCTGGAGGCCGATGAGGCTGGCGAGTACGAGAGCGAGATCGAGCGCGGCGGAGAGGTCGCATTGGAGCAGTTCTGGCTTCAGAAGGCTTTCAGCGACGCTTTCAAGATCAGGACGGGAATGATCATCATCCCTGTCGGCCTGACTAACGGCCATCACCTTCCGACCGAGTTCTTCACGGCCTACAGGATGGAGGGGGAGAACACAGTCTTTCCTTGCACCTGGCACGAGCCCGGAATCGAGATCCTCGGCGATCTCGGAGCCTGGTCCTATGAGCTGATGTTCCTCCCGGGACTTGACTCCGACAGGTTCAGCACGGAGAACTTCATCCAGGGCGGCGCCGGCTCGCCTTACGAATTCAAGATCGCCAACTCCTACGCCGGAGCCTTCAGGATCGACAACCGCTCGGTCAAAGGCCTCAGGATGGGCTTGAGCGGCTATTTCGGATCAAGCTTCAACAACTCCCTCACGAAGAACTCCAAGTACAAGGACTGCAAGGGAGAGGTGATGATAGGCTCGGCCGACTTCACCTACTCTGGACACAATGTGGTCGCCAGAGGAAGCTTCGACTATGCGCACCTGAATGATTCCCAGCAGATAACGGCGTTCAACAAGAACAATATGTCCAACGCCTCCCCGTCCCCTCACAACGCTGTGGGTTCGGACGCTATCGTTGGAAGCGTCGAGGTCGGCTACGACATCCTTTCCCTGTTCAAGAAAGAGAGCAAGCTTTACGCCTTCGCCCACTACGAGTACTACGACTCGATGTTCAAGGTCGCCGACGGAGTGCTTGACTACAAATGGTGCGGAAAGCACAGAATCGCCGCCGGCATCAACTGGTACCCGATAAAGGACATCGTCGTGAAGGCGGAATATTCAAAGAGATACCTTGTCTCTCCGTTCAACGACGAACCTTCCATCACTCTCGGCATCGCTTTCAGTGGCTGGTTTTTGAAGTAATGAATATGTCAGGCCGCGTCCCCGCGAATGAGGAATGGAATCCAGTCGACAAAGGAATCCTGACACAAAAGGAATCCTCGCTACAGGGAAGAGCCTGACAACAGGAGAATGAATATTCAGAAAATTTAAAGCATAACAACAATGAGAAAAAGTTTGAAATTCGCGGCCGCGCTGATGGTTTCAGCCCTCGCCGCCGTGGCCTGTGACAAGAGTTCCACAGACCCGACCTCCGCTAAGGAGGAGACTCTTCAGAAGGTCAACGAGGCGTTCGTGGATAACACGGTGATCCCTACCTACAAGAATCTCGCTGACAAGTCACTTGAACTTCAGGCCGCCATCGAGGCGCTTCAGGCCAATCCTACCGACGCCAATGTCAAGACAGCCTGCGATCTTTGGAAATCCGCCCGCCAGTACTGGGAGTGGAGCGAGGCTTTCCTTTTCGGTGCCGCCTCCAAGTACTACATCGACCCTCACATCGACACCTGGCCTCTTGACAAGGTGGCTCTTGAGAACCTTCTCGACAGCGACAAGATGATGTCTGACATCGAGAACACGGTCGCCAACCTCAACAACGGACTCGTGGGATTTCACGGAATCGAATACATCATATTCCGTGATGGAAGCGAGCGCGCCGCGTCTTCCATCCCCGCCAAGGAGCTTCTTTACGCCGCCGCTGTCGCCAAGGATCTGTCCCTGAGCGCCGCGAGGCTTGAGGCCGCCTGGGCCGGACTCGACAATGTCAGCGCCGTCAAGAAAGAGATGATCGAGGATGCCGAGATGGAGCCGGAGGATGATTTCGGTGAGCAGATGAAACTCTGCGGTCAGGGCGGAAGTGTCTGGAAATCAGTTACGGCCGGAAGCGAGCAGATCCTGGAAGGCTGCAAGGACATTGTTGACGAGGTCGGCAGCCAGAAGATCGGCAAGCCTTACACCGGAGAGGATGTGAACTACATTGAGTCTCCTCACTCTTGGAACTCCATCGAGGACTTCTACGACAACATCGTCAGTGTCCGCAACGCCTACTTCGGCGCTCTCGGAGCGACAACCGCTCAGACATATTCAGTGAGCGCCTACCTCGCCGGGGTTGACAGCGCCGCCGACAACGGAGTCAAGGATGCCATCAGCACCTGCCTTGAGAAAATCTCCGCGATGCCTAAGCCTTTCGTCAAGAACTACAAGGACGCTAAGGTCAAGGAAGCCATCGATGCCTGCAACGCTCTCAACGACGCTCTTGAGGTCGCCCGCCAGGCTTTGATCAATGACTAATACCCATAATACTGTTAATATGAAGGATTGGCCGACGACCGCAGTCGGCTGATCCTTTGATCGCATCTGAAATAAATCAAAAGGTTATGAATAAATCACTTCTATTTCTGTCGCTTCCTCTCCTGGCCTTCGCTGCCTGCAACGGCAACGGAGGAACGGACGTGCCGGAGACTCCAACCGAGCTCAGCGACGAATGGTACGCCGGAGGAAAACTCGGCACGGCGTTCAACTCCAGCGCCTCGGCCTACGAGCAGCCGACTCCGGTCATCGAGAATTCCGGAATGATCCAGTCCTTCAAGAACGGAGAGATGTTCTTCGAAAGGGACTTCAACGAGAACAAGGACGGTGCGTTCAGCGGTCTCGGCCCGCTTATGGTCAGACGCGGCTGCATCTACTGCCACCCGAACTACAGCCACGGCAAGCGCCAGACCGACTACAAGGCCGACACGCACGGCAACGGCTACCTGCTTGTGATCACCGATGACACGGACACCTACCTTAGCTCCGTCACCGGAATGCCGCAGACACTCGCCGTCGCACCTTTCAAAGCGCCTATCGACGAGAGCAAGATAACTATCGAATGGCCTGAATATACCGACGAGTGGGGCAACAAATTCCCTGACGGCGAGCCTTACAGCCTTATCTACCCGGTGGTCAACATCCCTGAGGACGCGTTCTACGTGCCTTTGGAGGTCACCAAGAACAATGTCACATCCAATGTGCCTTATTCCGATGTCCGCTTCAGAGTCGAATCCACGATCGGAGTCTATGGTGTCGGCCTTCTTGACGCGATCGACGACGACGACCTCAAGGCCCAGTACGCCAAGGAGGAGTCCTACGGGGCGAAACTGAATCCGGCCATCTTCGCTAACGGTGAGTGGACCAGCCTCTACGGCAAGACGACGCATCCTAAGCGCTACACCTACGCCCTCAGTCGCGGCCCTCTCCAGGACGCGGCCGGAGCCAACGCCATCTGGAACATCACCAATGTCACCAGAAGCGACCGCCGCTACCATTATATGACGGCCACCTACGCCAAGGTTGCCTCGGAGGATCCGGATGTACAGGAGGATTTCTACAAATATTTCCCGGAGCAGAACAAGACTGGCGATGTTAAGACCGACATCTACAACTACCTGATGGCCAAAGACCTGAAACCGGAGATGACGGATGATGAATATGCCGACTTTATGGTCTGGCATCGTGGCCTGGCCGTTCCCGCGGCCCGTGACATGGACGATCCGGAGGTCATCAAAGGCAAGGAACTCTTCACGAAGATCGGCTGCGCCACCTGCCACCGTCCAAGCTGGGTTACCGGAGAGGACAACGTGACGGACCCGAACGGCTTCTTCAAGGACAATGATCCAAGGCTTCCTCGCTATCCGCACCAGACCATCTGGCCTTACACCGACATGGTTCAGCACAGACTGTACATGAAGAACGACATCCGCACAGGATGGTGCAGGACGACTCCATTGTGGGGACGTGGATTGAGCGAGCTTGTGGCGGGTGGTGTTGACAGGCTTCACGACTGCCGCGCAAGGACAGTCATCGAGGCGATAATGTGGCACGGCAGCCCTCAGAGCGACGCCCGCGAGTCTGTGGAGAACTTCCGCGCGCTCTCCAAGTCCGAGAGGGACGCTGTGGTAAAGTTCATCAATTCCATCTAATTATTCCATTCGAATAATAGTCTAATGAGCCTTTCAAGACATTTCGCGGGGCGGTCGGCGCTCCTTATTCTTCATCTATCGCTCCTGCTGATTTTCGCGGGAGCGTTAGTTACATCTTTCTCCGCAAAGAAAGGGACTCTTCATCTGCGTGAGGGGGAGTCCGCGGGGACTTTCGAGAACAAGGACGGCTCGGCCGGGACTTTCCCGTTCTCAGTCGAACTGGAGGACTTTGAGGTGGTCTTTCATTCGGGGACGAACTCTCCGTCGGATTTCTGTTCGAGGCTGCGTTTTTCAAAGGACGGCTCGGTGATCCGTGAGGGAGAGATCCGGATGAACCGCATAATGTCCTGCAAAGGTTATCGTTTCTATCAGACTGACTATGACAGCGACGGGGCCGGCGTGACGTTCACCGTGAGCCACGATCCCGTCGGCATAGCCGTCATCTACACAGGTTACGCCCTGCTGCTCTTGGGCCTTCTGTGCTTCTTCTTCACAGACAAGCGTTTCAAAAAGTTCTTCGCCGGCGCTTTGAGATATTCATTGGTCCTTGTGTCGCTTTTGTCAGTCGGGACAACGGCTTCCGCTGCCTCCTCGCCGAAGGCCCTTCCGAGGGAATCCGCCGCGGAGTTCGGGGAACTTTACGTGCTTTACCACGGTAGGATCTGTCCGCTCCAGACTCTCGCCAAGGATTTCACCACAAAGCTCTACGGAGCCTCCGGGGTGAAGGGACTGACTGACGAGCAGGTACTTACTGGATGGATGTTCTACGGCACGAGCTGGAGGGATGTCCCGATGCACAACCGTCGCAAGGCTGTTGACGCGATGGATAAAGACGCCACCATCAAGGCGTTATATTCAGGTGAACTTCTGAAAATCTATCCGCTTCAAGACACTACTGGGCGGCTTGGATGGTACTCGCAGAGCGACCGGCTTCCGTCCGGGACATCGGATGAGGAATGGCTTTTTGTCCGGAAATCAATGGACTACATCTTCGAGCTGGTGGTGAACAGGGACTATGACCGGCTTGCGGAATCGCTTGGGAAACTGCGCCGTTTCCAGGAGAACAAGATGGGCGAGGCCGCCCCTTCGGCCTGCCGTGTCGCGGCTGAACGCGCCTACAACGCCTTTCCGCCACTGTTCCCGATCGCTGGGACATTCCTGCTCATCGGTCTGTTAGCGCTTGCCTCGGCGATGAGGAACATCAGCAGTGCCTCGGCTGGCGGCCTTCACCACCGTGGTAAAGGAATATTCCGGGTCGTCCTCATTGTGGCCGCCCTTGTCTTCTTCACCGTTCTGACTGCGCTCCTTGCCCTGCTTTGGATCGCGAGTGGACATATTCCTTTCTCAAACGGTGCGGAGACGATGCTGACCATCGCCTGGACCGCAATGCTTGCCGCCTTGCTGAGTTTCAGAAAATTCCCGATTATGCTGCCGTTTGGGATCATCGTCGCCTCGTTGGCCTCGCTGGTCTCGGCGATGGGAAACGCCAACCCCGCCGTGACGCAGTTGATGCCGGTTCTGTCTTCGCCTTTGTTGAGCGTCCACGTTTCGCTTATGATGCTGTCCTACACCATCTTGGCTGTCATTATGGTCAATGGAATCTGCGGCCTGTCGATGTCTTTCCGCACCCCGTCGGTCCCTGAGCCTGTCGAAGGGCCGACTGTCTCCGCTAAGATGGCTAAGATGTCCGAGGCTCTGATGTATCCAGCCCTCTTCTTTTTAGGCTCTGGAATAATCACCGGCTCCATCTGGGCCAACGTCTCGTGGGGCTGCTACTGGAACTGGGACCCGAAGGAGACCTGGGCGCTGATCACATTCCTGATCGCCTCGCTCGGCGTGCACCGCACCTGTCTTAAATTCCTGAGAAGCCCGCGCGCCTACCACATCTACACCCTCATCCTTTCCGCCTCGGTTCTCTTCACCTATTTCGGTGTCAACTACCTCCTCGGCGGAATGCACAGCTACGCCTGATGGGTTCGACAGGCTCACCCACCGGTGCGGTCACTGTGGTTCGGCAGGCTCACCAATCCAATACGGTCACTGAGCTTGCCGAAGTGCGGTCACTGTGGTTCGACAGGCTCACCAACCAGTTCGGTCACTGAGCTTGTCGAAGTGACCACATCAGGCATAACGTAATAAAAAAGAAGACCGACTTTAGATTCCATTGAATGACGAAATTCCGTCCTGATCCTTGGTCAAGCAGTATGCGTTTGAGTGGCTGGTTTGGGTGTCGGTTCAGATGTTGTCAATCATTCGTTGCTGTCGGAGTCTTTCATAAAAAGCATATACAAGGTCTCTTCGTGCGGCTTGAGAGAAGAGTCGTAAATTGTGCAATGGACATAGATTTTCATCTGCCCGTAAACACCGAACTCTTTTAATCTGGCATTGGCAAGACCAAGCTCTCCGATTCTGCTTTTATCCGGAACTCCGCTCAGATTGATAAACGCGAGAGGATTTTCCTCATATTCCTGTGTTCCGTCGAGTCTGTAGATGAGAGAGGCTTCAATATATCCACAGCCGTGGTCCGCCATACTATTGTTGTCGATTCTGACATCGTGGTAAGGAATATGAAAATCAATGACAGTTTCACTCTTGTCCGATGGCCTTCTGTAAACAGTTGCCACGCCGAAGTTGTCTGAATACCCGTCAAGGTGCTTGAATTCGTCAAGAAAATTATCACTTTCTTGACCATCGCCGTCAAGATCAACCTGATCCGAACTATAAAATAGCATTTGGGTTAAGGAATATGTGCCGCAAACATCGTAGCTTTTTTCCTCTTGTTGTTCTTTAGCGCAGGATGTCAAGCATAAAGCCAATAGACTTGATATTACGTAGATAATCTTTCTCATAGCTTGAAAAATAGTTTTTAACATATTCTTATGTCTTTAAGTGATTGCAAAGGTATGTAACAAGTCAGTCATTTCCAAAATATTTGTACTGAATGTTCGGTCGGCTCATCCACCATACCGGTCACTGTGGTTCGACAGGCTCACCAACCAGCCGAAGTGCGGTCACTGTGGTTCGGCAGGCTCACCAACCAGTCGAAGTGCGGTCACTGTGGTTCGACAGGCTCACCAACCAGTCGAAGTGACAGCATCGCCATAACGTAATAAAAAAGGAGACCTAAAGCCGGTCTCCTTTTTCGTCATAAAGTTCATTTTGCAGAACTGTGAAGTCGGTAACCTCGACGAGGTTGATCCGGCATTTGTACTTCTTCTTCCATTTCCCGAGGAAGGATCTGTCTGACAACACCGACGAGCCGCGCTTGAGGTAGGCTCCTAAAATCGGGCTGACCTTCAAAGTCAGGTCTGTCTTTCCGTGGTCCACACAGTAGGCGATGTTCCGCTCGATCTGCTCGTCGATCACGGCGCTGGACGAGATCTTGCCGGTGCCGTGGCACACTGGGCAGACCTCCGCTGTGTTGATCTCGGTCACCGGACGGATTCTCTGCCGGGTGATCTGCATCAGGCCGAACTTGGTGAGAGGCAGCACGTTGTGCTTTGCCCTGTCACTCTCCATAAGGGACTGCATATACTTGTGCAGCTCGTTGCGGTGCTCGCCCTCCCCCGCCGCCAGCGTTTTGGCGTACACCGT
>CAYZKZ010000034.1:0-24970 GCA_964479325.1 uncultured Muribaculaceae bacterium
AAAGGTTGGTGTAGTGACGCACGACATCAACCTCGCTGACCTGAGGAAGACCAACCGTCTCAGACCTTCTGAGTCCGGCCGGAATCTCTTCCGCCGAGGAAGTCCATTCGTTCCTGCCGAGGGAATAGCCGACCCTCCCCTCTTTGGAGAGTTCGAAAATAAGCTTATCGTAGTATTTCATCTTCTTCCTTAGGCCTCCTTCACCAGAGCGACGAGAGCGTCAATCTCAGCCTTCGTCCTTCTTTCAGTTGCACAGAAACTTACATAACCTTCCTCTGTCTCAAGGGCGGCGAAGAAACCTCCGTCGTGCAGCTTGATGTGCAGCCTCTCGACAGGCATCAGCGGCTTGAGCGTGAACTCCTTGAGGAACGGCTTGTCGAAGACCTCGGCAAACTTGCCGGTCTTGAGAAGCTCGTCGTGGAGATAGTGCGCCGCGGCGTAGGAGCGGTCGTTGACCTCCTTGAGTCCCTTCGGCCCCATAAGCGACATATAGACAGTCACATAGAGAGCCATAAGGCTTTCGTTGGAGCAGATGTTCGACGTGGCCTTCTCGCGGCGGATGTGCTGCTCGCGGGCCTGAAGGGTCAGGCAGAAGCAGCGGCGGCCGTCCTTGTCGCGGGTCTCGCCGACAATTCTTCCCGGAAGCTTGCGGACATATTCCTTCCTGCACGCCATAAAGCCTACATAAGGGCCGCCGAAGCTCATCGGGATGCCGAGGCTCTGGCCGTCGCCGACAGCGATGTCAGCACCCCACTCGGCAGGTGTCTTGAGGACGGCGAGAGCGGAAGGGTCGCAATATTCAATGAATATTCCGCCTTCCCCGTGGATCGCGTCCGCGAAGCCGGTCAGGTCCTCGATGATGCCGTAGCGGTTGATGGAAGGGACAATGACTCCGGCGACATCGTTCTTCGCCAGCTCGGCCTTCATACAGTCAGGACAGGTCTGTCCGTCCTTGCAAGGGATGAGCGTGAGTTCGATGCCGTGGTAACCTGCGTAGGTCTGGATGGTCTTCACGACATTAGGAAGCAGAGAAGAGGAGACAAGCACCCTCGACTTGCGCTTGGTGCAGGTAGGTGCCATCTTCACGGCCTCGGCGGCGGCGGTAGGGCCGTCGTACATCGAAGCGTTGCTGATGTCAAGACCTGTCAGCGCACAGATCATACTCTGGTACTCGAATATGTACCTGAGCGTTCCCTGGGAGATCTCGGCCTGATACGGAGTGTAGGCCGTCAGGAACTCTGAACGGGAAGTGATGTAGGGAACAACGGACGGAGTGTAGTGGTCGTAGGCACCCTGACCCACAAAGACCTTCAGTTTCTCGTCCTTGTTGTCCAGAGACTCGAAGAAGTCCCTGACCTCCTGCTCGGACATCGCCGACGGCAGGTCGTACTCACCCTTGTAGATGACATCCTTAGGGACATCGGAATAGAGGTCGTCCAGAGACTTGACCCCTATGCGGTCCAACATCGCCCGTACATCATCCTCGGTGTGAGGAAAATAAGGGAAAGCGGCCATCTTACTTCTCGGAATAAGCCTTGTAAGCCTCGGCGTCCATAAGGGAGTTGACCTGGGCAGGATCGCTCAGCTCGACCTTGATGATCCAAGCCTCGTAGGCATCCTCATTGATCTTCTCAGGAGCGTCCTCGAGATCGGAATTGACCTCGACAACCTTTCCGGAGACAGGAGAGAGAAGCTCGCTGGAAGCCTTCACGCTCTCAAGCGCTCCGAACTCCTCACCGGCTGTGACCTCGTCGTCAACCTCAGGAAGGTCGGCGTAGGTGATGTCACCAAGTTCCTTCTGCGCGAAATCCGAAATACCGATGACGGCTACATTGCCCTCAACCTTTACCCACTCGTGGTCCTCGCTGTAACGGAGGCCTTCAATTACTTTGCTCATAATTAATTATCTGATTAAACTAATATTACTTCTTATAATTTGTCTGATAGAATCTCTTTTTCACAACCTTTCCAGGGAACACTTTCTTGCGGATACGCACTGAAAGCGGAGCGTCAAGAGCGCCGCACTCCCTCTTCACGAGAGCGAAGCAGATGCTCTTGCCGAGGGAGATGCTGTGGTAGCCTGTCGTGACCACACCGACATCGGTGCCGTCCTCAAGCTCGACCGGATAGCCGGCCCTCGGAATCGCCTTGTCCTGAAGCTCGATTCCCACAAGTTTCATCTTCGTCCCGTTGGCCTTCTGGTCAGCGATAGCCTCCTTACCGATGAACTCGTCCTTGTCCAGTTTGCAGAACATACTGAAACCGGCCACGACAGGCGAGATCTCTGGAGTCAGCTCGTCACCGTACAGTGGAAGTCCGGCCTCGAAACGCAGGGTGTCGCGGCATCCGAGTCCGCAAGGAACAACTCCTGCCTTGAGGAACGCGTCCCAGTACTTGACAATCAGGCCAGGAGCGGCATAGATCTCGAATCCGTCCTCTCCGGTGTAGCCTGTGCGGCTGATGATGACCCTTGTCCCGGCGTCCTCGAAGTCCTTGAACGTGTAGAACGTCAGTTTGGCGGCGTCGGCGGCGTAGCCGAGAACCTTCACGAGAGTCTCCTCGGCCTTAGGGCCCTGAAGGGCGATCTGTCCCCAGTTGTCGGAATCATTGACGAGCTTCACGTCATAGCCCTCGGCGTGGTCCTTGATCCAAAGGAAGTCCTTCTCGATGTTGGCGGCGTTCACGACCAGAAGATAGTGGTCAGCGGTGAACTCCTTGTAAACCAAGAGGTCATCGACAGTGCCTCCGTCCGGGTAAAGCATCATCCCGTACAGCACCTGACCCGGAACCATCGGGCGGACATCATTGGTGAAAATGTGGTTGACGAATTTCTCCGCATCAGGACCGCTGACGAAAATCTCGCCCATATGCGAGACATCGAACATACCAACATTGTTACGAACCGCCAGATGCTCCTCGGTGATCGAAGAGTACTGGATCGGCATATCGAATCCAGCGAAAGGACTCATCTTGGCCCCGAGAGCCAGGTGACTGTCGTGAAGACAGGTTACTTTGAGTTGCTCCTCCATAATCAATTATCAGTGTTTTGTGAATATTAATCATTGGACTAAAGCGCAAGCCTCAGTCCGAAAGTTCCCTTTATGTTCTTGGCAGGCATATACGACCTGTTGGAGATACGGCACGCCTCCCAGCGGCTCGCGCAGCTTCCGCCCCTGAGAATCCTCGTCCCTCCGGAGACGGCTCCGACCGGATTGTCCTGAGCGTCCTTCGAATAGGCTTCGGCGCGGTCATAGCACCATTCCCAGACGTTTCCGCTCATATCATATATTCCCAGCTCATTGGCCTTCTTCGCCTTGACATTCCGCACCTTGGAAGAAGCATTGTCAAGGAACCACATCGCGCTGTAGTCGTTGGAGCCGCTGAACCCGTAGTGGCGAGATTTCTGGCCTCCTCTGGCGGCATATTCCCACTCAGCCTCGGTCGGCAGACGGAACTTGCGTCCGGTCAATGCGTTGAGTTTGCTGATGAACTCCTGACAGTTGTACCAGGAGACATTCCCGACAGGCTTCATCGGCTCGTCGATGTCGTTGAGGTACGGCACAGAACCCATCACGGTGTACCACAGGGCCACGGTCACCTCAGTCTCACCTATCTCGAAGTCATCGATGGTCACAGGGTGAGCCGGAGCCTCGTTCTCAGGGCACTCGAAGCGGGCGTACGGAGAATCGGAGGCGTTGAAGCCCATTGAGAAAGTGCCTCCCTTGACCTTTACCATCCGGAACACGACACCTCCCACATTGAATATCTCCGGCCTTGGATCGGAGAAGTCCAACTTCTCACGGTCAATCACGATGCCGTCAAGCTGATTGAGCTGAGCGTCCGTCAGCTCGTCCTCGGTAGGCTGGACAAGCCGGAAACCGACCTTGGCCTTTTTGGTGTGGCAATCTACCTCCATCCTCTCAAGGATGGTGCGGACGACCTTCCCGTCCTTCTCGGCCGGCCCGTCAGGATTGACCACAAGTTCCATCGGCTTGAAATAGTCATCGCTCGTGGCGTTCTCAGGCACGGCGTCATAGCTGTCGAGACACCATTCGGCGACGGATGTGAAGTCCTTTCCCTTCTGGATTCTCTGGGCGTATTCCCATTGCGCCTCGGTAGGAAGGGTGAACACCTTGCCCGTGGCCTTGTTCAGCTTCACAATGAATTTCACGGCGTCGTTCCAGGACACCATATCCACCGGAGCGTCAGGATCCTGGGCAGATCCGGCGTAACTTCCCATCACGGCTTTCCACAAAGCCTGAGAGACAGGCTTGGCGCTGATCACAAAGCCGTCAAGGGCGACCTCGTGAGGGATTCCGTTTGTGATTTTCCTACGGTTGTCGGCCGAAAGTCCCATCGTGTAGTGACCTGCGGGAATCTTTATCATTTCAAAAGACACATCCCCGACGGTGTAGTCCGTCTGGTAGTCAACGTCCTGAGGCCTCGGAACGGAAGTCTTGCAGGCGACCGCCGAAAGGCACAGGGCGACAGAGGCGATCAAATTAAAGAATCTATTCATACCGTAGATATTCTTAAAAATCACAACCCCAAATGTAGTCAAAAACTTTCAATTTGAAAATACGGTCATCAGATGTTCCTGACTTTCGCGCGAAGATTCTGCGGAAGAAGCCCGCAAAGGCGCTCACGGGAAGCGCGCGGAACAAAAATCTTCTTGAGGCGAGCGCCATAGAACGCGTCGTCGCCGATGAACTCCAGACCGGAAGGAAGCACGATCTCCTCCAGCGACTCACAGGCTATGAACGCCCCGGCTCCTATCGCCTTCAACCCCTTGTTGAACTTGACTTTGGCAAGCGAGAAGCACTCCTCGAAAGCCTCGTCGCCAATCGCGACAAGCCCTGCCGGACAACTGACACTCCTAAGTTCCCAACATCCGAAAAAAGCGCCTTCACCAATGAATATCAAGTCTTTAGGCAAGCGGATGCTCTTCATCCAACCACACTCGCGGAACGCATCGCGTCCGATGTGCGTGACACTGGAGGGAAGGAATATCCTGTCAAGGAACGAAGCCCTCTCGTCATCGGGGACAGTCTCACCGAGCCTTCTGTCCTCGGCCATATAGTCCTGAAAGGCGAAGGCCCCGTCGCAGATGACCTTGACCCCGTCCCTTACACGAACCTCACCGGGATAGTTCTCGGCGTCTAATAGCCTGGTGCCGTCAGCCGAGTAGTTGCAGCAATAGTCGTTGTCCCAGACATCCCGCCCGCGGTCTTCCTCCGAAGCCGAAGTGTCGAGCCTGAGAGCTTGAAGCCAGTCTTGCATAGTATGAATATATTTATCAGAAAGTCTTAAGGAAGTCAAGATCCTTTTTAAGCATCACTTTAGGCTCCATCAGGGCGACTTTCTGGAACAGCTTGAACTGGTTCGCCTTGGAAAGATAGACCTTGTCCTCGCGCTTACCCTTGCGCCACCATTTGTAGAAGCCGACAGGATCGTTCTCGAAAGGAATCTTCGCAAGAATCTCAGAAGTGTAGCCGGGGAAATCGATTGTAAGCCCCAGCCCCATAAACTGCCTGTAGTACTGCTGGTCAGCGCGGCGAAGCTTGCTCATCAATGGATTGTAAACCTCGAACACATCCACCTGCATCGTTTTCTCGCGGACAATCATCCTATGAATCCTCACAGGATCGAAATTCAGCCACGAGCCGACCCTCAACGTCTTGGGGCCCTCGTCCGTGTCAAGGGTCAATTCATCCATTGAATAATAGATCTTCTCAGGATCGAGAGGATAGACTGGGTCGGTTTCCGCCATAAACAAACGATTTTAAAACTTAATAACAAATATAGGTAAAAAAATCGTCCAAAGAAAGCCGATTTTTCATAAGAAATCCAATTTAAACCCGCCGGGACACGCCGGAGACCTCACTAAAAGTGAAATTTCTTGTGCTTCAGCCAAAGTCCATAGACCTCGCTGACATTGCCGGCGGTGACAAAGGACTTGATGTTCTCACGCTTGAGGTATTCCATAAGATTCGAGAACTCTTCCTGAGTCAGCAGAGACTGAACCTCATAGCCCTTTTCTCCGGTGTAGCCGCCGATGACCTCATAGAGGCTGCACCCTCGGCCGAGCTGGTCGATGATGAAGCGGCGTATCTTGTCGTAGTCCCGGGAGACTATGCAAACCCTTTTCCGTTTGTTGAGGCTGGCCGTGAAATAATCTACCACAAGGCCGTTGATCCACGTGCCGATCAGACCGATGATGACCATCTTGAACGGATTGATGGCGAACGCCGTGCAGCAGATCACCGCTCCGGCCACGGACACTGACGCTCCGATGTCGAAATGAAGGTACTTGTTGACGATCTTCGCAAGGATGTCAAGTCCTCCGGTGGATGCGTTGATGTTGAACAGAATAGCCTGCGAGACGCTGAGCAGAAGCACAAAGCAGCAGAGGTCGAACCAGATGTCGCCCATCACCGATGTGGTTCCAGGCTCCAAAAGTCTCTCGTAAGGCATAACCCACGCCCAGAAATCCATAAGCGGGCCAAGGATCATCGCAGTGTAAACCGTCTTGGCGCCGAACTCCTCCCCGATCAGAAGCCAGGCCAGGACGAGGAGTATGGCATTGATGATGACAACGAAAAGAGACACCTTGATCTGAACGCCGAAGAAGGCCTCGCAGATTCCCGAAAGCACGATGGAGAGACCGGAGATAGTTCCGATGATCAGTTTGCTGGGTACAAGGAAATAATAGACGGCAGCAGCCGCCACAAGCATACCAAGGGTCATAACCACCACGTCCTTCCAGAATTTGCCGGAGGCCACCAACCCTGTGATTTTTTGAATCTTCTCGTTCATTTTACTCTAAACCAAAAACTGGCCGCAAAGTTAGGATTAATTTCCCGATTATTGGCCTGCCTGCGACCAGCTATTTGATTTTTTTTGCCCAAGAACGCCTACAGTGCGGCTGTGCGGGCCGCGGATTCGGCAGCGGCCTCGGCGAAATCCTCGCCGGAGGAAGCGTAGAGTACTCCGCGGGAGGAATTGATCAGAAGACCGCCCTTCTGGTTTGCTCCGTTGGCGATCACCTCCTCGGCGCTTCCACCCTGCGCTCCGACCCCAGGGACAAGGAAGAAGTTGTCCGGGCAGAAACTCCTTATCTCCTTCAGTTTGTCCGCCTTTGTGGCACCGACAACGAACATCATATTCTCAGGAGTGGAGATTTCCATCATCTTCTCCATAACGACCTGATAGAGAGGCTTGCCGCCTTTCTCGGCAGTCTGGAAATCGACAGACGACGGGTTGGAGGACAGAGCCACTACGATGGCATAGCGGCCGGGATATTCAAGGAAAGGAGTCACAGTCTCGCTGCCCATATAGGGCGAAAGCGTGACAGCGTCGAAGTCGAAGGTCTCGAAAAGGCTTTTGGCGTACATCTTGGCGGTGTTGCCGATGTCTCCCCTCTTCGCGTCAGCGATGATGAACTGGTCTGGATGATTGGAGCGGATGTAATCTACAGTCCTGTCCAGAATGGACATTCCGTCAACTCCAAGACACTCATAGAAAGCCAGATTCGGCTTGAACGCCACGCAATGTGGGGCGGTGGCGTCAATGATTCGCCTGTTGAACTCCAGCACCGCCTCGGAGGCCGTCCTGCCGGCCTTCACGCACTCAGGAATCTTCGCGAAATCGGTGTCAAGTCCGACGCAGAGCATCGAACCTTTTTTCTTGATCTGTGAATATAATTCTGTTGTTGTCATTGTTCTTTTATTGTATTATTCCGGCACTTCGACAAGCTCAGTGACCGGTTGGTGAGCCAGTCGAACCAAGGTCGCTGAGCCTGTGGTCGCTGAGCCTGTCGAAGCGCCGAACCAAGGTCGCTGAACCCGTGGTCGCTGAGCCTGTCGAAGCGCCGAACCAAGGTCGCTGAGCCTGTGGTCGCTGAGCTTGTCGAAGCGCCGAAGCGCTATTCATAATATTCATAAAACTTGGCGATGGATTCCATTCCGGCGAAGAACTGCCTCAGAAGGTAGCTCTCGTTAGGGGAATGGATCGTGTCGCGCTCCAGGCCGAAGCCCATCAGAAGCGGATCGACACCGAGGATCTTCTGCATATCCGCAAGAACGGCGATGCTGCCGCCCCCGCGGCTCGGAACAGGCTTCACTCCATAAACCTCCTCCATAGCCCTTGACGCGGCCTGGAAAGCCGGTGACGAGATCGGAATAAGGAAGCCCTCCCCTCCCTCGCAAGGCTTGACCTCAATGCGGCAATATTTCGGAGCGATCCTCTCAAGATGCTTCTTGAACAATCTCGTGATCTTGGCGCTCTCCTGATTCGGGACAAGACGCATCGAGATCTTGGCGTGGGCGACGGACGGAAGCACGGTCTTCGCTCCCTCTCCGGTGTAGCCACCCCAGATTCCGCACACATCCAGACAAGGCCTGATGCCGATCCTCTCAAGCGGGGTGTAACCCTTCTCGCCACGCAAGGCCCTGACACCCACCGACTCCTCGAACTCCTTCAGATCGAACGGAGCCCTCGCGAGCTGAGCCCTGTCCTTCCTTGAGAGTTCCACGACATCATCGTAGAATCCAGGAATGGTAATGCGGCCGTCCTTGTCGATCAACCCTGAGATCAGATCGCAAAGCGTCTGGATCGGATTGGCCACAGCGCCACCGTAATGTCCGGAATGCAGATCCTTGTCCGGGCCGGTGAGCGTGACCTCAAGATAGGCCAGACCTCTCATTCCGCAGTTGATGGACGGAACCTTCTCGGAGATCATAGTCGTGTCGGAGACCAGAATGACATCCGACTTGAGCCATTTCCTATGCTCCTTGACCCATTCTGGAAGAGACGGGCTTCCGATCTCCTCCTCGCCCTCGAAGATGAACTTCACATTGTGACGCAGCCTGCCGCTGCGGAGAAGGTACTCGAACGCCTTGATGTGCATAAACAGCTGGCCCTTGTCGTCATTCGCCCCGCGGGCATAGATGGCCTCCTGACCGGTCGGGTCCTGCTTGATGACAGGCTCGAACGGATCAGTGTGCCACTTCTCCAGCGGCTCCGGCGGCTGCACGTCATAGTGGCCATAGACCAGCACGGTCTTCCACTCAGGGTTGACAATCTTCTTTCCGAACACGACCGGATTGCCCTTGCTCGGATATACTCCGGCCTCGTCCGCTCCGGCCTCCAAAAGCAGTTCCCTCAGCCTCTCGGCGCAACGTACCATATCCTTCTTGTGATCCTGCCTCGCGCTGATCGACGGAATCCGCAGGAGTGAGAACAGTTCCTCAAAGAACCGGTCCCTGTTTTCTTGAATATATTCCTTCATCGCTTTGCGTTTTTTGCGTCTTACAAAAATAGTCAAATCCGTCGGCAATTTCAAGCGTGGCGGACAAGTCATTAATATTCAGGGAAAGAAACAACCCTTCCCCCACCCGTAGAAGGCAGGAGAAGGGTTACGCATTTACTTGATTTACAAAGGCTTGTCCGCCACGCAATTATTTGCGGAAGGACGGACGCCTATAAGACTCAGGAATATTCAGACCTTTGCGAACGCCTGCCGCCGCCGGCCTCGCACCCGCCGAGGTTTTTTCCAAAGTTCCGTCGATAAATGAAGGAGTACCTGTATAAGAACCCTTGACAGAGACCTTTGAGTCATCGTCGGTGAGGTCGAAATCAATCGTGTAGGACTCACCGGACTTCTTGACCTTCACGCTGCCTTTCTGAGCGCCGCAGGTAGGCTGATAATCACCGCCTTTAGTCTCAGTGGCCAAATACCAGGTTCCATAGACGCTTTGGTCTCGTGAATCAACCAGACCAGGGACGGCCGTGAATGGAGTCAGCGAGGCCGCGGAAGTGATGTCAGTCGGACTCAGCACATTGTAAGTACCGGCAGGAAGCACCTTACCGTCAGCAGGGGCGGTGTTGAGTTCAAGAATGACGATCTTGCCAGGGCCGGAGAGCGATGAGGCTGTGAAATCTACCCGGCTGTCGGCAAGATAGACCATCCAGTTGTTTGAGACACCACCCGTGCCGTACGCGTCAGCGTCGAAATAGAAGACACCTTGCGTAAGCTCGCTGCCAAGGTCAATCTCCGTGTAGTCCTCCACCGGAGGGTCTCCGGCATCCTTGACATCCTTCAAAGCGATCGGTCCGGTGTAGCGGAACTTGTACTCCTTCCCACCGGCTGTGACGGCGACATCAACGGTATATTCAGTGCCGTCCAGAGTGACCTCAACCGAGCCGGTCTCGACCATAATGTACTGAGGCTCGGAATCTCCGTCCTGATAGGAATAGATCAGAGAACCCATAACACCCCAGGCTCCCAAATCCGTACCCGGCAGATAGGTGTAGCTCTGATCCTGATCGTCGGAAAGAAGCGGGATGTAGGAGTGGGCAGGCAATGCAGTCGAACCTGTCTTAGGAAGATTGAGGTCAAGCCAGAGAGCTGTGCCTTTTCCGGCAAAAGACAGGCCGCCTTCCTTCACATCACCTGAAAGCAGGTACAGGTAGTCCTCATCGTAACCTGTGCCGTACTGGTCGCCGCAATAGTAACCTCCTGCGGTCGTGGCAACGATTCCGTCAAACTCAGGCTCCACCACCACCTTGCAGGCGGCGGCGAATCCGCCGTCAACGCTCGTGGCCGTGACCAAGGCCTCTCCGGCGGCGACTCCCGTCACGACACCGTCAGCCACGGAAGCGACCTCCGGCTTTGAGGATGTCCACTCAACCGTTTGGTTTGTCGCGTCTTCCGGAGTGAACGACACTGTGATCTCCTGAGTCTTTCCGACCGTGACCCTAATCTGGGTCGGAGCGATGGTGATGTCCTCGACACGCTTGACCACAGTCACCTTGCAGGTGGCCTTCCGGTTTCCATTGTTTGAAGTAGCGGTGATCACAGCCTCACCGACGGCCACAGCGGTCACGACATCGCCGCTCACCGTGGCGACCGCCTCATCGCTTGACTCCAATGAATATGTCGGATCGGTGGCGTCGTCCGGCGTGACCGTCACGGTGATCTGGCCTGTCTCACCGACAGCCAGAGTCACTTCCTCCGGCTGAATCTGAATCCCCGAGACTTCCACATCCTTGTCGCAGGATGTGAAAACAGATGCCAACGAAAGCGGCATCGACACCGCCAATACGGCGGCATAAGACCTGATTTTTCTCATAACCAATTTGTTAAGTAAGTTTTATTAAATCAAAACTGATTCAATGATTAATTCGTCATATACTTCGCAAATATATACGAAAAAAATGTTCCGGCAAGGGCAAATAATGATATTTTGGAGAATTTGCGGCAAAAATTATGGTAAAAAGAAGCCCAGTATTTTTCAATAATTACTAAATTAGTGGTTTTAGAAGAAAAAGGAGATATGTCATACAGACAAATACCGGAGATAAACTACCTGATGTCACTTGTGGAGAAAAAGTTCCGCAAAGGCATCAAGACTTCGACTGATTTCTACACACTGGCCACAGAGATAGAATGCCAGACCGAATGCAACATCTCGGCGTCAACCCTCAAAAGGCTGTGGGGTTATGTCAATATGACGCCATCTCCAAGAAGAGGTACTCTTGACATCCTTTCAAAATACATCGGCAAAAAGGACTTCAAATCATTCTGCGAGGAGATCAAGACTTCCGGAGCCTGCCATTCTATGTTCTTTTCAGCGGACTTCATCAACACCCGCGACCTTGAGCCTGACAACCTGATAGAAATCGGCTGGGCACCGAACAGGGTCGTGACACTCAAGTACCTGAATGACAACCTTTTCGAAGTCACAGCCTCTTGCAATTCCCAGCTTGCCGCCGGAGACCGTTTCGAAGCCTTGAACTTCATCAAAGGCTCGCCTCTCTACATCTCGCGGATTCTCAGGGACGGTGAATACACCTCACCTTACATCGCGGGTCGCCAAAGCGGGCTCAACCATCTCAAGGTTCTCTGACAAAGCGGAACATCAGAAACGGAAGCCGATCCCGAAGTTCAGATCCGCATTGCCGGAGAAGTCCGACATCACTCCGACTGACAAAACCAAAGGCTTGAAAACAAGGAATATACCGCCGTCAACAGCGAAGTTTCCGAACGATTCGTCATTGATCTTTGCCCACTGTCCTGAAGAGTCCTCCCAACAGCACCGGTAGGATGTCCAACCCGCTCCTGCCCTGAAGCCGAAATGTCCGGAGATGAACATCGCAAGACCTGCGGCGGCTGACATCCGGCTCACACGAGACTTACCTGTGGTCCAGAGATGCCCATACCCTGTCGCCCCCTTGCCGGAAGCGACGTAGGAATATTCATTCTTTCTGAAATCGCTCCTGAAGTCGGCGTAGGCTCCGACACCCTTCCAAGTGACCACCGCCATCGCTCCGTACGACATAGCCGGGGATATTCCCGCATCGGCAAGAATCGCCGTCCGGATGACCTCAGAAGAGGGATGACCGCGTCTTGCGGCAGTTCTTACATCACCAGAAGGAGCAAGGCTTCCGGGACTGTCCGGCAATGAAAGCCCGGTCGCCAGACCGGTCAGAACGCCAGTCGGACATTTCGCCTCCAGCCTCGGAACAGACTTCCATTCCGGTCTCCCCTCAGCGGCCTCCAGCCTAAGGCTTCCCTGGCTGTACCGCTCCTTGATACGCTCGAAACGGGCGACCTGCGCCGCGGACATCTTTCCCGACGCTCCCGACAAAGTCTTTCGGAGTTCGGAGAGTTCCTTAAGAAGGGATTTGAAAGACTCCAGCTCAACGTTCTGCCCCGCCGCCAAACGTCCGCGCAGATCCACGCAACGCTCGCAGATGTAGGCATATTTGTCCAACGCCTTGTCATAGTTGTCCGACTGAGCGTAAGCGTCAGCGAGCAAGCCAGGGCAAAACGCCGCGGCCAGACATAAAACAAAACGCAGGAGGACCTTTCTCATCTAAATCAAAATAATGAACAAATTTAGTATAAAAATGGTTATCTTTGAAAGTTATGATGAATTATGGACGAGGCATCCGGATTTTTTGAGACACCGAACAACGCTCAAAGCCCGGGACAAGGGACATTTGAACTGATAGGCGGCAGCAACGAAAGCTACTGCAACATTTGGCGCGCCGACAAGGAAGGACGCTTCAGAGTCTATAAGGCATTGAAAAATGAATATGTCGGAGACCCCGTCTATGAGCGGCTTCTCAGGAAAGAATTCGAGATAGGATATTCCCTGAACCACCCCAACATCTGCGAGTACTATGGTTTCGTCAACATTCCGCGGCTCGGCAACTGCATCGAGATGGAATGGATTGACGGCTGTTCCTTAGATAACCTTCTGCCGAGAGGGGTGATCGGCAAGGCTCTCGCCGCCAAGATCATCAACGAGACCTGTGACGCGCTCGCCTATATGCATTCCAAGCAGGTTGTCCACCGGGATCTCAAGCCGTCCAACATTATGCTGACCTACAACGGCAACAATGTCAAGATCATCGACTTCGGGCTGTCGGACTCGGACACTCACTCCGTTCTGAAAGGATCGGCGGGAACTCGGCTCTACGCCTCGCCGGAGCTGATCGAGGGCGGGAGTGTGGATTTCCACACAGACATATTCTCGCTCGGTTGTGTAATTGACCGGCTGAGTCCAGCCTACGCCAAGGTGGCCAGAAAGTGCTGCCGCCGTGATCCAAGGAGGCGTTTTCAAAGCGCCCAGGAGATCAAGCTGGCCATCGCCAGAAAGTCGAAGGCTCCGTTTGTCGCTGTCGCCGCGGTGGTGGCCGCGCTTGGTGTCGCCTCGATTCTGTCTCTTCCGTCGTACCGGGAAGGCGGTGTCCGCGACCGGACAACTTCTCAGGCTGACACCATCGGTGTTCCGGCCGGCAATGATTCCCTGGCGATTCAAGACAATGTGGCTTCCGTTCGAGAGAGAAACGCAGCCGCACCGGTAGCCGAATCATTCCGGAAGGCGGACGAATCCGTCAGGAAGGCATCCGGCTCCGACACCGCCCCACGGTCGTCAGAGACTTCGGGAGGACATAGCGGGAAGCATTCCGGGAAGAAGGCGAGCCACAATGACCAGGAAGCCATCGACGAACTTTTCCGCCAAGCCACGGAACTGTTTGACCAATAATCGGACTTTCACTATTTTTGCGGTGTAATTAGAAGCTATGATACTCGTCGCACTGCTGGCCTTCATCGGATTGGGCTACACACTTTGGCACATCTGGAGGATTCTGCCTCTGGGCAAGGTCTGGAAGAATGTGATCACCGGGGGATGCCTCGTGGCGTTCCTCGCGATATTCCTGAATTTTATGCCGTTTCTCGGCAAGATTCCGCTTTGGATGTCATCGGCCGTTTACGAGACCGGCACATCATCGGTCTTCATTCTGCTCTACGTGGCGATGGTATTCATCCTGCTCGATCTCGGCAGGCTCGTCCGCATTGTGCCGAAAGGCTGGCTTGTCGGGAACGGCGCCGCGTCGGTCTGCATCCTCGCGGTTGTCAGCGGGATATTCATTTATGGCAACATCCACTACAAGCATAAGGTCAGGCAGCCGCTTGAACTCAGGACCGAGAAACGTGTGGGCAAGGAGTTGAAGATTGTGATGATCAGCGACCTGCACCTCGGCTACCACAATCGCAGAGCCGACTTCGCGCGCTGGGTGGATCTGATCAACGCCGAGAGGCCGGACCTTATACTGATCGCCGGGGACATCATCGACATCAATGTCGATCCACTTGAGAGGGAACACACAGCAGAGGAGTTCCACCGCCTGACGGCTCCGGTTTATGCCTGTCTGGGAAACCACGAGTACTATGCCGGAGTGGACAAGGCATTGCCATTCTACAAGGAAGCCGGAATCAACCTGCTGAGGGACAGCGTCGCCTACGTCGGTCCGCTCCGGATCATCGGACGCGACGACAGGACGAACCCGGACCGCCAAAGCCTTGCGGAACTGATGGCCGGCACAGCCGACAGCCTCTACACCATCCTTTTAGACCACCAGCCATACCATCTGGAGGAAGCGGAAGGCCAAAAGGTTGACTTCCAGTTCAGCGGCCACACGCACCGCGGGCAGGTCTGGCCGGCCTCACTGATGACCGACCTCCTCTACGAGGATTCCTTCGGCGAACACCGCCGCGGCGACACCCGCTACTACGTCTCCTCCGGCATAGGAATATGGGGTGGCAAGTTCCGCATCGGCACCCGCTCCGAGTATGTCGTCGCCACGTTGACGGACGGCGGACAGTAAAATCCCAGCGCAATGTGAATTAAGGCGGTATCTTTTCATAAACGGGCACCGCATACAAAGGAATTCGCAACGTAGTACGATTTTTCTTGTGTTTCCTTAAACAAATGCCTATATTTACCCAAAATACCAACATATTGGTAATATGAGAAAGATTGGCACCCAAATTAAAGAACGGCGGAAATCGCTCCACATCACTCAACTGGAACTTGCAGACCTTGCAGGGGTCAGCATCAACACCGTTGTAGCAGTCGAGAGAGGACAGGGGGATCCTAAAATTTCCACATACTCTTCAATATGCGATGTACTTGGACTTGATTTGACCGTTTCTCTAAAGGACTGAGACAATGAGACAATGCGAGATCTACCTGCACGGAATCAGGTGCGGGGTACTTACGGAAGACACTTCCGGGTTCACTTTCGTGTATGACAAGGCCTACCTGCTTGGGGGCAAATCCGAACCAGTCAGCCTCACCTTACCATTAAGGACGGAGGAATACCATAGTAAGTATCTGTTCCCAGCGTTTGCCAACATACTCTCCGAGGGAGAAAACAGACAGGTGCAATCACAACTTCTAAGGATAGACCCGGACGATGATTTCGGGATTATGATGGATACTTGTGGATTCGACACAATCGGAGCGATAACCGCCAAACCGATAAAGTGATGGAAGAATTAGGCAGATGCCCGTCAACACTTCAGGACGGGTTCAACACATATTCACCAGCAGCGTTGAAATCACTTTTCGACGGAAGGACGGTTTCGCACATCTTTTCCGGCCACAGTCCTGAGGATGAGACAAGCGGAGGAAGCGACGCTCTTAAAAACATCGGCAGGATATCACTCTCTGGAGTCCAACCAAAATTCTCAATACTGATCGGAAACGGCAACAGACTCCGCTATGCGGAAGAGAATGAGCAAGGGAGATACATCCTGAAACCAAGACCTACCGGCTACCACATCATAAACAGGGACTATTGCAACGCTAACGAACACGTCACAATGCAGATAGCCTCACAGGCCTACGGCATCGAGACGGCCGCCAATGGGCTGTGTTTCTTCGAGGATGGCACACCGGCTTACTTCACAAGACGATTCGACGTACACGACGCTGGAAAATACAAGCAAGAAGACTTCGCGGCGCTTCTGGGCTATAGCAAAGACAACGGTGGAGCAAACTATAAATACGACAGGGCAAGCTACGAGGATTGCGCTGAGGTTATACGCCGCTACGTAAAGGCCGCACCGATAGACATAAGGCGTTTCTTCCGGCTGGTGCTGTTCAATTTCATTACACTCAACGATGACGCCCACCTAAAAAACTTCTCACTTATTGAAAGAAACGGCGAGTATCGATTGTCACCTGCCTACGACCTTGTCAACACATTCCTTCAACTGAGAGAACCACGCATATTCGCTTTGGACAAAGGCCTATTCAAAGAAGGAATGAATATGTCCGACACCCACAACATAGGACACGACGATTTCTTCGAATTCGGCAAACGGATAGGCCTTCCAGACAAGGTGATAACCAAGGAACTGACCGCATTTTCAGCGGTCAGTCCAATAGCGGTCGAACTGATAGAGAAGTCTTTCCTTTCTCCTGAACTGAAGAGAGAGTACCTTCTTTCCTACCGTTACAGATGCAAAATGCTCACTTTCTGACTTCTCGGAAGCGCAGGAATAGAAAACACGCTGCTTTCCGAATCCATAAGACTGGTTTAGGTCGCAAAAAATCCTCCTTGGCCGGACGGAACCGATCAAGGAGGATTTTTCATTTCACGGCAGGAGACTACAGGGAGTTCTCAAGCTTGGACTTGGCGTAGTCGAGGGTGACGGTGAACGTCTTCTTGCGGGAGGACGGGGCGTCGTACATCGCGTCATCGAAGATCTGCTCGCAGATCGAGCGGAGACCGCGGGCGCCGAGTTTGTTCTTGATGGCGGTGTCAACAATAAGATCCTTGACCTCATCCTCGATCTTCAGGGTCATTCCATCGATCTCAAACAACTTCGCATACTGCTTGAGAATGGCGTTCTTCGGTTCAGTGAGAATCCTCAGCAACGCATCCCTGTCAAGCGCGTCCAGATAGGTGATGACAGGCAGACGGCCGATGATCTCGGGAATAAGACCGTAGGCGCGGAGGTCCTGCGCATCGACATATTTCAGGAGATTGTTTTTGTCAACGGTCTGTTTCTGAGCCGCACCGAATCCGATGACCTGAGTGTTGAGCCTCTGGGCGATCCTGCGTTCTATGCCTTCGAAAGCGCCGCCGCAGATGAAAAGGATGTTCTGCGTGTTGACGTGGATGAACTCCTGCTCCGGATGCTTGCGGCCACCCTTCGGCGGAACATTGATGACATTGCCTTCGAGAAGTTTCAGCATAGCCTGCTGAACACCCTCGCCAGACACGTCGCGTGTGATTGACGGATTGTCGCTCTTGCGGGCAATCTTGTCGATCTCGTCGATGAAGACGATTCCCCTCTCGGCCTTGGCCACATCGAAATCGGCCTCCTGAAGGAGTCTCGTGAGGATGCTCTCCACATCCTCGCCTACATAACCAGCCTCAGTCAGGACAGTGGCATCCACAATCGTGAACGGAACATCCAACAACTTGGCGATGGTCTTGGCCAGCAAAGTCTTGCCCGTGCCGGTCGGACCGACGAGAAGGATGTTGGACTTCTCCAGATCCACTCCGTCGTCCGGACGGTCAACAAGATTATGGTTGATCCTCTTGTAGTGGTTATAGACCGCCACGGCAAGCATCTTCTTGGCGCGGTCCTGCCCGATGACATATTCATCAAGGAACTCCTTGATCTCGACCGGCTTTTTCAAACCCTCAAGGCGACCCAGCGGCTTCCCGCTCTTCGACGAGGCTCCGATGGTGTCCTTGAGGTAGTCGTGCGCCAGTTCGACGCAGTCGCTGCAGATGTAACCGTCAACGCCCTGAAGCAGGAACGGAACCTCGCGCTCCGACCTGCCGCAGAACATACAATGTCTTGTCGTACCTGTGTTCTTCTTCTGAGGCATCATTTGGATTTCTTAGTGAGGATCTCATCGACCATTCCGTAGTCAAGAGCCTCCTGGGCTGTCATCCAGAAGTCCCTGTCCGCATCTGCGAACACCTTGTCGTAAGGCTGGCCCGAATGCTCGGAGATGATGTCGTAGAGTTCCTTTCGTGTCTTCTCGATCTCCTTCGCAGCGATCATAATGTCGGAGGCCTGTCCCTGAGCTCCGCCCAACGGCTGATGGATCAGCACTCTGGAGTGCGGCAGGCAGGAACGCTTTCCCTTCTCTCCGGCGCAAAGCAGAACCGAACCCATCGAGGCGGCCATACCTGTGCAGATCGTGGCGACATCAGGCTCGACAAGCTGCATCGTGTCGTAGATGGCCAGTCCTGATGTGACCTGACCTCCCGGAGTGTTGATGTAGAGCGAGATGTCGGCGGTGGCGTCAGTGGAGGCAAGGAAAAGCAGCTGAGCCTGGATGATGTTGGCGACATCGTCGTCAATCGGGACACCAAGGAATATGATCCTGTCCATCATCAGACGGCTGAACACATCCATCGAGGCCACATTCAGTTTCCTTTCCTCGATTATGGTCGGATTGATGTAGGCGTCCGTGGCCTTCTGATAACGGTCAAGGGTCATCGAGCTAAGCCCGAGACCCTTGGTCGCATATTTCTGAAATTCCTTGTTCATAATTACTTAAGCTCACGGAATTTCTCCTCGGAGATCTTCTTGGACTGAAGAGTGATCTTCTCCTTGACGGCGGCGATCACCTTCTCGTTCTCGACGTTCTCCTCAATGTTGCGCATCTGCCTCTCGTCCTTGAGCATCTGAGCGGCGGCCTCGGTAAGGAGTTCCTCCGGAACGTTGCCCATTCCGTACATAGCGTACTGGTAGGCGGCGTAGGCCTTTGCGGCCTCAAGCATATCCTTGTCCTCAACCTTAAGCTCGAACTTCTTCATCAGAGAGCCTCTTACGAGCTGCCAGCGGAAGTCGCCGAGGAATCCGTCGAACTCCTTCTCGACCTCCTCCTTGGAGAACTTCTCCTTGTTGTTCTCGTAGAGCCATCTCTTGAGGAAAGCCTCAGGAACATTGACGGCAGCCTTCTCAACCAGGTACTTGCGCAGATCCTGGGAAAGTCGGTAGTCGGCCTCCTGCTTGTAGTTGGCCTCAAGCCTCTCGGCGATCTTGGCGTCGAACTCCTCAGGAGTCTTCACAGCGTCCTTGCCGAAGACCTTGTCGTAAGTCTCCTGACACTCGGTGGCAGGAACGAAGGTCTTGACATTCACAACGGTCACATTCCAGACAGGATCAAGAGCCGCGAGTTCCTCCTTCTTCATCTTGAGCATAGAGGATCTGTCGGTCTCATTGGTGAAGGCCTCGTTGACATTGACATCGAAGTTGGCGTCAACCTTCACTCCGAGGAAGCTCTTCTTGGCCTCGCCCTCAACCTTGTTGACAGCGACATAGACTCCCTCGACGGTTTTCTCACCCTGCTTGAAGTCAACGACAACGTAGTCGTCCTCACCGGCGGCCTCGCCCTCTTCAAGCTGGCCGTACTGCCTGAGGATGCTGTCCTTCATAGCGACCTTGGCCTTGTCGGTCACCTCGATCTTGTAGTAAGGCAGCTTGTCGTCCTTGGTGACATCGATGTTGATCTCAGGAGAGAGTCCGAGGTCGAACTTGAACTCGAAATCGTTGCCTTCCTTCCACTCCTGCTCCTTCTGGGACTCGCTGGCGATAGGCTCGCCGAGGATGTGGAGGTTATTGTCCTTGATGAACTTGTCGAGCTGCTCGGAGACAACGCCGTTGATGGCCTCGTAGAGAGCCTGCTCACCGTAGATCTTCTTCACGAGAGAAGACGGAACCATTCCCTTGCGGAATCCTTTGAAGTCAGCGTTCCTCTTGTAAGCGGAAAGTCTTTTCTTCTCCTGCTCGGCATAATCCTCCGCCTTCAAGGCGATGGTCAGTTCGATGTTAAGGTCATCGATTTGGTTTTTAATTACTTCCATAATGTGTAAATATTTTTAAATATTAATTATTCTTTCTTTGCGGATAGACCACCCTCTCGTGGTAAATCTGCGAAAGGTATGATTTCAGGGTCTCTTTCACCGTGTTGAGTTCCTTTATAGAGATGTCAGCCTCGTCAAACTGGCCGATTTTCATCTTTGAAGCGAAAATATTCTCCACAAATGTCGAGAACGTGGCCGGCGAATTGTCCTTCAGCGTCCTTGAGGCGGCCTCCAACGTGTCACAGACCATAAGGATGATCTGCTCCTTCGTACGCGGCTTGACACCAGGGTAGTAGAAATCAGCCACATCGTTCGGATCTCCTCCCTCATTGAGGTACTTGTTGTAGAAATACGAAGTGTTCGATGTGCCGTGATGCGTCAGGATGAACTCCGCTATGACATCCGGAAGCCTGTTCTCGGCCGCAAGCTCAAGTCCGTCAGTGACGTGCCTGATTATCGCCCTGGCGCTCTCCTTCGGCGTAAGATGCTCGTGATAGTGGACTCCTCCCGGAGACATACTCTCGTTCTCGATGAAGCAAAGAGGGTTCTTCATCTTGCCTATGTCGTGGTACAGCGCTCCGGCCCTCACCAAGAGGACGTTGGCGTCAATCGCACGGGCGGCGGCGTCACACATATTCATCACCTGTAGCGAATGCTGGAACGTGCCTGGCGCCTTGTGCTCCAATTCCCGCAGAAGTTTGTTGTTCGTGTCGCAAAGTTCCCGCAGCCGCGAGCTTGAGACAAGATTGAACATCCTCTCGAACAGGTAGATGAGCGGATAGCCGGCCACGATCAGCATCGACCCGAGGAACATATAGAGGACGGCGATGTAAGGGTCGTCATTGACCATATCGATCATCCTGAACCCGAAGTAAGTGACCAACAGGCACAGGAACACTATCCCGGCCATAATGAACTGCTGCCAGCCTTGATTGAAGTACTTGAACGCGAACACCGCCACAATGCTGGCCAGCAGGAACATCACGAACAGAACCAGTCCGTTGTCCGCGAAAATCAGCATAGGCAGGAACGACACGCAGCAGATCGGGAAGATCACCTTGTTCTTGAAGAACGCCTCCAGGTACAGGGCTGTCAGCGTGAACGGCACAAGATAGAGGCACTTAGGGGCAAACTTATTGACCGTCAGCGCCAAAACCGAAGCCAGGATGAAAATGAATATCAAGTACCAGAACTTGCGGTGGTCAAGCAGGAGCTTCCTGTTCAGGAAGTAGATCATCAGGAAGAACATCAGGACCAGCACGAAGGCGATGAAGGCGTTGCCGGTCCAGAAAAGGAACCTCGGTCCGCCGTAGCCCATACTGTTCTCGTACTCAACCTTGTAGGAATCAAGCATCTGGGCGATCTCGGCTGTGACCATCTCCCCTTCCGAGACAATCAGCTGCCCCGCGCTCACGAATCCTTGCGTGGTAGAGACCTGACTCGACGACTCCGAACGGACAAGTTCGGTGGTCTTGGGGTCATATTCAAGGTTCGGAGTGATGAAATCGTAGATTCCCGCCGCCCTGAGGACAGAGTCGGCGTTGATTCCGGGATATTTCGAAGAGATGTCCGACAGCAGCCGGTTTTTCGCCTCAGACTCCTTATAGACCTCGCTGACTGGCTTTTTCACAGCCCTCTTCTCCTTCTGGATGTACATCACGGCGTCGGACTGGTCAGCCCTTCCGTCAACCTTCACTCCCTCGTCAGGGACAACACCGTTGGAATAGATGTCGCCCATCGAGGAGACGATCGCCGGACGCAGGTAGGAGTACCCGTCAATGTTGATGCCCTCCGCGGCCTTGCGGCAGTTATCTACAATGTCCTGACGGTAACGGTAATAAGGGATGACCGCGGACTTGCTGCGGCTTCTCTCCTCCCGAATCTGCTCGTCGGTCTTGAGTATAGGAAAATCAAACTGCGCAAGCAATGTCTCGTGAGACCACGGAGACCCTTTCCTGTAGTCGTAGTTGAATTTGGCGGATCTCGGAAAAATCAGAGTGAGAACCAAAAACAGTACAACCAAAGGAACAAGCACCTTATAGTTTACGGACACGCGAGGCAGTTTCATCATTCTATCATTTGAAAGGGCTTCCGGCCTCCTTGGCGATGAAGCCGTAGGTAAGTTTGTCTGTAAGTCTCGGAAAAAGCCTGTGAGCCAGCACAGTGAGTTTGCCGAGGCCCGTGAGTATCATCTGGGACTTTCTCTTCTCCAGTCCCTTGGCGAGGTACTCGGCGCATTTCTCGGCGCTCATCAGCTTGTCCTCCTTCAGCGGAGTCTCTCCCTGAGGGCTGCCGTCGGCGGTCAAAGCCGCCTTGCGGACGTTGGAGTCAGTGTAGCCCGGAGCGAAGACCAGCACATTCAGGCCGTCCTTCAGATGCTCGATGCGGATGGTGTCAAGAAAACCGCGGATGGCGTACTTGGACGCTGAATATCCAGTCCTTGCCGGAAGAGCGGAAAAGCCTGCTATCGAGATCACTCCGACAACCTGCCCCTTGCTCTGAAGAAGGTAAGGCAAAGCGAACTTCGTACACTGCACGGTCCCCCAGAAATTCACATCCATCAAAGAATGGATCACGCTGAGATCCAAATCCTTGAACATAGCCCTCATCGAGATTCCGGCGTTGTTGACAAGGATGTCGATGCGGCCGAACCTCTCAACGGTTCTGTCAATAAGGTTGCGGCAGTCATCCTCGACCGTCACATCGGTCTTGACGCAAAGCACCTTCTCCGGATTCTTGCTGACTGACGGGGCCAGCTGCTGAAGCTTGTCCAGCGACCTGGCCGCCATCACGACATTCGCTCCGTACGACCCGAAGAGACGGGCAGAAGCCAACCCTATTCCAGAGCTGGCTCCCGTGATTATGATTACTTTGTCCTCGAAATACTCAGGATGCATACAAAACACTGATCTGCAATCAATTACATAATAGTCTTCGCAGCGACGTCATCTCCGTCGTACGCACCGGCGTCAAGTTTCTGCTTGATTTCCTTGAAGGCGTTGAGAGTATATTCGACATCCTCCATAGTGTGCGCGGCCGTGCAGACGATCCTGAAGATGACCATACCCTTAGGAATGACAGGATAGATGACCATCGAGCAGAAGATGCGGTAGTTCTCGCGAAGATCCATCGCAATCTTGGTGGCCTGGGCGACACCGCCTCCGTCGATGTGGATAGGAATCACACAAGCCTGGGCCTCACCGATGTCGAAGCCAAGCTTCTTGAAGCCTTCCTGGAGAGTGTGGGTGACGTGCCAGCACTTCTTTCTGAGCTCGTCGCCCTCAGGTGACATTATGATCTCGAGACGCTTGATGTTGCCATAGACAAACGCCATAGGCTGGGACTTGGCATACATCTGCGAACGCATATTCAGACGCAGGTAGTTGATGATCTTCCTCGGTCCGGCGATGAAACCTCCGATCGAGGCCATCGACTTGGCGAACGCGCCGATGTAAAGGTCGATGCCGTCCATACAGTGAAGTTCCTCGGAAGTGCCGCGGCCGTGCTCACCGAGAAGACCGAATCCGTGGGCGTCGTCAATGAATATGCGGAAGCTGTACTTCTTCTTCAACTCGACAATCTGGTCGAGGATACCCATCGCTCCGGTCATTCCGAAGACTCCCTCGGTGATGAGGAGAACTCCGCCGCCGCTTTCCTCGGCCTCCTTGCAGGCTCTCGCGAGAACCTTCTCACAGTCCGCGATGTTGTTGTGACGGTACTTGTACTTGCTTCCGATGTGGAGACGGATTCCGTCAAGCAGGCAGGCGTGAGCCTCCGCGTCATAGACAATCACATCGTGACGGGCCGTCAGACAGTCGATGGCCGAGACGATTCCCTGATAGCCGAAATTGAAGAGGAAAGCGTCCTCCTTCTTCTCGAAATCAGCGAACATCCTCTCAAGTTTCTCGTGAAGGGCTGTGTGGCCGGAAAGCATACGGCTTCCCATCGGATAGGCCAGACCCCACTTGGCCGCGCCCTCGGCGTCAGCCTTGCGGACCTCAGGATGATTGGCGAGTCCAAGGTAGTTGTTGAGACTCCAGTTGAGAACCTCCTTGCCGTTGAACACCATATGAGGGCCAAGCTCGCCCTCAAGTTTCGGGTACATATAATAGCCGAAGGCCTGGTCGTAGTACTGTCCGATAGGACCGCCTGAGTCCCTTTCGATTCTGTCAAAAATGTCAAGCATTTTGTATTGTGTTTTTAATTATGAATCAATAAACTAAGCGTCAATGTTGGCGTAGTGGGCGTTCTCCTCGATGAACTGCCTTCTTGGAGGGACGTCGTCGCCCATCAGCATCGAGAAGGTTCTCTCGGCCTCGGCGGCGTTGTCGATGGTGATCTTGCGCAGCCGCCTCTTGGACGGATCCATTGTGGTGTCCCAAAGCTGATGGTCGCTCATCTCACCGAGACCTTTGTACCTCTGGACGGTCACACCCTTGTCCGAACCCTTTCCGAGACGGGCCGTGGCCTCGAACCTCTGCTCGTCGGTCCAGCAATAGACCTCCTCCTTGCCTTTCTTGACGAGGTAGAGCGGAGGTGTGGCGAGATAGACGTAGCCGTTCTTGATGAGGTCGAACATATAGCGGAAGAAGAACGTCAGGATCAGGCAGGCGATGTGGCTTCCATCGACATCGGCATCAGTCATAATGATGACCTTGTGGTAGCGCAGCTTGCTCAGATCCATCCTCTTCTCGCCGTTCTCATCCTCCTGCGCCACGGTCACTCCGAGGGCGGTGTAGATGTTGCGGATCTCCTCGCTGTCGAACGCGCGGTC
>CAYZKZ010000035.1:0-3171 GCA_964479325.1 uncultured Muribaculaceae bacterium
CCTGAGAGGCAGAAACCTTGGGGAACGGCCCACGCCGTGCTGATGGCCAAGGACGTCATCAATGAGCCTTTCGCCGTCATCAACGGTGACGACTACTACGGGAAGGAGTCCTTCAAGATCCTCGGCGACTGGCTCAGGGCGCACGAGAACACCACCGGAACGTGCAGCATCGTCGGCTTCGAGCTTGACAACACACTCTCCGAGTACGGCAAGGTCTCCCGCGGAATCTGCTACTACGACAAGGATCTGCACCTCACCGGCATCGCCGAGCATCTGAACATCGGCAAAGAGGCCGACGGAAAGGTCTATGGCGACAACTCCGTCAACGGCGACACACACGTCGAGCTCGACGGCAAGGCGCTCTGCTCTATGAATATGTGGGGCTTCACTCCGGACTACTTCCAGCTCAGCGAGGAAGTGTTCGCCGACTTCCTTGAGAAGAACATCAACGAACTGAAGAAGGAATATTACATCCCTTACGCCGTTGACATCCTGATGAAGGAACGCGGCTACAAGTGCGAGGTTCTCTCGACGGACTCACACTGGTTCGGCGTCACCTACAAGGAGGATCGTCCGGGTGTCGTGGCCAAGTTCCAGGAACTCGTCGATAAGGGAGTCTATCCTACACCTCTCTGGAAGAAGTAATGTCCTTTTTCAGACCACGCAAGGTCGAAAGGAACTACGACCTTTTCTCCGGCTGCGCCTGGTACACTCCAGGCGTGGCCGGTGTTTTTGCCGTTCTGGGCTTTTTCCTGGTCGGGATGGTTCTCGGATCACTCATCAACTGTACCCTGATCATCGCCGTTCCCGGATTCCCGCTATGCTACAGTATGCTGATCGTCTATCCGGTACAGTTCATCCCTGTCCTGATGTTCGTCAGGGTCAAGAGTATGACGAACGCCTCGTTTGACAGGGGCTACGCACTTGACAGCAGACACTTCGGACGGGGCGGCGGAGCGGTCACGGCCACACTCGCGGCTCTCGGCACGATCGCCCTGGCCTTGATGCTCGAACCGCTTATGTCGCTGCTTCCCAAGATGGACGAGAATCTTCTCAAGACGATGGAACAGCTGTTTGACGGCCCGCTTTGGGTCAGCCTGCTGAATATGTGCGTGTTCGCTCCGATTTTGGAAGAGTGGATGTGCAGGGGCATTGTACTGAGGGGGCTTCTGAACTATTCCCGCAAGGGTGAGCCTGGCGAGGACGGAAGCCGCAGAGGAGTGAACCCGGCTATGGCGATAGTGATCTCCGCATTGTTCTTCGCCATCATCCACGGCAATTTCTGGCAGGGAACCTCGGCGTTCATCATCGGATGCCTCTTCGGCTACGCCTACTACAAGACCGGTTCGCTGAGGCTCACGATGCTGATGCACTGCACCAACAACACAGTCTCGGTCCTGTCATCCAAACTTCCTGCCTTCAAGGATCTTGGGGCGGACGCAAGCCTTCTTGACATCATTCCGGGCAAGTACTATGTCGTGATATTCATAGTCAGTACCGCTGTTTTATACCTGACTATCAGGCATTTAGCAGCGATCAAGACGGCTTCCGTACAGGGCAACTGCGACATCATTCCAGGAGTCGATGACATTCCGAATGGAAAAGCTCTTTAACGACCCGGAGGCCGGAACGGTGACACTCCGGAAAAACGCGCGCTCCCGCAGGATGACTCTCCGAGTGAGTTCCCGCGGGGGCGTTACCGTCACGATTCCGTACTTCGTCACCTATCAGTCAGCCTTGGACTTCTTCCTTGCGAAGAAAGATTGGGTGCTGAAGGTCCAGAGGCGGCAGAGCGAGCGGATAGGAAGCGAGCATATTCCCACTCCGGAGGAGATCGAGGCGCTGCGGAAGGAGGCGAAGGAGGTGCTGCCGAAGCGCCTGCGGGAACTCGCGGAAAGATATTCATTTGAATATAATTCCGTCCGCGTCAAGCACAATTCCTCCAACTGGGGAAGCTGCTCGCGGAAAGGCAACATCAACCTGAATCTCAACCTTGTGCGTGTCCCGGATGAGCTGAGGGACTACGTCATCCTCCACGAGCTCTGCCACCTCAGGCATCCCGACCACAGCCCCGCCTTCCACGCCCTCCTCGAGTCCCTCTGCCCCGGCCATCTCGCCAAGCAGAAGGCCCTTCGAGCCTACCGGCTGTACTGACAAACAGGCCTCAGGAGGGGCTGGAGACCGATTCACGGGTGTCGGGAAGTGAAAACAGGCAAAATATTTTGATTATCTGAAAATTATACATAACTTTGCACGCTTTTCCGCAGGGTGCGGGAAAGAAGACGTTATTAATCATCAACAAAATTTTTTGCGAAAATGGCAGAGTATTTACAAGCCGACAAAAAGCAAGAGATTTTCGCTAAGTACGGAAAGTCTAATACAGACACCGGCTCACCAGAGAGTCAAGTTGCTTTATTTTCCTACCGTATCAATCACCTCACGGAGCACGTGAAGAAGAACAAGAAGGATGTTGTCACCCGTCGTTCCCTTCTCCGTCTCGTAGGTAAGAGGCGTCAGCTTCTGGACTACCTCCAGAAGATCGACATCGAGAGATACAGAAAGATTGTCAAGGAGCTCGGTCTCCGTCGATAATCACACGATAGGAACAGAAAAGGGATTGGCCGCGCCTTATGCCGCAGCCGTCCCTTTCTTTTTAATCGGGGAAATCGGACAGCCTGACACACAAAGAATCAGCAGCAGGCTCACGGACAAGGGAATAACACTGACTTGTTTCCAGACACATTTTGTTGAAGACGCGGTAAAAACAGTAAAATGAACATCATCACAAAGAAGATCGAATTATCCGACGGTCGGGTGATCGAGATCGAGACCGGTAAAGTCGCCAAGCAGGCGGACGGTTCGGCGGTGGTAAAGATGGGAGGCACGATGCTCCTGGCCACCGTAACCTGCGCTAAAGAAGCAGCAGAAGACACAGACTTCCTTCCACTTCAGGTGGACTACAAGGAGAAATTCTACTCCGCGGGACGTTTCCCTGGCGTATTTATGAAGAGAGAGGGCAAGGCCTCTGACTACGAAATCCTTATCTCACGTCTTGTCGATAGGGCGCTCAGACCTCTGTTCCCGGAGGATTTCCACCTCGCCGTTTTCGTGAACATCTGGCTGATCTCAGCCGAGAAGGACATCCAACCGGACGCTCTCGCAGGACTCGCC
>CAYZKZ010000035.1:3181-24230 GCA_964479325.1 uncultured Muribaculaceae bacterium
AGGTACGCGTCGCCAGGATCGACGGAGAGTTCAAGATCAACCCTAACTTCAGCGAGATGGAGAAGGCCGACCTTGAGCTTATGGTCGCCGCCACAGAGGAGAACATTATGATGGTCGAGGGTGAGATGAACGAGGTTTCCGAAGAGGTTATGCTCGAGTCCATCAAGTTCGCCCACGAGGAGATCAAGAAGCACTGCCGCATCCAGAAGGAGCTCAACAAGGAGCTCGGCAAGGATGTCAAGAGAGACTACCCTCACGACGAGGAGGACGAGGATCTCAAGAAGAAGATCCACGACTTCGCCTACGAGAAGTGCTACGCCCTCGCCAAGTCAGCGAGACCTAAGCACGAGAGAGAGGACGGTTTCGAGGCCATCAAGAAGGAGTGCGTCGAGTCCCTCGGCCTCACCGAGGAGGAGCTTGCCGCCAAGAAGATGATGATCAACCGCTACTTCGGCCACGAGCAGAGAGAGGCTCTGCGTAACCTTGTCCTTGACGAGGGTCTGCGCGTCGATGGTCGTCAGACCACCCAGGTGCGTCCTATCTGGTGCGAGGTAGGCTGCCTGCCTTGCGCTCACGGCTCGGCTATCTTCACCCGTGGAGAGACACAGGCCCTTGCCTCTGTCACCCTCGGAACAAAGATGGATATGAAGGAGATGGACGAGGTTCTCGTACAGGAGACCCAGCAGTTCGTCCTCCACTATAACTTCCCTCCGTTCGCCACCGGCGAGGCCAAGGCCCAGAGAGGCGTAGGCCGTCGCGAGGTAGGTCACGGAAACCTGGCTTTCAGAGCCCTCAAGGCCGTTATGCCTAAGGCTCCGGAATTCCCTTACGCTGTCCGCGTGGTTTCCGACATCCTTGAGTCGAACGGTTCCTCATCACAGGCTTCCATCTGCGGAGGCTGCCTCGCCCTTATGGACGCAGGTGTGCAGATCAGCAAGCCGGTAGCCGGTGTTGCTATGGGTCTCATCACCGACGAGCAGCATCCTAACGACCGCTACGCAATCCTCACCGACATCCTCGGAGACGAGGATCACCTCGGAGATATGGACTTCAAGGTGGCCGGAACAAAGGACGGTATCACCGCGACACAGATGGACATCAAGGTTGACGGACTTTCCTACGAGGTTCTCGCCAAGGCTCTCCAGCAGGCCCACGAAGGCAGAATGCACATTATGGGCGAGATGATGAAGTGTCTCGACAAGCCTCGCGAGGACTACAAGCCGTTCGTTCCGAGAATCAAGTCCTTCGAGATCGACAAGGAGTTCATCGGAGCCGTCATCGGAAAGGGTGGGGAGACCATCCAGAAGATCCAGGCCGAGACCGGCGCTGTCATCTCCATCGACGAGGTTGACGGAAAGGGTGTCGTTGACATCGCGACCAACGACGCGGAGGCTATGCAGAAGGCCTACGACTGGATCCAGGGCATCTGCGCTGTTCCGGAGGTCGGCCAGACCTACCACGGAAAGGTTGTCTCAATCCTTGAGTTCGGCGCCTTCGTCGAGATCCTTCCTGGCAAGGAAGGCCTTCTCCACGTGTCCGAGATCGCTTGGAACAAGACCGAGAAGGTAGAGGATGTCCTCACCGTAGGTCAGGAGGTTGACGTGAAGCTTCTTGAGATTGACGCCAAGACCGGCAAGATGAGACTCTCTATGCGCGCCCTTGAGCCAAAGCCGGAAGGCTACGTTGAGCCGGAGCGTCGTCCTCGCAGCGGCGGAAACGACCGTGGCGGAGACCGCAGGGGGTTCGACCGCAGGGGTGGTGACGATCGCCGTGGCGGAGACCGCAGAGGTTTTGACCGCAGGGGCGGAGATGATCGCCGTGGCGGAGACGACCGCAGAGGTTTCGACCGCGGTGGAGACCGCAGAAACGGTGGCCACAGGAACTTCGGTCCGAAGAACAACTTCGAGTCCAACTCCGAAGACCACTCCGACAACCTCGACAAGAACACAGAGGAGTTCTTCTAACAGAGCAGACTGACTCCCGAACCTTCGGGAATCACTGAATATAAATCCCCGGACACCACACACGGTCTCCGGGGATTTTTCGGTTTCACCCCCGGCCAGACAATCCTCAGGATTCCTGGCCGGGGGTGCATTATCAATTTAAACTTATGGTGTTCAGTCGAATACCGCGAAGGTCATCAGGGATGAGACGGCGAGGGCCACAAGGATGATCAGCCAGATGACGAAGAGGACGAGTCCGGGATGCCACTTCGGGGATTTCAAGCCGAAGATGAGCATCACACCGCCATAGAGCAATCCGAAGAACGGGATGATGGCCACAAGGACGGCCGAGATCATCACAAGAGGTGCGGAGATGAAGGACAGAAGTTCAGGTGCCTCGAATGCCATCTGTTCAATCAACTTGTTGTAAAAGAAGTTGTTGCCAAGAATCTCACCGCCCCACCAGAACGAGCAGAGAAATGCGATGCCGGCGACGGCGGTCAGAAGGAATATTACACCGATGACTATCGAGAATATTCGTCCCACATTTTTCCAGGTCTGAGAGTCCACGGAGCTCGTCTCCTCACGGGAAGTGTTTCTGATCCTCTCGCTGATGCCATCGACCGTCCCGCGCTCGCCGCGCATCTCATCCCGCTGACGGACAGTCTTCACGGCAGGCATACAGAGCCAGAGGACAATGTACACAATCGGGGCGGAGATGTGAATCCACGGCTCAAGAGGCCACAGAAACCTCAGGCGCAGACCTCCCAGCAGTGTGAAAACCACAAAGAGGATTCTGAATATGACCGGGTCCAGATTGAAAAAAGTCGCGAGTCCGGCACACACACCGGCGATTTTTCCATTGGCCGGATCCCTGTAGAGTTTGCGCCTCAACTGCTTCCCGTCCGGGTTGGAAGGACTGCCCGAAGCACTTCCGGACGCTTCCGCCGTCCCTGGCGCTTCGTCCGGTTGGTGATCCTGCCGGATCTCGGAGTCAGAAGACTCGTTCTCGATCGTCTCCGGACGGCCAAGAATTGAGATCACGTCATTGACCATCCGCAAAGTGACGACTCCCCCGCGGCCTCCCTTCTCTATAAAAAGTTCGGCCATCCGCTCCTCTATTCCCTCCATCACCTCGGTTCCGCTCTCCTTCCCGGAGTAGAACGAGTACAGTTGGTCAAGATATTCCTTGGTGGCGTTGCTTGCGTCATCCTCCAAAGAGAAGACATAGCCACCTATGCTGACATATTCCACTTGCCTCATATTCCTTGTTTTATTGTTTTGATTGTCTCCACTATCTCCTGCCAGGCCTGATCCATCTCAGCGAGCTGCCGACGGCCTTTCTCGGTGATGCAGTAATATTTCCGAGGAGGTCCCTGCGTCGATTCCTCCCAGCGGTAGGACAGCAGCCCTTGATTCTTCTGGCGGATCAGAAGAGGGTAAAGCGTCCCTTCCACCACGATCATATTCGCTGATTTCAAATCATCCAAAATCGAAGAGGCGTAGGCCTCCTTCCGCTCCAGGATGCTGAGGATGCAATATTCCAGCACACCTTTGCGCATCTGGGAACGAACATTGTCGGCGCTATTTTCCATAGTCATTCCTCCTTTGACTGAATCTTGCCATATTCTCCGCCGTCGGCTCGAAGCCGCGCATCATACACTTTTCGGCAGGAGTACTTGCGACAGGGACCACAATCCACAGGACAAGATAGACCAGGAATCCAGTTCCGTAGATCAGCATCGCGATCAGAGCCACGATGCGTACGACCGTGATGTCAACGTTCAGGAACGCCGCCAGGCCAGCGCAGACACCGCCTATCTTCTTGTTGTCAAGGTCGCGGAACAGCCTTCTTCTGGCGCTTCCGCTGCCGCCGCTGTACGAGAAGTCAGGGCCGCTTTCCCTCCGGGATTCCTCACGGGCTGTGTCTTCCTCCCGCCGCTCGGTGGTGGATGCGGTCTCCGCCCGCTCCTTAGAGCCGTCCGGCATTCCGAGCTGCTCAACGACCTTAGTCACGAGTTCCAGATTCACGACCCTGTACGACGCTCCGCCTGTTCCCTGCGAGAACAGTTCCGCGATTCGGTTCTCCAGATCAGCCATCACCTCTTCCTTCTCCGACTGGGAATCCTTGCCCAGACAGAGCCTGAAGTGGTCAAAATAAGCGGTAAGCCTTGCGTAGGCATCCTCATCCAACGAGAAGCTCCTGCCTCCCAAACTGACATTAACAACCTTTTTCATCTGCGTGTTGATTATCATACTCACTTTCGCCAAGGCCCTCAGCCTTGCCTTGCAATTAATTTTACGATGCAAAGATATAAATATTTTCGAATACCTTGCAAGACAAAGTACTAAAATATTCAAAAAAAAGCTATCGTCGAGGGGCAATTCATCGCCAGCGCTTTACAAAGCTGGACCAAGGGGCGGCGGGATGGTCAGGGTGGACAAATTGGGATATTCATAAAAAAACACATTCTTACCCCCGAATGTTTTTTATCACTCGCTTGAAATGTGGGAAAACGGTCGTACTTTGCGGCGGGCTTTCGCACAGGAATAACCGAAACTTCGGAAGCCGGAATTTGTTCAACTAATTAAAAACTACTATCTTTATGGCTGTTAACGGATATGACGAGCTGAATGACGGCGAGTGGGCAAGAGCCTTGCTCGAGGATGAGGCGGCCGGATTCGGGGATGAGGGAGAACTGCCTCGCTACATTGACCCGCTCAGCGACTGGGGATTCAAAAGGCTCTTCGGAACAGAGATGAACAAGGAGTTCCTTGTGGACTTTCTGGGGACGATCTTCCCAGACAAAAAGATCAGGGACATCACCTACCTCCCGACAGAGAGGCTCGGACTTGCGGCGGGAGACAGGAACGCAAGGTTCGACGTGATGTGTATGGATGACAAGGGAGACAAGTTCATCGTCGAGATCCAGCTGGCCTACCAGAAGTTCTTCCGGGAGAGGGCGCTCTACTACTCCGGGATGGCGCTGCACTCGCAGGGCGTTAGGGGGAAGAGATGGGACTACGGCATCAACGGAGTGTATTTCGTCGGGCTGATGAACTTCAGCTTCGGTGACAAGAGCGGAGGAGGGCTGATCAGAAGGTACTCGGTCAGGGAGGACGAGACCGGGGCGCTGATGACGGACAAGCTGAGGTTCGTGTTCATCGAGATCGGGAGATTCAACAAAACGCCCGAGGAACTCAAGACGAACCAGGACAAGTGGTTCTTTGTGCTGAAGAACCTCAACAGGCTGCTGGAGAGACCCGCAGCGCTGATAGACAGAATCTTCCTGAGGCTCTTCGAGGCGGCGCAGGTCATATCCCTGACAAAGGATGAGAAGGAACAATACGTCAACAATATGATCAACGAACGTGACACTTACAACCAGATCGCCAATGCGAGGGAGGTTGGAATGGAAGAAGGTATGGCAAGGGGCTTGGCAAGGGGCCGGTCCGAGGAAAGGGAATCGATAGCCGGGCGGATGAAGGATTCGGGCGTGCCGATTGATGTCATTATGCGATGCACGGGACTGGATAAGGCTGCGGTGGAGGCACTGGGAGGATCGGAGAAGTCCGAATCCTGATAAGTTGCCTCACTTGTCTATGGGTCGCACAGTCTAAGACTTCTCGGACAAGATAGACTCAAATAATATTGAATAGTCCTCCCCGTAGTCTTTCTTGTACTTGGTAATGAAGGTTTGGTAAAGGCAACCGGCCTTCTCGTCCTCTCCAAGAGCGGAAAGAGAGAGAACCGAGTACTTGAGAGCGTCATCGTCAAGCGGATCCAGCGCAAACAGGATGTCAGCGCACAAAACTGTGTTCTCGTACTGCTTCAGAGAGAAACGACGCGCAAGTTCGACAGTCACAACCGACTTGACGCGGCGTTCTGTCTCGCCCTTAAATTTGTCGAACATCGGATCAGATTCGTTTCTTAGGAACTTGCCTCTCGAAACTATGGAGAGAATGGTGTCAGCGTCTGGATTCTCAGAGTCGAGAAGACGGAGGAACTCAAGGTAGTCGCAATAGAACGGAGAGGACATCTCAAAATTGAACTTACCGTTCTCATAGACCATCCTGATTCCGTCAAGTTCCCCAAGGAACTTACGCAGATTGTTGGCCGTCACTCCCCTGAGATTCTTGGCCTTGTCCTCTTCCTTGTCAGGCCAGAGAAGTCCGCTTATCTTCTTCGAGGAGGCACCTCCATCATCGACACTGTTCAAAACAATAAGAAACATCTGCCTGAGTTTGGACGTGAAACGTGAGGTGATGTCCACACCGCCTCGGTCAATGACGGTCAAATCGCCGAAAAGATAGATGGAATCAGGCTTGTCAGAGTCGGACTTGATGAACGCAGGAAGCTTCGGAGACCGCAAACGTCTTCTCCTGACAGAGACAGTGATGAATATCTTGGTAAGAACCAAGGCCAAAGCCAACGCTATAAGCGAGATGACAAGAACCACACGGCTTCTCATTCTGGAAACAACGGTTGAAACGGTCTGGATTCTTGGAGGATAGGAAATCACATAAGTAGAAACTGTAGAGGAGATGTCATCAGGAGATTCCTCGACCAAAGCTATCATCACGCCTGACTCAGGGTCATAGAACAGATTGGCGTTCGAGGTGATTTTGTCGGAGTTGATAGGAATAGGATCACCAAGGACTTCATATTCACCGTTGTTTAAGGAGAATCGGTAAAGTCTCAGTTCCGACAGGGTCTCGTACTCTGGATAGCACAGGGTGTAAAATCCGTCTCCATCGACAACCATCCCGCGCACAGCCACGCAGTTGTTCCCCTTCCAATCCGCCGTCCATAGCCGCCGGGAGGAACGCTCGACCGGATTGACCTCAAAAAGGTCGTAGGAATATTCACGTCCTACAATCTGGTCGCCGCTTTCATTGCCCATTCCGCCGAAGATCAGAAGGTTGCGGCTTGACTTGTCATAGCCCATAGAGCAGAAGAAACGAGGGAATATCTCGTCTCCGGCCTTGACATCCCACTTCGACCAGGAATGGCCGGTCAGGTCAAAATCATAGAAAGACCCGTTGTAGCGGCGGTTGCCATAGCCCCCGAAGATAGTGAGGCGACGCCCGGCGCTGTCCAGCCACTGGGCGTGATGGTGCATCTGCATCTCCAAAGACTCGGAAGACACCGTAGTCCACAGAAGCGAGGACGGATCCAGACGAGCCACAGTCGGAAGTCCTTTGTTCTGATCGTCATCATAGAAAACCTGATAAGCGTAGATCGAGCCATCAAAAGGATCAATGAACGAAGTCGCACAAGCATTGACAACCGGACAGGAATTGGCCGCTCGCAACGACGAAAGACGCTCGGAAACAAGGTCAAGAAAGAAAACAGAGTCCCTGTTGAACATATAGACCCTATGGCCTTTAGAATCAAATCCTGCGCAAAGCATACGGGATGACCCCAACGTGGAGATCCTCTTGAAATGGTAGGAATCGTTCAGCAGCCAGATAGGGTTGACGGTCTTGCCGCGAAGATACCACCTTGAACTCAAAGCGACATTTCCGGAATCCTCGTCCAAAGGGAAACGCACCTTATCTCCGTCAAAAGATATCACAAGGTCACTTATCGCGAACGACGGGACATCAATCAGGTACTCACTCTTGCCGAACCAGATGCGAGGCCTGATGGTGACCGGAAGGTCAACCTCGCCGGAAGCCTCCCAGGAATTTCCGACTCTGAGCATCGCCGAATCGTTGTGTGAGTCGAAAGTGAGCGAGACAGGCACCCAGTCCTTGGCGACCGAGACCTCGGACTTAGGGATCTCCAACTGGGCTATGAAACGCTTGCCCTCGAGAATCAACTTGAAGAGATAGGAATCCGAAGTCTCCTCGTAGAAAAAATTAATGATTGGAGAATCATCCCTGCGTCCGGACCTCATCCTGAAAATGTAGCCGTCAGAAGCACCGGGCAGAGCCTTGAAGCCAAAGGAAAGAACCAAGGTCCTATGGCAGCTGCCGAAGAGTCCCGGATTAATCTGGAAAGAGGTTCTTTGGTCAATCTGGCAATCGTGACCATAGAATCCCAAGCCTTGGGAAAAACCGGTGACCGAGACGAGGGACAAAACAATCGATAAGACAAAGCCGCGCATAAATGAATGATTTTGCGTAAAAATATCAAAATTCCATCAAATTAACCCAAAATATTCCGAGAATTAATCTTAAATTAACCCAAAACTTAACCATAAAGGGTTTACTTTGCAAAACGATACAAAAAAAATAAGACAATATTAATAATACTCAAAACAAATGAAAACATTCAAGACTCTCGGCGCTTTGGCGCTCGTGGCCGCTCTGATGGGAACGGCGTTCACATCCTGCAAGAAGGATGAGAACAAGACTCCGGAATTCGAGACCGGTACAGTCTCAGGAACAGTGACAAGTGACATCGGTTCTCCTATCGCCGATGTGACGGTCGAGATCGCGGACATCAAGAAGACCGCGACCACAGACGCTTTCGGCTCGTACAAAATCGACGGTGTGACAATCACAAAGCACTCAGTCACCTTCAAGAAGGACGGATTCGCTGACGCGGCCGTGACAATCACGGAGAAATCTTTCGTTGACAAAGCGGCGACAAAGATTGACGCTGTTATGGCAGTAGCCTGCGCCGCCATCAAAGGTGTGACCGTCGATGCAAAGAACGGCAATGCCCCGCTCGCCGGAGTGACCGTGTCCCTCAACGGCGCAAAGAGCGTCGAGACCGGCGCTGACGGAACATTCGCCTTCGAGAACCTGACCATCGACGACTACACGCTCACCTTTACAAAGGCTGGCTGCGTCACAGTAGAGAAGAAAGTGGAGAAGACAGCGTTCACGGGCGACTTCATCGTAACACTCGACGATGTCCTTATGGGAAGCAAGGAACTTCTCAGAGGAATGACGCTCGAACAGATCAAAGCCACCGCCAACACATTCTACTACAACGAGTACAGAGGCGGAAAGAACGGTGATGACTACCCTCACTTCGACTGGTCAAGCGACTTCCTCTACACAATAACGAGCTTCTACGGATGGAACGAGGAGCAGAATGAAGGCACGACCATCCAGATCAGGAACCGCGAGGAAGACGGCGACTGGACAAATCCTGCCGACCTCGACGTGTTCGACTCCTACATCTACGGCAAGAAGGCGATCACAGCCGACAACTGCAAGATGTACCTCAAGGTACGCACGCACGGAGCCGATGACGCTGACCCTACCAACTTCGGCGTTATGGTGATCGACCCTACCGCAGCAGAGCCGGAGGCGGTAAGAATAGGCGACATCCGCACCTACGGCAATGACAGCTACACGACAGGAAAGGATGGAGACCGCCACGACTTCGAGTTCGACCTCACCCCTTACATAGGAAAGGAAATATACTTTGCAATCGGAACCTACAGGGTTCGCACAGGCGACTACTGGAAGCAGCTTGTGATCCGCCGCATCGTGTTCGCAAAGGAATGCCCTTCAGACTGGGGCTGGTGCCCAGGCGAGGAAATCGCCGCCCTCGGAACGAACTGGAAGCTTACCAAGGAAATTGTACGCTCCACAATGCCTGTGACAGAGATTGACGAGTTCTCCGGCATCTCCAAAGTAGGTATGCAGGACATCGACGGGCCTGAGAAGTACCGTGACGCCTACCAGACCTGGAGAGGGCAGAACCACTTCGCGGCATTCTGGGCTTGTATGCCAATCCACAAGGACAGCGAGCCGTTCGCAGGAGAGGGATTCGTCATCAAGACAAACGGAGGCGGAACTCCTGTGACACTTGACGAGCCTCAGGCATATTTCTACGCAAAACTTCCGGTAGCCTCCAAGAAGACCCTCTGGCTCAAGACGCGCAACTTCAGCACCGAACACCCTACCTACTTCAAGGTTGTCGCGATCACCGAAGACTGCGATGTCAAGTTCCTCGAGCCTAAGGTGCACACCGTCGGCAACGGAGATGCGGCCAATTTCGCCGAATCAGCCGGAAACGGAGCCTGGAAGTTCATCAACGAGGGTGGCGGAAATGACGAGCCTGAACTCTACGCCAACTTTGAATATGACCTCTCAGCCTACAGCGGAAAGAATGTTGTGATCGCTCTTGCGGTGTTCAAGGGTGACGACAACGGCGATGAGAACAAGATGGCTATCCACTCTATCGGTCTGAAATAATGAGAAAAACTTTGATGGTTGTGCTGCTGGCCCTCGCGGTCGGCGGCACAGCCTGTTCACATAACGGAAAAGACCCCGACCCTGAACCGGAGCCTCCTGTTCAGGAGACAAACTTAGACAAGGCCGAGGAGAACCTGAACCGTTCGCTGACTCTGACCAAGGCTGCATTGGAGCATTGTTTCAAAGGAAACTCAATGCTGATGATGCGCTACTACTACCCGTTCCTCGGAGTCACGTCACTCGAAAAGGCCAGTGTCTGGATGTACACATCCTCATTTGAGGCCGTCAACGCCCTGCTTTCCGGAATGGAGGATCTGAAAAACGCAGGAAGGCCCGAACTTTACAATGCGAACAGCGGGGAACTGAAAAAGACTCTCGGCGACCTTTTCGACGGACTTGACTGGTACAAAGGGACATATACCCTGACATCCTACACCCAGACGAAAGAATGGTCGGTCTATGGAGTGAACAGAGCCAACAGCCCCGGAACAGCCAAGGTGGAAGGGGTCGAGAATGTCTATGACGACCAGGAATGGCTTGTCATAGAACTCCTCAACGCCTACAGGCTCACAGGCGAGGCCCGCTACCTTGAGAAGGCTGAATATCTTGCTGAATATGTCCTTGACGGTTGGGACTGCACTCTGAAAAGTGACGGGACTGAACACGGTGGCATCACCTGGGGTCCCGGCTACTACACTAAGCATTCGTGCAGCAACGGGCCGTTCGTCAGCCCTCTGGTCAAGTTAAGCGAGATCTATGCGGGGAAAAACGCTAAGATCACCCACCGCTACATCGACGCGACGAAAACCCGCCTGACCGAAGAGATGGACAAGAGCGAGTACTACCTGATGTTCGCCAAGAAAGTCTATGATTTTCAGAAGAACAACCTCTTCAGGAAGTCCGCGGGGGTCTATTACGATATGCTCGGAGCCAAGGGATCCTCGCTGAGCGAATCCGGAATAGCCTACGAAACCATCGACGGGGTGCGTTACAGGGCCAACAACCAGGAAGAGGGTCCTACCGGGACGGCATATTCATACAATTCAGGAACGATGCTTTCCGGAGCCGCCGACCTGTACAGGGTGACCAGCGAGAAGGAATATCTCACTGATATGACGAACCTCTCCAATTCCACTCTGGTCTATTTCGCAAAGAAATCCGCCACGGTCGAGGACTGCTACGACTACGATGTCACAGGATTCAACAACTGGTTCAACGGCGTTCTGCTCAAAGGCTGGGTGGATGTGTCGGCTCACTATTCCAACGTGAGCCTCAACATAACTACTTTCCAGAACAATCTGGACTACGGCTACTCGAACTACCTTCACGAAGGATTCCTGCCGCCATCCCTCCTCTACGGATGGAACACGGACAATGCCAAAAACAAGGTGGAGGGGATGTTCGCTTTCGCCTTCGCGGCAGAGTACGCCGAGATAGCGAGATACCTCATCAGCACAAAATAAACACCTATTAAGATTATGGTAAAAAAGACATACATAGCTCTTCTGCTGCTGTTTATGGCTGTGTTCAGCCTGAACGCGCAAAGCAGCCTGACAGTTTCGGGAATCGTCCGGGACTCTCAGGGGCAACCTGTCATCGGAGCCAATGTGATGATCAAAGGCACCACCACCGGAGCGGCCACGGATCTGGACGGGAAATATTCCATCTCCGTTCCGGGAAACGCCGAGATTGAATATTCCTGCATAGGCTACACCACGGTGGTCGAGAAAGTCGGCGGCAGGAAAGAGATTGATGTTGTCCTCAAGGATGACAACACCTACCTTGAGAGTGTGGTGATCGTGGGCTACGGAACCCAGAAGAGGGGTTCCATAACCGGATCGATCTCAGGAGTCAGTGGCGAGAATATGCTCCACACGAAATCCGAGAATCCTCAGAATATGCTGACCGGAAGGGTCGCCGGAGTGCGTGTGTGGCAGAAGAGCGCCGAGCCGGGAACCTACAGCAACAGCTTCGATGTCAGAGGCTTGGGAACACCGCTTGTGGTAATCGATGATGTGCCTCGGACAATAGAGGACTTCCAGAGGCTTAATCCTAACGACATCGAGAACGTGTCAGTACTCAAGGATGCGTCCGCAGCCATCTACGGAGTAAGAGGTGGTAACGGAGTCGTGCTTGTCACCACAAAATCCGGAGCGAAGGGCAAGGCGAAGGTCAACTATAACGGAAGTTACACCTTCCAGTTTCCTTCAACTATGCCAAAGTTGGCGGGAGCGGTCGACGCGATGACCCTCTACAACGAGATGACGATGAACAAGGCTGACGGAAGCGGATCAAGAGTCTATCTGGACGCAGATATGGAGCCTTACATCAACGGCACAAAAAAGGCGGCAGACTGGAACTCGTTGGTGTTCTCCGACTGGTCTCCGCAGACGCAGCACGATGTCAGCATCTCCGGGGGCAGCGACAAGTACCAGTACTACGTCAGTATGGGTTACCTGTTTCAGGAAGGATTCTTCCGCAGCCGGGATCTAAACTACTCGAAGTACAACCTGCGCTCGAACATCAAGGCGGAAATCACGGACGGTCTGGATCTGACTTTCAGTGTCAGCGCGTTGGCAGACGACCGGCGGACACCGGACTCGGACGCCGTCACTCTGATCAGGAATCTCTGGAAGCAGGGAGTACTTTTCCCAGCCTACGTGGATGAGGAGCAGACGATGCTGAACTACGATGGACTCGACCTGGAACAGAACACCGTGGCGATGATGACATCCGACATCTCGGGCTACAAGAAATACCGCCAGAAGCAATTCCAGACCTCCGCTTCCCTTGAATATGACCTCGTGACCCTCACGGACATTCTCCAGGGACTGACACTCAAGGGATTGGCAAGCTACGACTACCGCTTCGACGACAACGAGATGTTCCGCAAGTCTTATTCCCTCTACGCAAAGAACAGCCTGACCGGTGAATATGTCTCAAAAGAGTTCGCCGACCATTCGGACAGGCTGACCCGTGAGCATTACGCCAAGCAGCAGATTCTCGGACAAATTCTTCTGAACTACAACAGGAAGTTCGCCGACCGCCATTCGGTGGGAGCGACTTTCGGAGCGGAAGCGCAGCGTAGGAAAGGAGACAACTACTACCTCTACGGCGACCTCGCCTTCAGCACACCGTATTTCACGGCCCTGAAAGACAACACAGAATCCACATTCGTAGGCATCAACACAGGACTGGACGCATTCCACGACATCGAGTACAGAGCCTTGATAGGCAGAGTGAACTATGCGTTCGATGACCGCTATCTTTTAGAAGGCCAATTCCGCTACGACGGTTCGTCGAAATTCGCTCCGGGACACCAATGGGGATTCTTCCCTTCATTCTCCGCCGGTTGGAGAGTGTCCGAGGAGCCTTGGTTCAAGAACACACCATTCCTGTCATTCATCAACCAGTTCAAGGTCAGAGGCAGCTACGGCTCACTTGGAGACGACAGTGAGATCAACTACGAATGGATCTCCGGCTACACCTACCCGGCCACGTCCGGAGATGCGGATAAAGGCTATTACAGCAACTATGCTCCGGGCTATCTGCTCGACGGATCCTTCATCTACGGTGTGGGAACCTACCCGCTTCCCAACAAGAACATCACGTGGCTCAGATCCAAGACTTTCAACATCGGAGTGGACTTCGAGGCGTGGAACGGACTGCTTGGAATCACCGTTGACTATTTCGAGAGAAGGAGAAGCGGAATCTTCGCGCAGAACTCCTCATCGCTCCCGACCGTTGTCGGCGCGGAGGCTCCTATCGAGAACATCAACTCCGATATGAATATGGGACTGGAGCTGGAACTCAGCCACAGAAACAAAATCGGTGATTTCTCCTACAACGTCAAAGGGATTGTGACAGTCACACGCCAGAAGTATCTGGACGCACTCAACCAAGGGCCTTACGGCAACTCCTACGAGAGATGGCGCAACGACAACCTGACCCATCGCTATCAGGGAATCCAGTTCGGCTATGAAAGCGCAGGGCGCTTCACCGGATGGGAGGACATCTGGAGTTACGACATCTACAAGGAGGGCAGCACCCTTCCGGGCGACTACAAGTACCTTGACTGGAACGGTGACGGAGAAATCAACGGACTGGATATGCACCCTTATGCGTTCGACCAGACTCCGTGGATGAACTACTCACTGTCCTTTGACGCACGCTGGAGAAACTGGGATCTCAGCGTCCTGTTCCAGGGTTCGGCGATGGGATCCTATATGTACTCAGAGCCGCTGTACTCGATCTGGGGCAGCAACGGAGGTGGAACCCTGGATCTTTTCCTTGACAGATGGCATCCTGAAGACCCGACGGCCGACCCTTACGACCAGAACATCAAATGGATAAGCGGAGAACACGCCTACACGGGACACACTCCGGAACAGAACTCCGAATTCAACCGTGTCAGCACAGCCTACCTCAGGCTCAAGAGCGTGGAACTCGGATGGACGCTTCCTGTCAAGGGCAAGGCGAAGAACTCGCTGAGGATTTTCGCAAACGCCTACAACATATTCACACTCACAGGCATCAAGTATGTTGACCCGGAGCATCCGGATTCCGACTACGGACGTATGTACCCACTCAACAAGACCGTGACCGTGGGACTTGACCTGAATTTCTAAAGTCTGAAAGAATATGAACAGAATATTCAAATATTTATCAATCATCGCCATTCTGGTCTTCACCGGATGCGGTGATATGAACATTCCGCCAAAGAACACGGTCACGGACGATGACCTGATGACATCTTCCAAGGGAATGCAGATCTATCTGGCAAGACTTTACAGCCAGATGCCGTGGGAGGACTTCAAATATATGGCGCAGTGGGGATTCGAGTTCAACGGATGGCTCGGCACCTTGGGAATAGACGGGTGCGGAGAAGCGATGAACAGGGACGACGTGTTCGAGACGTTCAGAAGCGAGAGAACCCCGTTCTGGACACAGGCGTTCGTTCTTCTCCACGACGCAAACCACCTGATCGAGGCGCTTCCGGAATATTCCGGCAACTTCTCGGAGGTCGAGATGAACTTCTACCTCGGCCAGGCCTACTTCGTAAGAGCCTACACTTTCTACCAGATGGCCCGCCGCTTCGGTGGCATTCCTCTTGTAACGAGCACCATAGCCTACCCGGCCGAAGCCGACAAGCTTGAGGTTCCAAGAGCGTCCGAGGAAGAGACCTGGGATCAGATAGGAAAGGATTTCGACCAGGCGGCGGAACTTCTTCCTGAGACTTCCCTGACACAAGGTCTGCCGAACAAGTACGCAGCACTTTCATTCAAGGCTGAGGCTATGCTCTATGCGGGATCGGTGGCCAAATACAACGACACGGTCACCGGCCGCCTCACCGGTGTCGGAGCCAAGACAGGCGTGAGGGTCATCGGATTCGACAGCGACAAGGCCGCGGCCGCTTCGCAAAGGTACTTCTCCGAAGCCTACAAGGCCGCCAGAGCCGTAATGAACAGCGGCAGGTACTCCCTCTACAAGAAAAAATGGAGCGCCGGCGACAGCGAGGCCCAGTACCAGAATATGGTGGATATGTTCAGCGATGTCAGCAGCCCGGAGAATATCCTTGTGAAGGAATATTCCTACCCTTCGCTCACACACGGTCTGGACGCATACAGCTCGCCTTTCATATTCAGAGACCCGCTTTGCTCAGGTTCCTGCCCTTCCCTTGACTTTGTCGAATTGTTCGACGGCTTCGACCGTTACTCCGACGGGACAATCCGTGTGACCGACGGTGCCTCGAACACCGAAGGTCATTACCTGATGTTCGATTCGACGATGGATTTCTTCAAGAACGCCGAACCGCGCCTCAGGGCTTATGTGATTCTGCCCGGAGACACTTTCCGCAACGTTGAGATCGAGATCAGAGCCGGCATCTACACCGGAGAGACCCCTGTCTCCCCTCTCTGGTCCGACTATTCCTACAGCCGCGCCACGCAGAACTATTACCAACTTCTTCCTCAATTCGGGAACACTCTCTTTATGAGCGCGAACGCCCTTGCCACACAGCCTGTTATGGAGGTTGACGGAGTCAAGATGACCCCGGCCGGAGCCAACGGGCCGTTCTACAACACGCAAGACAACGAGGCAAACCTGTCTGGATTCTACCTTAAGAAGTACCTCAATCCAGACCCTTCCTACATCAGAGGCGAGGGCAAGTCGGCACAGCCTTTCATTCTGATGCGCTACGCTGACGTGCTGCTTGCGGCGGCAGAGTCCGCTGTCGAGCTGTCGATAGCCGGAGCGCCTTGCCCAGTCGAGGGAGACAATATGCTCTCCGTCGCCACCCAAGCCATCAGAGACATCCGAGAGAGAGCCGGAGCCGACGCTCTTGAAAGCGACCTCGGAGGAAACATCGAGAGCCGGAACATCGTCCGCAGGGAAAGACGAAAGGAACTTGCCCTTGAACACAAGAGCAAATGGGACATCCGCCGCTGGAGGGTACAGCACTACGAGGCCAGGGATGACTTCTGGGGAGAACACAGAGAGGGCTACGCATCCAGGACAGGAGTGGACGGAGAGTACAGGCTCAGAGGCCTCTATCCGTTCTACAGTTCAAAGGAACACAAGTACTTCTTCGACGCCAACTTCCAGATGGCCAGAGAGATGCGTCTGCTTTACAGCGCCACGGACTACTACTTTGAGATTCCGAGCGGAGAAGTGGCCAAGAGCACTGTCATTGACCAGCAACCAAACAGATAGGAAAGTATGAAAAAAGTCATCTACACAATAGCGGCCGCTATGGCTCTAACATCCTGCTCGCTGTTTGAGCTGGACAACTACGACGCTCCGTCCGAGACAATCTACGGAACAGTCACCGACATAAACACCGGAGCGCCTGTACTCACCGACCAAGGATCGGAAGGAATCAGGGTACGTCTCATCGAGACAAGTTGGGAAGGGAATGTCACCCCTCAGGATTTCAACTGCAAGGCAGACGGATCATTCCAGAACACAAAACTGTTCGAGGCGGACTACAACGTCCGGGTCGATGGCCCGTTCATCCCGATACTGCTTGAGACAGAGGACGGAACCGTCATCAGGAATGACACCAAGGATGTCCACATAAAAGGCAAGACAGAGGTCAATTTTCAGGTACAACCTTTCCTGAACGTGGAGTTCGTCGGATCGCCTATGGTCAGCGGAGGCAAGATCACAGCCAAAGTGAAAGTCACAAGGGCAACCGGCCGCGAGGAGATCCGCAAGGCGATGGAGCCGACCGGTTTTTGGAAGGAGAGTATGGCGAATGTCACCGACATCCAGCTTTTTGTAAGTTACTCATCATCCGTAGGCTACAGAGCCAGGGACAACCGCTGGTCAAGCGAGCTGACTTATGCAGGGCAGGCGTTCGAGAAACTTCTCGGCACGGATGTGACCATCAAGTCGAACGGAACAATCCCTTCCGGCAGAAAAGTTTTCATCCGGGCCGCCGCGAGAATCAACTTTGACACGCCGGTCGGAAGCGGGACAAGGAGATGGAACTATTCCGAAGTTGTGGAAATTGATGTACCTTAGCGGAAATATTCAGGGAAAGATGAAGATCAGATCCATTATACTTTTTGCGGCTCTTTACGCCGCCGTGTCCTGCGCCTCGCAGGAGAATATTCATACAGAGGAGCCTGTGGATTATGTGAATCCCCTGATGGGGACGGCGTCTTCCTACGAGCTTTCGACCGGGAACACCTACCCCGCGATCGCGATGCCGTGGGGGATGAACTTCTGGACCCCGCAGACGGGACGGAACGGGGACGGGTGGACCTACACCTACTCGGCGACCAAAATCAGAGGTCTGAAGCAGACCCACCAGCCAAGCCCGTGGATCAATGACTACGGCTCATTCTCGATTATGCCTGTGACGACCGGGCCGGTCTATGACGAGGAGGGGCGGCAGAGCTGGTTCTCCCACAAGGCCGAGACGGCAAAGCCCTACTACTACCAGGTCTATCTCGCCGAACACGATGTGGTGGCCGAACTGACCCCGACGGAAAGGGCGGCGGCGTTCAGACTCACCTACCCAGAGAAGGAGATGTCCTACCTCGTTGTAGATGCCTACAACGGCGGCTATGTCGAGGTCGAGACGGACAGGAATATAATCACCGGCTACTCGACATCCAATCACGGCGGCGTGACGGAGAACTTCCGCAACTGGTTCGTGGTGGTCAGCGACACCCCGTTCGAGACCGAGACTATCGACGGACACATCGCGATGGTCGGCTTCAAGACCGCGAAAGGCCAGAAAGTCAACCTCAAGGCAGCGTCCTCGTTCATCAGCCTCGAACAGGCGGAACTGAACCTTGGCGAACTGGGCGACAGGTCGTTCGACGAGATCGCCGAGGCCGGACGCGCAAGGTGGAACGAGGTCCTCGGCAGAATAGCCGTCGAGGATGACGACATCGACAATCTCCGCACCTTCTACTCCTGTCTGTACAGGTCGGTACTGTTCCCAAGAGACCTCTCCGAGATCAACGCCGACGGGGAGAGGGTGCATTACAGTCCTTATGACGGCACCGTCCACAAAGGCTACCTGTTCGCCGACACCGGCTTCTGGGACACGTTCAGAAGTCTGTTCCCGCTGCTTAACTTGGTCTATCCGGACGAGAACGCCAAGATGCAGGAAGGCCTCGTGAACACGTGGCTGGAGAGCGGATTCCTTCCGGAGTGGTCAAGTCCAGGACACAGAGGATGTATGGTCGGGAACAACTCGGCCTCGATTGTTGCCGACGCCTGGCTCACCGGACTCAGAGGCTACGACTCCGACGAGCTTTGGAAGGCCGTGACCCACGGAGCGCACGCCGTCCACCCGGAGGTCAGCTCGACCGGAAGGCTCGGCTGGGAATGGTACGACAGCCTCGGCTACGTCCCTTGCGATGTCGGCATCAACGAGAATGCCGCCAGGACACTTGAATATTCCTACGACGACTGGTGCATCCTCCAATTCGGCAAGGCGCTCGGCCGGAGCGAGGAGGAACTCGCCCCTTACGCCAAGGCGGCGCTCAACTACAAGAACCTCTACGATCCGGAGTACAAGCTGATGGTCGGGAAGAAGGCCGATGGTTCTTTCGAGAGGCCGTTCAGTCCTCTGAAATGGGGCGGCGACTTCACCGAGGGAAACAGCCTGCACTACACCTGGTCGGTGTTCCACGACCCTCAGGGGCTGATTGACCTGATGGGCGGGGACGAGGAGTTCGCCGGGATGCTCGACAGCATATTCACAATCCCTCCTGTCTTTGACGACAGCTACTACGGTTTCCCTATCCACGAGATCCGGGAGATGCAGGTGATGAATATGGGCAACTACGCCCACGGCAACCAACCGATCCAGCACGTCCTCTACCTCTACGACTGGTGCGGTCAGCCTTGGAAGGCGCAGATGCGGATCAGGGAGGTGATGGACAAGTTCTACAACTCCAACTTCGACGGCTACTGCGGCGACGAGGACAACGGCCAGACATCAGCCTGGTACGTCTTCTCCGCGCTTGGATTCTACCCGGTCTGCCCCGCCTCGAATGAATATGCCATCGGGACTCCGCTGTTCAAGAAGGCCGTCATCACCCGTCCGGACGGGACGAGGATCAGCCTGTCAGCACCTGACAACTCAAAGGAGAACTTCTATCTCAAAGGCGTGAGAATCAACGGGAAAGAGTGGAGCAGGAATTATTTCCGCTTTGAAGACCTTGCCGGAGGAGCAAAAATTGAGTATCTTGTGGCGTCCGAACCTGACACGGTCAGAGGAACCGGGAAGGAGGACAGACCATATTCATACACTAATGAAAAATAACTTTATGAGACGCACACTACTTTTGGCTTCAGCCTTATTCCTGCTCGGAGGCGCGCTCGCGCAGGGCAAGGACTACGAATCGCAGCGCCCGGCTCCAGAGAAGAGGCTTTTCCGCTCGGAGGCGGTCGAGAACACCATCGCGCGGATGCAGAACACTCTGAAGAACCCTCGCCTGGCGTGGATGTTCGCCAACTGCTACCCTAACACGCTCGACACCACCGTGCATTTCGGCAAGGATGAGAACGGAAACTTCCGCACTTTCGTCTATACCGGCGACATACACGCGATGTGGCTCAGGGACTCCGGCGCGCAGGTGTGGCCTTACGTGCAGCTGGCCAACCAGGACGAGAATCTTAAGCAGATGCTTGCGGGGGTGATCAACTGCCAGTTCTCGCTGATCTGCATCGACCCTTACGCCAACGCCTTCAATGACGGGCCTACGGGCAGCGAATGGGACTCCGACCTCACGGATATGAATCCGTACGACCACGAGCGCAAATGGGAGATCGACTCGCATTGCTACCCGATCCGTCTGGCCTACCAGTACTGGAAGGTGACCGGTGACGACTCAGTCTTCGGCGAGACGTGGCTGAAATCCATCCAGGCGACGCTGAAGACCTTCAAGGAGCAGCAGCGCAAGGACGGCCCCGGCCCTTACACGTTCGCCAGGAAGACCGACCGCCAGTTCGACACCAAGTCCAACGACGGCCGCGGCAACCCTGTCAAGCCGGTCGGCCTGATCGCCTCGGCTTTCCGCCCGTCGGACGACGCCACGATGTTCGAGTTCCTCGTACCGTCCAACTTCTTCGCGGTCACCTCTTTGCGCAAAGCCGCCGAGATCCTGGAGACTGTCAACCACAACAAGAAGCTTGCGAAGGAATGCCTCGACCTGGCCGCCGAAGTGGAGAAGGCTCTTCATGAATATGCCGTCGTCGATCATCCGAAATACGGCAAGATCTTCGCCTTCGAGGTCGATGGTTTCGGCAACCGCCTCCTGATGGACGACGCCAACGTGCCGAGCCTCCTGGCGATGGCCTACCTTGGTGACGTTGACATCAACGACCCGATCTACCAGAACACACGCCGCTTCGTCTGGAGCGAGGACAATCCGTATTTCTTCAAGGGCAAGGCCGGCGAGGGCATCGGCGGTCCGCAC
>CAYZKZ010000036.1:0-23921 GCA_964479325.1 uncultured Muribaculaceae bacterium
CCCACGGTCGTCCACTCCCACCCCTTCGGCAGCTGGTAGGGATAAGGCGGCTTATCACAAGTAGCCTTGGACTTCGAGGGCTTCTTGATCTTTCCTTCTTTTATGAGACGTCCTTTTTCCGCACGGATGCGTTCAAGCAGCACCGATGCGGGTTCGTCGTTAGGATCTTGCGGTACAAGTTTTCCGTGTATCGCAAGATCGAGTATCTTTTGGCGTAACGCTTTTGTATTCATTAATTTCTTAATTTATCAGGCTCGTATAGTTCAAAATAAATTTGAATATAATCATTCACCAGGATTGGATACTTATAGATGTAATTTCCACACACGATTCTAAATAGTTCAACAGCTCTGCCATCCATCGCATAATTTAAAACATCTGAGAGAAAAGAGTCCACTTCCTCCTCAGTGGCCATACGATAAGTGCAAATAATTCTGGCATTTCAGATTTTTGACCAAGCTGGTCAAAAATCTCTTCACTTGACTGAAAGAACGCATACCAACGTTTCATAAAGTACAAGTTTGCCGTAGAGAACCCACACTGCCCTGTGAAGATTCGTCGAAGATCAAGACTGAGATTTTCTATTACTCCCTTGCCGTATGTGTGCTCTATATCTTTAACTACCATATCACGACCTAAAGACCAGTAAAAAGCAAGCATTTCCGCATTCACTTTTACTGTCGCCTTTACTTGATATGTAGAGAAGCGTCGCTTAATGCTATTCAACCATTTTATATACTCTTCATTTTCTGACAATGGAGAGCGGTGAACAAACTGTGGGTCATTCATATTTAGTCCTCTTCTATATTCACAAGCAACTTCTCCAACTCTCGCACAGCACTGCTGATGTTCTGGCTCTGCTCCTTGATAGTGTCCATCAGTTCGGCAAGCGTATGCTCCTGCTCTTCGCCTCCTTGCTTGATCCAAGTGATGTCAAGCGATGTCTTGTCTCGGGCAAGCAATTCCTCCACCGAATATTTACGCCAGCGTCCCGAAGGATTGTCCTCTGCATTGTAGGTCTCGGTACGGGCATTGATGTTCTCTGGATTATAGCACTTCACGAAATCGTCGAGATGATGGCGCTCCAGTTTGTTAGTGGCGAGCGTGTGTTTGATGTCAGTACGATAATCGTAGAACCAAACCTCTTTGGTCGGCGATCCCTTGGTGAAGAAAAGCACATTCGCCTTAACGCCTTGAGCATAGAAAATGCCCGTAGGCAAACGAAGGATGGTATGGAGGTTAAAGTCCGAGAGCAAACGCTTGCGGATAGTCTCACCGGCACCTCCCTCAAAGAGCACGTTGTCAGGCAAAACGACAGCGGCGCGGCCACCAGTCTTAAGCATCAGCATTATATGCTGCAGGAAGTTAAGCTGGTTATTCTTCGTCTCCACATAAAAATCGGGACGATTGATGTCAACCGAACCAGCAGGACGAGTGCCGAAAGGAGGGTTGGCAAGAATGACATCCACTAAGATAGAAGGCTCTTTCTCCAATGAATCCTCACAAACAATAGGGCTACGGTCAGTACCCACGCCGTGCAGATAGAGGTTCATTGATGCCAAGGTAACGACAAGCGGTGTATTGTCCACGCCATACAAAGCTCTGTTACGGAGGAAGTCACGCTTAGCCTTGTCCTGTGACTGATTTTTCATATAGTCGTAGGCGGCAAGGAGGAATCCACCAGTGCCACAAGCAGGGTCGCAAACTGTTTCGCCAATTTGCGGACGAACGCAATCCACCATCGCCTGAATCAGAGGGCGTGGCGTGAAATACTGTCCCGCACCACTTTTCTTATCCTGTCCGTTCTTCTCCAATATGCTCTCGTAGATCGCTCCTTTCACATCACCATCCATTATGAGCCACTGCTCCTCATCGATCATAGTGATGACCTTTTTCAAATACACCGGTTTGTCAATCTTGTTCTGAGCCTTGGTGTAAATCGTACCGATAAGGTTGTCTTGACTGCTAAGGACGCGCAATGTGTCTTCGTACTGTCTGACAAGTTCTTGACCGTCAAGTTCCGTCAGGTCACGCCAACGGTAACCGGATGGTATAGAGGACTCCTCAAACATTTCCTCATTTTCCGCATCCATTTTAAGGAAAAGGAGATAAGTAAGCTGCGTTATGTAATCCGTGAAGCCGATACCTTGCCCGGCGAGAGTTGTAGCCAGATTCCAAACCTTCTTTGTGAGCGTCTGCTCAGTAGATATGCTTTTTGCCATAAGCCTTTATGCTGTTATTCTTAATACCACAAAATTAAACAATGAAAGAAGTGCATCGTCAGCTTTCTGCATAGAGCCGAAAGCTGAGATCATCTGTGCGGCCTGTGTCTTGTCATCATCCCGAATGTCACGAACGGTACAAGCGCCATTTGCCGCTATGTAATCCACAATCCTGCTCATCAATTCTTTCTGACGGTCAGTGATGCCGCGATGCCACTGACCGCACCACAGGTTGAAGTACTGGCGCGCGGTGGCGCACACACAGTCCAAGCGTTCTATCTGATTAAAAGCGAAACGCACAAGTTGTATAATGTTTGTCAAGGCATCGCTTTCCTCTTTCTTAGTAGCCCGTCGCACTCGATCAGGAGCAACGACCGCATACGAGTTCCAAAGTTGTTTGGGGTTGAACTTATTGTTCGCCATTTTCAATTTGTTTTCCAAATCCTTTAACATCGCATAAGAGATTGGACTCCCACTTTGATTGTACAAGATACGCAAAGCCTCAATCTCATCTTCGTGTTCCCGGCAATATTGCTCAAAAGCACTCGTCGTTTCCTCAGCCTCCTCCACGGAAAAACCCTTTGAGATCAAAGTGTCCTCTCCTGGCATCAGCGTAGAGACAAAACCAGCCGCAAGGGTAAGGATATACTTTCGAGCCTCGGCATTGTTCGCGACAGGGGCGACAAGTCCCTTCCGCTTCTCATTCGGCTCGTTTATGTCGTTGAAAGGCGGGAGACTTCCCAATGTTTCGTAGATGCGTGAGGCAATGGAATCCATTGAGTCGTGCGCAAGGCGTTCAAACTCGGCTCGTTGACTCTTATCTGATTTATTGTAAAGACGAGACAGGACAGAAGCGAGACGTTTAATGTACACATCCGGCAGATCACCGTGGGCGATTCGTTCCAACAGCACTTTCAATGTTATGGCATCCGAACCAGGACCTTCACCTATCCCCGGTACTGACTTCGTGTGTTCAGTGACTCCAACCGCATCCACCAGAAAGAAGCAGTCCTTGCTGAAAGCGTTAGGTGTCACATTGCGCAACTGCTCATCGCCAATGGTCCGCACGCCACGACCTTTCATCTGAATATAAAGAGGCTCTGACTCAACATCGCGCATAAACATCACCACCTCAAGCGGTTTAACATCGGTGCCAGTAGCGACAAGAGTGCAGGTGACCGCGATACGGAAATCACGATCATTGCGGAACTGACGTATAAGCTCGTTACTATCCCCCGATGAATATGTTATTTTCCGCACATACTTATTCATATCCAAATTTGGACACACCTCTCCAAACACCTCTTTTGCGATGTTAACTATGTTTGTGGCGTGTGCCTCGTTCAGGGCGAAGATCAATGTCTTTGGCAGATACTCAAACAGCGGATCACGTTGCGGATCATTGAACATCTCTGAATAGACAGAGTCTCGGTAGGTTGAAAGTATGAGCTTAATCTGTGACGGGTTGATGATACTTCTGTTCAGCTCTGTCTTTGTGTAGTTTTTTGTTTCCTTGGCACTTATCTCCTCTGTCCTGCCGGTGTACCTGGTTTCCACTTTAACGTGTTCGCCTTGCAGGATAGCACCGCCGTTCTCCGTAACTTCAGTCTTTATGCGAAAGACACGGCTGTCCACGTTAACGCCATCAACTATACTCTTCTCGAGGGTATAGTTCACGATGATATTGTCGTTGAAAAAAGCCTTTGTCTCTGGTATTGGAGTGGCCGTAAGACCTATCAGGTGGGCGGTGTCGAAATATTCAAGAACCTTTCGCCAGTTGCCGTAGATGCTTCGGTGACACTCATCGATGACAATGATGTCGAAGTAGTCGTGCGGCAAGTTTGGATTATCCGGCAATGTCACCTCGACCGTGGTGTCATCAGCGTCGTCATCCTCATTGTCCACAATCTCTTCGCCTTTAAGCAGGGAAAATAGTCGTTGTATGGTTGAAATCACCACATTGCTGTCCTTAGGAATAGAGGAAGACTTCAACCTGTTGACGGTGTAGATTGTGTTGAATGCCTCGCCATTCTCTGTCAACCGGAATGTACCGAACTCACTTTCAGCCTGCTTACCAAGATTATTACGATCAACAAGAAATAGGATTCGTCGCATAGGGGTGTACGCCAGCATCCGGTATGCGGCAAGGCAAGCTGTGTAAGTCTTACCCGCACCAGTCGCCAACACCATCAGAGCTCGTTTCTGCCCACTGCGGAAACTTTTTTCCAATTCAGTGACAGCTTCATACTGACACTCCCGCAAGCCCTTTTTACTCAGGGCAGGAAGTCCGGCGAATTGGTCATTGATTCCCAGACGCCGTGCCATCTCATAAGGACTCGGAATTGAGACTATCTGCTTAAAGTAACGATCCTGCTCACGAAAATCACAGTAAAATAATTCGTTACCATTAGAGGTGAATTTGAACGGCAAAGGTTTTTGATATGTCTGATAGATGTTTGGGACACTCTTGGCATATAAGATCGCCTGATCACACACCTTTCCTGAAGAAACATCAACCTCAGCCCGTTTAGCTTCAAGCACACCAACTGCCTTTCCGTTGATAAACAAGAAATAATCCGCCTCAAGATTGCCCTTCAGCAATCCTTCTCTTATGGCCACGGCTGAACTTGTCGGCTCATAATCTTCCCGATTGATCACTTTCCAACCAGCGTCCACAAACAGCCGATCTATTTTTTGCCTCGCTTTTTCTTCCGGTGTCATCGATTGTTCAAATCTATGAGATGCTATTTCATTATGCTAATATAGTGAATTTGTTTGATAATCCGCATTATGTCCAGGGAGTTCATTCAGGACGATGGCGGAGAGTTCGGGACTGCCATAGGCAAATGAATATTCAGAAAAACAATGAATACGATTTTAGCAAGTGTAAAGTTTCTTTACAGTGAGTGTAAAAAAACTTTACAGTGCGAGCCGGGGTGCGATTATGCAAACAACAGAAAATGAAAATATATTTGGAATTTATTTGGAGATTATTAGGGGACGGCTATATTTGCAGTTATAAAACAAACTTATAATATGAATATGAAAAAGTGTATTTTGATGCTTTCCTGCGCCGTGGCGCTGCTTTTGTGCGGCTGCGGCAAGGACGACAACAAGGGGAACGAACCAGTTATCGACCCAGCGGTATGGACCTGGGCCTCACTTGTCAAGGAATATCCATTCCTTTCGGCGTTCCCGGAGTTTCACGGGGAAGTCGAGAACCCTCAGTACCGTGACCTCAGCGGACTCAAGACAGTGACATTCTTCGACTATAACTGCGCAGAGTCAGTCGCCACGACATATTACTCATCGCTTGCCGCGTCCGGCTTCACAAAAAGCGAGGGTTCGGACATCTACCGCAAGAAGAGCGACAAGACTGTCTATACTTTCACCGGCGGATATTCCGGAGGCAATTTCGCGTTGAGTTTCTCGGCTGACAGTGACAATTAAGCGAATGAAGGCATTGAATATTCTAACCTGCGCTGTGGCGATGCTGCTCTGCGCGGGTGTTCCGGCCAACGGACAGAAGGCTGGAAAGAAGGCCGCGTCGAAGGAAAAAAGCGAGGACGTCAAAGTCAAGGCTTGGCTCAACAAGGGCGAGACGAAGGTGATTGACGGCTATCTTCGCTCAACATTGATCAACAGGCCGGACCACATTGAGATCAGCCTCACCCCTAAGGGCGAACGCACAAGGTACATCAACGAGGACGTTGACTCTCTGGTTCTCCAAGGCACTGACAAATACGTCAAGCGCCTTGTGAAAGTTCCCGGACCGCTCGGAGGCTCAGCCTCGGTGGAGTGGGTCAAAGTGGATTACCGTGGCAAAGGCATTGACCTTTACTCACTTTTCACGGTGGAATCCGAGCAGGTGAACAAGACGACAACGATCAGCGCCGTCCGCGGCTGGTACCTGAGCATAGCCGGAGATATGGCGATGATGGTAGGCACATCGTTGTTCGGAAATGTTTTCGAAAATGATGAGGCGCCGATGTACAGGGCAACGCTGGCCAAGTACTTCGGAAAGACTTATGACTATCCGGAGTTCGCCGCAAAGATCAAAGCCAGTGAGTTCGAGTCGTTTATGGAGATGATTCATTCTTGGGAGTCGTCGTACGCCTACACTGCCAACCGCACCGACGGCAAGCTGAAGGCGGAGCAGATCGGTGTGCAGAGTGGCATCGCCGCATCAGACGCGTCAAAGCAGATGAACTGGAAGCGGACCAAGTCTGAAATTGTATTCCCGAGATACACCAGAACCCTCCAGGTGGGAGCCTCCCCTTCCATCGCCTCGTGGTCGCAGGTTATGAAACACGCCGTTGATGGCGAAGATGCGTCATTTAATATGACCGTGCCGCCGATTATGATATATTCAGACATCTGTTTCCTCGACTTCGGACGCTTCGGAAGCATCGGCTGGTCAGTAGGCGCCGGATATTCCCGCTACGGCTACAACTGGATGCTTGACAATGGCTACGGAGACAAGCAGCAGGACACATTCTGCAACCGTATCGACCTTGCCGCCGGTCTTACCTACCACCTCACTCTCTGCCGCAACCTCGAGTTGTATGGAAGAGGAATGCTTGACGCCGGGATCATCGGTGAGCACACGACCGACCACGAGAGCGGCGAGGAGGCCAGCTCCACTTTCAACAAGATGGACAACAAGATGGGCTTGGTGGCCGTCGGCGGTCTCCGCTGGTACTTCTGCTGCGGCGTCGGCCTCTGGGTCGAGGGTGGCCACAACATCGGCTCCGTCTCAGCGGGCCTCTCGTTCAGATTCTAACGAGATCGAATATACAGGGGAATGCTCTTGTCAAGGGACTTCGAGTTCCTGACAAGAGCATTTTTGGTTATAGGCTTCTTTCAATGTAGCCGTCACTGACAACCATTATTTTTAGCGATACCTTATGTGGAAGAAAATCACTAATTTTGCATCAGCATATTCAATGGCAATAGTATTATGAATCCAGTCTTGACAGCATTGATAATTCCGTTCCTCGGCACTGCGATAGGTTCGGCTTTCGTGTTTTTTATGAAGCGGGATATGCCTGAGCTGTTGCAGAAACTGTTGCTCGGCTTCGCTTCCGGAGTGATGGTGGCGGCATCGGTCTGGTCGCTGATCGTCCCGGCAATCGAAATGGGAGAGGGCGCGTCCGCTGTGATTCCTCCGACTGTCGGTCTGTTAGCTGGTTTCGCATTCCTGTTGCTGATCGATTACATCACCCCGCATATTCACATAACCGGCGAATCGGAGGGGCCTCAAAGCCACTTGTCACGAACCGCCAAACTGGCTTTGGCCGTCACTATTCACAACTTTCCGGAAGGCATGGCGGTAGGCGTGGCAATCGCAGGGGCTTTGACGGCCGATTTCAACACCGCCGGGGCGCTGGCGCTCTCATTGGGAATAGCGATACAGAATATTCCCGAAGGGGCAATCATCTCAATGCCGCTGCGGGCGGCCGGGAACTCCAGAAGCAAGTCTTTCTGCATCGGCGCTTTGAGCGGAATCGTCGAACCCGTCGGAGGCGGACTCGTCCTGCTGCTGGCAAGCTCAATCCTCGGAATAATGCCGTATATGCTGGCCTTCGCCGCCGGCGCTATGCTCTACGTCGTTGTCGAGGAACTGATTCCCGAATATTCCCAAGGCAAGCACTCCAACATCGGCACCGTAGGTTTCGCGCTCGGGTTCGCGCTTATGATGGTGCTGGACGTGGTGCTGGGGTAAACATTTCCGGGACCGCGCCTCCGTACCGCCAGGCCGACATTCTGACACCGACATTACTTTAGGCATCCGATACCGCAAGGCTGGAATTTTGGACAGGCGATTAATGAATATACAGCCGCGGATATGCGAGCGGTGATTCGCGCGGCTTCTGATTCCGCGCCTGGGAAGTCTTTGATAAACACGGCCAGTGTGTAATGGACACCATTCGGCAGAACGATGTAAGCGACATCGTTGCAGGCCGCAAGGATTCCATTATCTGTGTAGCCGGAGCCGGTCTTGTGCGCGATGACCACACCAGTCTTGCCAAGCAACGGAGCGGCGATCCTGTCTTGTCCGGTGGCACATTCCCGAAGACACGCCGCTATGTAGTCCTGTTTTCCGCGGCTTACCAAAGTCTCCGTGAACAGTTTGTCAACAAGAATTGCAGCGCCAAGTGGAGACGTGCGGTTAAGAGCGGCCTTGGAATGATCCGCGGCCATTTCTGATTCCGTACAGACAAGACGGAAGCTTGAGCGAGGAATCAACCTTGCGATGAATATGTCTGTTTCCTCCACATTGACCAGACGGTCAAACAGAATATTGCTGGCGTTGTTGTCGCTTTGAACGAGAGAATACCTCAGCAAATCGCCGATTGACAAAGCGAATGACAGTTCTGTCCGTTCCTCCCTCATCGGACTCCACGTCACAGGATCGAGTTCGTCTCTGCGAATGGCCATCAAAGAGTCGAGTGAGGTTCCTTTCCGGTCACACCTATCGCAGACAGCCAATGCCTGATGAACCTTGAAGACGCTCATCAGCGGATAGACGCACTTGTCATTGACAGAGACCGTGTCCGTCCCGTTGACAATGACGGCGACCCCGATTTCGCCCTGACAACCGGCCACTATTCTTGAGATGCTGTCCGCAAGGATTTCCGTCAGAGAAGAACCGCATCCTCGTTCCCGGCGAACAGAATGCGTCCTCGCTCCCGCCGACACACCGGACACACAAAACGCGGTCAGTATGATTCCGGCAAGCAGAAGCCATCGCACGGCTGCTGGGCGAAGTGAAATCAGCATTGGCGAGGACTTCAAAAACTCGAAATTCTCTGCCTGTGATGTGTCTTTGGAGGTCATCTCTGTTCTCATACTCTGTGCAAAAGTACAAAAAATAACGCTTGGACGAGTCCGAAGCCCGCGCGCCATTTCAAGAATCACTTGGCCGACAACGGGAACAGACTGTTCATTTCGTATTGTGAGAGACCATGGACGCGGCGGATCTGGCCGTTGGAGGAGCGGAAGTCGTAGTGAAGGGTGCGGGCGAGATCAAGTTTCTGAGCCTTGCTTAGGTCTCTGAGGGCGGTCAGGTGATAATGTTCCTTTATCACAGCGCTTAGCCGGGCAAACAATTCGGTGTCTGTCAGAAACTCCTCATCGTCGATGTCCGCGGCGACACTGCTGTAGGCCTCGACGTTCTTGCTTACCATAGAGAAATAGTGGTGGGCGTCGCGGAACATCGCCATTCCGAACTTGACGGTACAATATGATGACGGAGCCACGTAAGAGTCAATCACAGACCAATCTCCTGGCAGAGCGGGAGCCCGCCCACGGAACATAAGCCGCCTCGCATCCGTGCGTATTTCAGACATCAAGTGGTATGTAGGGATGTCGTTGAAATAGTATCGGCCTGTTCCCCAGGGATAACTGAACGGTGTATGGCTTGGGTCCGCAACGTAGCCGTTACGGTTCGTGTAAACGATATTGTTCCGTAAAGACTGAAGGCTGTCTATTGGCTTCACGGACAGAGAGATGGATCTGATTTCCGGAATCGAGCGGGAAACGCGTTTTCGGATGAATGCGAAAAAGTCAAGGATAGGGTCCTCGGACTCTGACGAGAGCACAAAGTGGAAATGGTTGCTCATCACCGCGAATGCCATCAGTTTAAGTTCATTGCAGACATCAGCGGCCTGAGCGATGACGTTCATTGCGAATGTGTAGTCCTCAACGTCTTTGAACAACAATTCTGTTCTCCGCCCGTCAGTGTAGGCGTGCCAATATCTGCCGCCGCGCGAGAATGTCACCTCGCAGGCGCTCTCACTTTCAGAAAAAGTCTTGCGTATCATATAACCAATTAGTGTTTCGTTCGAAAAAGTCAGGTTTCTCGAACCAATGTAACATTCAACAGCCCTTCGTTCGAAAAAGCCCCGTTTCCCGAACCGAAGTAACGCTCAACAGACCTCCGTTCGGAAAAAGCCCGGTTTCCCGAACCGAAGTAACGCTCAACAGACCTCCGTTCGAAAAAGCCCGGTTTCCCGAACCGAAGCGGAATATTAAGCATTCCGTTCGGAGAAGCAGCGTTATTCCGAACCCGTACATACGAAGCAGAGCCTTCATCTTCCCAAAAGATGGTTATCCGGTCGGGAAAACAAATAAGCGAGTCAGGCACGATATAACCTAACTCGCTGTGCGGACTCTGGGTACCGCGGTGTTCAGTCTTGTTGCGCCTGACCTGACCCGGCACTGTTCGCTCTCACGAAACCGGCCTAAACCCAAGGCAAACGACCCGTAAAGTATTTCAGGCGATTCCCATAAACGGAGACCCGGACAAAAACACCGGCGGGAATCCAGAAATATTAATACTCCTCCTCGTTGAAGAAAAAGTCATCCTTGGTCGGATAGTCCGGCCAGATGTCCTCGATGGATTCATAGACTTCTCCGTCGTCTTCCAATTCAGTAAGGTTCTCGATGACCTCTTCAGGAGCGCCGGAGCGGTTGGCGTAGTCGATAAGCTCTTCCTTTGATGCTGGCCACGGAGCGTCGTCCAGGCTGCTGGCAAGTTCAAGTGTCCAATACATATTCTCGAACAATTAAATTGTTAATATTCAATACCTTAATTCAAAAAGTCGCCAAAAGCGACCCAATTTGCCGCAAAGATATGCAAAAAAACGTAACAATAAGTTATTTTTGCCTAATTTTGTAGGCTTGGAAATTTGCTCTGCCAAGAAAGGCCTTTCTGACAATCGGGACACCCACGCACCGACAAGTAAAGCCGTCTGACAGGCAGAATTTCCGGCGGGTGCTGATTCAACAACTGTACCAAAAGAAGAGCAAAGGAATATGTCATACGAGAAAAAGGAAATATACGACGAGAAGACGACGGCCGAGATCGCCGTCCACGTCAAGGAAATACTCCGTCTGATCGGAGAGGATCCTCAGAGAGAAGGGCTCCTGAAGACCCCTGAAAGGGTCGCGAAGGCACTCCAGTTCCTCACGCAGGGATATTCACAGAACGGAGAGGAGATCATCCGCTCCGCCATATTCGATGAAGAGTACCGCCAGATGGTTTTAGTGAAGGACATCGAGCTTTACTCCACCTGCGAGCACCATCTGATGCCGTTCCTCGGAAAGTGCCACGTGGCGTATATTCCGAATGGCAAGATCACGGGACTGAGCAAGGTAGCGAGGGTCGTGGAGACGTTCGCGCGCAGGCTTCAGGTGCAGGAGAGGCTGACGGTGCAGATCCGCGATTGCATCGACGAGGCACTTCATCCGCTCGGAGTGGCGGTGGTCATCGAGGCTATGCACACCTGTATGTCGGTCCGCGGCGTGCAGAAAGCCAACGCCACGACCACGACCTCGGCGTTCTCCGGCGCGTTCCTCACCTCGGCGAGGACAAGGAACGAGTTCCTCAACCTCATCAAATAATCCGAAACAAAAAGAACTTACGAATATGTCAAACAAGATCATCCTTACAGGTGACCGTCCTACAGGGCGGCTCCACATCGGCCACTATGTCGGTTCCCTCAGGAACAGGGTGGCCATCCAGAACGCCGGTGACTACAAGAAAATGTTCGTCTTCATCGCCGACGCCCAGGCTCTCACAGACAACTTCGACAACCCTGAGAAGGTTCGTCAGAACATCATAGAGGTGGCCCTCGACTACCTGTCAGTCGGCCTGGATCCTGACAAAGTGACAATTTTCATCCAGAGTATGATCCCGGAGCTGACAGAGCTGACATTCTACTATATGAACCTTGTCACGGTGGCCAGACTCCAGCGCAACCCTACCGTCAAGGCGGAGATCCAGATGCGCGGCTTCGGCCAGGACGGCGAGGAGCAGGCGTTCGGAAGCGGCCTTCCGGTAGGATTCTTCTGCTACCCTATCTCACAGGCGGCCGACATCACGGCGTTCAAGGCCACGGACGTGCCTGTCGGAGAGGACCAGAAGCCTATGCTTGAGCAGGCCGTCGAGATCGTGCGCAGTTTCAACCGCATCTACGGTGAGACTCTCGTCGAGCCGAAGGCCGTGCTGCCTTCAAACGCCGCTTGCCTCAGACTTCCCGGCACCGACGGAAAGGCGAAGATGAGCAAGTCTCTGGGCAACTGCATCTACCTCGCCGAATCAGCCGACGAGATGCACAAGAAGGTGATGTCGATGTACACCGACCCTCAGCACATCAACGTCAGCGACCCTGGCCACGTGGAGGGCAACACCGTCTTCACCTACCTCGACGCGTTCTGCCGCGACGAGCACTTCGGACTCTACCTTCCTGAATATGCCAACCTCGACGAGCTGAAGGATCACTACCGCAGGGGTGGCCTCGGCGACGTGAAGGTCAAGAAATTCTTAGAGAAGATCCTCAACGAGGAGCTTGAGCCGATAAGGGCAAGGAGAAAGGAATACGAGAAGGACATCCCGGCCGTCTATGAGATCCTGAAGAAGGGCAGCGAGGCCGCAGAGGCTGTGGCCGCCGCGACGCTCGACGACGTGAAGAAGGCGATGAAGATCGACTACTTCAACGACAAGGCCCTCATCGAGGAGCAGGCCAAGAGATTCAACCAGTAACGGGACTTTTTAGTCAGCCTCTCCTTTGGATCTATAGACTCTCCAAACACAGCCTGATCGGAGCGAAGCGACCGAAGGGGTTTCGGGGAAAACTTTCCCCGTGCCCCTCTGGGGCTGTCACGAAGTGACTGGGGGTTGAATATTCAGGGATTGGTTGCATCCGGGAAGTTGAATGTTGAATTAAATCAAGGTATTTAGTAGATGAACAAATTTGAATATGCCCGCGCCAACAAGGAGTGGTTGGCTGCTAAGAGCAAGGAGGAGGGGGTCGTCTCGCTGGAGAAGGGCGTCTGCTACAAGGTGTTGCAGTCAGGACCGGAGAACGGGAAACAGCCTAAACCTTCGAATGTGGTCAGCTGCCACTATCTTGGGCGGACGATTGACGGAAAGTGCTTCGACACGAGCCTCGGTGGCTATCCGCTTGCGGTACGGCTGCGGGATCTGATCGAGGGCTGGATCATCGTACTGCAAAAGATGCGGGTCGGCGACAAGTGGGAGATCTACATTCCGTCGGAGCTTGGGTACGGGGCGTTCTCGCAGCCGGGGATTCCGGCGAACTCGACGCTGATCTTCGAGATCGAGCTGCTTGGGGTGCAATAATTCTTCGGACTACGACCATCGCGGCCCTTCGACAAGCTCAGGGACCACCCTTCGACAAGCTAAGGGACCGCCTTCGACAAACTCAGGGACCACCCTCGGCATAACAAAGAATATGATCAGAAAAGCGACAGAAAATGACATTCCGGCGGCACTGGCGTTGTTCAGCGCCGCCAAAGCGATTATGCGGTCGGACGGCAACGCCACCCAATGGGACAAGGGCTATCCGAATGAAGACATAGTGCAATCTGACATCAACAAAGGAGGGGCCTACATCGTTGAGCGTGAAGGAACGGCGGTTGGCTATTTCGCGATGCTCCCCTCACCCGAACCGACATATTCATCAATCATCGGGAAGTGGCTTGACGACGCTGCGCCATACCTCGTGATCCACCGCATCGCCAGCACCCCCGGCAGCCACGGCATCTTCAAAGAGGTTATTGAATATGCCGCCTCGGTCTCCGCTAATCTTCGCATCGACACCCACCGGGACAATCACATAATGCGCCACGTCATCGAAAAGGCGGGATTCACCTACTGCGGGATCATACACCTCGCCGACGGATCGGAAAGGCTGGCATATCAGAAGATCGAGAAGTGACCGTCAAGGATTTTCGACCGGCCAAGGCGCTTCGACAAGCTCAGCGACCGAAGGTTTGGCATTTCGGCAGGTTGGTGCGCTTCGCTGGTTGGTGAGCCTGTCGAACCACAGCGACCACAAACTAAGCCGGTTGGTGCGCTTCGACAAGCTCAGCGACCGAAGGTCTGGCATTTCGGCAGGTTGGCGCGCTTCGCTGGTTGGTGAGCCTGTCGAACCACAGCGACCACAAACTAAGCCGGTTGGTGCGCTTCGACAAGCTCAGCGACCGAAGGTCTGGCATTTCGACCGGTTGGTGCGCTTCGCTGGTTGGTGAGCCTGTCGAACCACAGCGACCAATCGGCCGCCCTACGGAGAGCGGTGGCTTAGCGTTTTCCAAACCGCTCATATTCACCGTCAAAGACTGACTTCACGGCCTTGATGTAGGAGAATCCGTACTTGTGGTCCGGAAGAAGATACCCGCTTTCCACCCACTCATTCCAGGCGAAGATCGTTATCACCTTAGGCTGGCCGGGATGCGAATCGACATATTCCTTGCACTTCTGAAGGTAGGTCGCGAATGACTCCGGCGTGTTGTTGTAGTGGATGACATCCTCCCGCCCGACTTTCGGGAAACGAGGGGTGTTGTCCCAGCCGACCGAGGCGTTCGGGAAAAACGGTACCGGCGAGCGTGACCACGTCTGAAGCCTCTTCATTCCGGTCGCTCCCCAGTCGAGATAATCCTCCCTGTGCGGGCCTCCCCAATTGTAGGAAGTCACGCTGTTCACTCCGAAATATTCAAGAAGTTCCTGAGTCTCAGGGGTCGAGGGGCCGCCGATTATGAATTGGAGGTGCAGGTCGGGAAAACCGGCCTCCCGGACCTTGGAGCGGAAATATTCCAAACCCTCCCTGGTCCTTTCCCTGCTGCCGCCGAATGTGGCCAAAAGATTCTCGACCTTGTAGATCGAGAAGACAGGGCAACCGTTGATCTTGAGGTAGTTGGACTTGCCGAAGTACTGCCTTATCACTCGATCGACGATGATCTTGAAATTCCTCTCGTCGGTAGCGCCCTTCCAAAGAATCGAGTCGTCATCCGGGCAGCGATGGACGTTCCAGTAGTTCCGCTTCACATCGTGGTTCGCCCACATCAGGTAGAAATTCATCTTCTCATTGTTCGGAGCCTTGAGGAAACCGTCGTTGACACAGCCCTCCAAGAACGGACCTCCATCGAACCAGTACCAGTCAAAGATGAAAGTGTTCACTCCATTAGAGTTCGCCAGGTCGATCCAGCGCTCCATAACCTTTGGGTCATCGTCCATCTCGTAGCCCCACAAAGGCTGCTTAGGCTGGTAATGCCCAGGGAAACGGGGAGTTCCTTTCTTGATGACCTCCCACTCCCCTATCCCTTCAGGCCAGAGAACCTCCTGACCGCGGGGATCGTTGTGGCAGGACGGCCAGACGTAGGCCGCAACATAGTAAGGATAATCGGCGGTGGCTTTATTACGCTCCTTGGCCTGAACAGACACAGGAAAGACGAACACTGCAAGCAGTATAAGAGAAAAAAACGTTGTATGCTTCATATCACGAATGATTGGGTAACAAAGATACGCATAAGAGGCTATTCTTCAAAACGCACGACAACTTACATTTTATAACCGAAATAATATTCAACAATCAGAGAATAAATTTTCAAATTCAACCTTTGGAGTAATATTTCAAACCATTTCACCAAACAATTCGCAGGAATTGATGAATATATTGAATATTCATAAGTAACTTTGAAGTGTTGGTTAGTAGATTCTTGTAACAAAATGAAAGTCATTCTGGGCTTAAAAGTTGGAAATTGCATCCAAATCAGTACCAGAATTTGCATACATCACTCTTTGCAAGGTTTTACAAGCAATAATTATTACAAACAAAAATAAAATTAAGTATGAGAAGATTGCTTTTAACGCTCGCAATCCCGCTGCTGCTCATCCAGGCCTGCGGCGAGACAACGAAGGAGGAGATCGCCGATGTCCTCATCATCTCTCAGGACAAAGTGGCCTTCCCTAAAGAGGGAGGTTCGGCCACGATTTCGGTGGCTTGTCCGTCGGATTGGCAGTCAACAGTGTCCGACCAGTCCTGGGTCACGACAACGGACGGTGACGGCATTGTGACCATCACAACATCCGCCAATGAGACAGGAGACTCAAGAAAGACCACGGTCACACTTGCGTCTTCGACCAGCAGAAAGGAAATCGAGGTCTCACAATCCTGGTCAGGCTCGGCTCTTTCTTTAGCCATCAACGGGCCTGAGAGCATTGAGCTTGACTCTGAGGGCGACAACTTCACCTTCTCTGTCGAGACCGACGATGAGTGGTCAGTGAAGGCCGAGGAGTCCTGGCTTGAGGTAAGCGCTGACGGGAAAGTCATCAATGTGACGGCTTCGGCCAACTCTGGAGACCACCGTGACGGAACGATCACGGTTAGCGCCACCGCCGGTGGACAGACTGAGACGAAATCGATCAAGGTCTCACAGATTTCCCGTGAGGAAAACCCTTATTTCCAGATGCTTGGAGAGTTCGGGTTCTACGCCGAGCGGTGGTACTACGGTGGCAACGCCATTGATGTTCCGGGAATAGGAACCTACTGCACAATCGAGCAGAAGGAGTACGGAAAAAGCTTCACGATTAAGGATCTGTTTGCGGAAGGCACTGAGATTGAGGCCACCTACGATAATGACACCAAGAAAATGGTGCTGACGCTCGGATCTGTCTGCCTGACAAAATCAATCACCTCCACACAGCAGACCTACTATTATTATCCTGTACAACTGAGCTTCACGGAAAATAAGTTCGAGACTGGCATCCTCTACGGAACGGTCGGAACCGCCAGCGACGGCAAGAACGACAACTGCCAGGCGGTTCTCCTGAGCGGATTCGACGAGTCCTACGGAGCGTTCGGCCTTGTGGTCAGGATTATGCCGGACAACAAGATGGCCACAATCAGCGACGTGTACTACGCCGATGGCTCGACGTACTTGGTAAGAGCAAGTAAAGACATTGAGTAACAATCACTTCAAGAGAAACATTTATGAGAAAGATACTGTTATCAGCATTGTTGGCCGCCGCCCTGTGCGCCTGCACAAAGGAGACGATCAACTACCAGAACCCCGTTCCGGGCGAGAACGGAAGCGAGGTGAACGCCACTCTGTCGGTGGCTTCGAGAAACACCTTATTCACCTCGGAAGACGATTCCAAGGGAAGCGTCGCTTTCAAGAGCCTCGGAGGGAAAGTCATCCTCGATGTCAACACCAACACCGAATGGAGTTATGAGATCTCCGGCGACACCTTCGTCAACGCCGAAAAAGACTCCGAGAGCGACCAGCTCATCCTCAGCTGCGGGCAGAACAAGGAGGAAAAGGCTCTCAGCGCAACAGTGACAATCAAGGCCGGAGACAAGACCGCGACTGTGGCCGCCACTCAGAACGCCTACGGAACAGTCGAAGTCGTGGCCTCGGAGAACAACTTCCACCTCGCGGCGAGAGGTGAAGTCACTGCCTCGTTCGAAGTGACCTCCACCGACCCGGACTGGAACTTCGAGACATCTGCGTGCGAGTGGCTTCTCGTCACGAAGGACGGCAACACCATCAATGTCAGCGCCTACCCTAACGAGACCTACAGCGACAGAGAGGTACAGTTCATCCTGAAGGCCGGCAGCGGCGAGAAACTCGCCACCGAGACAATCGACATCCTTCAGGACAGGGCGGCACTCATCGAGCCATCAGTCTCCACAGTTCCTGTCACTCCATTCTCCAACGAGGCGAAGGAAGTGGAAGTGAGCGCCAACTATGACTGGGAATATTCCGTCTCCGGCAACGACAACGGCTGGCTGACAATCGAAAGGACTGAGAACGGATTCAAGTTCGTCCCGACCGCCAACCCTACAGCTGAGACGAGAACCGTCACTGTCACCATCAAAACAGGCGACGGAAAGGAAAACATCGACACCAAAGAAATCACGATCTCGCAGCCGGGAATTGACAAAGACGCCCTCATCCTCGGAGTCCACGTTAAAAAGGACAGCAAAGGGGACAATATCACAGCCAAACTGCCTGTTAAGGATGTCACAGAAGTTTCTGTTGACTGGGGCGACGGCAAGTCCGAAGTGGTCACAACCGACTACCCTACTCACGAATATGCCGACACAGGCTACTTCGTGGTCTCTGTGAAAGGCCAGGCAGGCGGACTTAGCACAAGCCCGCTCAGCTATGACCAGAAGTACCAGTTCGAGCAGTTGTACAACTGGGGAAGACTGGGCCTGACATCTATGGAGTATGCGTTTGACGGGTGCAACTACCTCGCTGCCATCACGAAGGATGACACAGGAGCGTTCTCGAAAGTGACCTCGTTCAAGTATGCGTTCCAGCGCTGCGAGGCGCTCAAGACAATCCCGGACGGATTGCTTGACTATGCCGCCGAACTCACAAACATCAACGGTATATTCCAGTACTGCAAAGGCATCGAGTCTGTCCCTGGACAGCTTTTCTTCAACTGCCCTCAACTGACTAATGTCAACTCTGCGTTCAACTTCTGCGAGTCAATCACAAGCATCGACAAAGACATATTCTCGAAGAATCCGGAGATCACGGATTGCGGCTCCGCATTCGCCTATATGTACAAGCTCGCTTCCATTGATAAGGATCTTTTCGCCAACAACCCGAAGATCACGACATTAAACGCCGTGTTCTCTTATGACGAACTGCTCACCTCAGTGCCTGAAGGAATATTCAGGAATCAGACCGAGTGCACATCATTCCGAATGGCGTTCACTGGTACCGGCATCACCGAGGTTCCCGCCAATCTGTTCGCCAACAGCCCTAAATGCACGACATTCCAGCTGACTTTCAGCAAGGCTCCTATCAAAACAATCCCGGCGGACATATTCAAGGGATGCTCCAATGTCACCACCTTTATGTCCTGTTTCAACGGATGCGATAAACTGGAAAGCATTCCGGCTGACCTGTTCAAGAACTCGGGAGCGCAGGCCAATGTCAAGACATCAGGAATGAATATGGTGTTCCAGGGATGCACCTCTCTTACAGAGGTTCCTGAAGGACTGTTCGACGGATTCACGGCGATCAATCAGTTCACCAGCGTGTTCAACGGCTGCACGTCACTCAAGAAGATACCTTCTGGTTTATTCAAGAGTCTGTCCGCCGTAAAGACATTCTCAAGTGTCTTCCAGAACTGCGTCGCCCTTGAGTCAGTTCCGGAAGGCGTGTTCAACGGACTATCGAACGTGACTTCGCTGGCAGGTGTGTTCCAGGGATGCACTGGCATCACTGAGATTGGTGACAACATCATTGCGGAATGCGCGGCCAACACTAACATCTCAAACCTCTTCAAAGGCTGCACAAGCCTCTCCAAGGTGTCCGCCAACGCTTTCGCCGGAGCGGCCAAAGTCACCAACATCTCGGGACTTTTCAACGGATGTACATCCCTGAAGAGTCTTCCGGAAGGAGTCTTCACCGATCTTAAGGCGGCGACAAGCGCCAAGGATGTCCTTTCAGACTCAGGAATTGAGTCTGTCCCGGCTAATTTGTTCTCGACCCAGACGGCTGTCACATCTTTCGAAAACGCCTTCAGCGGATGCGCTTCCCTTAAGAGCCTTCCTGACGGTCTGTTCTCGATGAACAGCAAGGTGACAACCTACAAGACGGCATTCCTGAATTGCTCGTCACTTGCCACCGTCGGTAATCTCTTCGGAGAAAGCACTGCTAAAATCAGTTTTGAATCAGCCTTCGAGGGCTGTACCAGTCTGCAAAGTTTACCTACGGGATTCTTTGATGGACTCACCGGTGCCGACTCCTTCAAAAAGACATTCTACGGCTGTGCGGCACTGACCGACATTCCGGAAAAGTTGTTCGCACAGAACATCAACGCCACAACGGTTGAAAGCTGCTTCCAGAACTGCTCTTCACTCAAGGCAGTGCCGTCGGGGTTCTTCGGCACAACAACCAAGACGAAGACCTTGACCAGTATGTTCGCGGACTGCAAGTCACTCTCTACCATAGCCGCCGATGCTTTCAGCGGAATCAACGCCACTGCGGGAACTATGATGAAGATCTTCCAAAACTGCGTCAGCCTTAAAGAAGTACCGTCAGGGCTCTTCAAGAACAATGCGAAGATCAACAACTACACTTATGCATTCAGCGGATGCACGGGTCTTGAGAAAGTCGGATCGGAGGTGTTCAACTGCGCCTATGGAGCCACATCAATCAACAGTGTGTTCGCAAATTGCGCCTCATTGAAAGAGGTCGGAAACGACCTTTTCCTGAATCCTGAAAAGGTCAGGTATCTGAACAATATATTCGAAGGTTGCGCCTCATTGGAGTCTGTTCCTGCCGGAATCTTTGACAAGTTCCTTGCTGTGACCAGCGCAAACTACGCTTTTGACGGATGTGTCTCACTCACAGGAGAGTCTCCTTACACTGTGATCAACGGTGTCAAGTACCATCTCTATGAAAGGACAGCGGAGAACAAGGACATAACCGGCTTTGCGGCTCTAACCAATCTCAGAGCCACATTCCAAGGATGCACAAAACTCACAGACTATGCCTCAATCCCGGATGTCTGCAAGGCTGAAAATTAATCGAAATAGATCAAGAATATGAAATTCAAACACATAGCAATGATTCTTCTGGCAGCCGGAGCGGTCGCCAGCTGCACGGAGACAACGAAAGTGAATCCTGACACCTACATCGCTCACCTCTTCCTTCAGTCATCCGACTCAAAGGTCGTGTTCGACAAGGACGGAGGAAAGGCGATTGTCACCGTGGCTACAAACGCTGCTGTATGGAGCTACACCGTCCAGTCCGGTGACTGGTTCAACATCAGCCTTGACGCTGACAGTTGCCTTGTCGTGGAGGCTCCGCTGAACAACGGGCCGGCAAGGGCTGACGAGATTAAAGTGACAGCCACAAGGAGCGAGGAGTCAAAGGAGATCACACTGAAAGTCTCCCAGAGAACCGACGGAGCGGTCAACCTCAGCGCGGACGGCACGGCCAACTGCTACGTCGCCAAGACAAACGGAACGTACAAGTTCCGCGCAGACATCAAAGGCAACGGCGGCAAGGACGGCAAGTCCAAGTACATTGAGACAGAAGGCCTTGAGATAAAGGACGCGGCCTACGCCGAACTTCTGTGGGAGGCAAGGAACGACGGCGACAGGTCTATGTCCTACGAGATCATCGACGGAACACCTGTCTATGGTGGAGGCTACGTCTCCTTCTCGACAGGCAGAAGCGAGGGCAACGCCGTCATCGCAGTCAAGAGTTCCAGAGGAAAGATTCTCTGGAGCTGGCACATCTGGGTGACGGACAACGAGATCACCGTCCACGACCACATCGGGTCGGAAGGCAATGTCATCGCCCAGATTATGGACCGCAACCTCGGAGCTCTTAACAACACCCCGATGGACATCAACAACAGAGGAATGTTCTACCAGATCGGCAGGAAGGATCCGTTCATTCCTTCCCGCTCCCCTTACGCTGACTTCAGCGGAATCACCGACTATGACAATAACAAGGACTACAGCTCTGACAAACCGGAATGGAACCTTCAGAACAAAGAGGTCGGCGACGGCACAGGGGAATGGGAGATCAACGCAAAGTTCAAGGCACAGGCTTCATTCTCCGCTCCCGGAAACATTCCATTCGCATCGGAGCATCCGATGAGGTACCTGACAAGCTACTACTCGACAGGCTACAGTTGGTACATCAGCTCAAGCGACGAGGACAGCGTCGCACCTGGACTTTGGGGCGAGGAGAAAACCATCTTTGACCCTTGTCCACCAGGCTACAAGGTTCCGGGAAAGAATATGTGGGGAAAGGTAATCGGCAGGGAAAGTGTCACGACCGGCGGACGACATAGCGAGTACGACGAGACAGGGACAAACGAGAAATACCTTTGGAACGAGGAGAAAGGCTGCGGACGTGTCTGGAAACCGACAGGTGATTTCTATCCGATGGTGGGGAACATCTGGTCGGCGCAGTACTCGACCAATGAACTGACACCTTACAACTACGCAAGTTCGATGGCTTTCTACCTCACAAGCCAAGAGGAAGCCTACGACCCCGAAAGAACCAGCCAGACCAGCAGTAACTATGCGGCGAATTTCAACGGCAACTGGGCCTACTATAAACCCCACGCTCAGGTCTATTCCGGACAAGTAAGATGTGTGAAAGAATAAACAATAAAGTAATATTATGAAAAACAGATTCTTAGCGGTCACTCCGCTGCTTGCGGTAATGCTGGCGGGGTGCAACGGAATCGGTGGAAATGACAACAATGGGCCTGAGTCGGAAGACAACGGGCCTGTCGTTGTCTTTTCACCGGACGCCGCGATCCAGGGCGAGATCATCGTGAAGATGAAGCCGGGAGCGGCAGATGAAAAGACCACGAGATCGGGATCTGTCGGCTCAGGCAACACAGAGATCGACAGGGTTCTGATGAGCGTGGGATCAATCAGTTTCGAACGCCTCTTCCCGGCCTGCGGAAGATTCGAGGAGCGGACAAGGAAAGAAGGGCTGGACAGGTGGTTCATCGCGAAGTACGATGAGACCGTCCCGGCGGCGCAAGTGGCGGCGATGCTTTCGGAATGCGACGGAGTGGAGGTGATCGAATATTCGATACCTACGGCAGCGGCGGAATATTCCAGAAGTGCGGGCGCTTCGACTAGCTCAGCGACCGCCGAGAACGCTTCGATGGTTGGTGAGCTTAGTCGAACCACAGTCGCTTCGATGGTTGGTGAGCGTAGTCGAACCACCATCGCTTCGACAGGCTCAGCGACCGCGGCAAGGAACATTCCTTTCCCGTTCAACGAGAGTGTCCGCTCGCAGAGGATGCAGTGGCACTACAACAATCCTGGAAACGTCTATGCCAACTCCACGGTCGTGGGAGCCGACGCCAATGTCTATGCCGCCTGGCAACTCTGCACCGGCAACCCTGACGTGATCGTGGCTGTGGTTGACCAGGGAGTCAAGTACGACCACGAGGATCTCGCGGCAAATATGTGGGTCAACGAGGGAGAGATTCCTGACAACGGCATCGACGACGACGGCAACGGCTACATCGACGATGTCCACGGATTCAACTTCACGGACAACAAGGGAACGCTCACATTCTCGGCGGATTATATGCACGGAACGCACGTCGCCGGAACAATAGCGGCCGTCAACAACAACGGTGTGGGTGTCAACGGAATAGCCGGAGGCTCAGGCAATGGCGACGGGGTCAGGATTATGTCCTGCGAGACCCTCGGACAGTCAGAGTCCGGGAACTCGGGCGGCGGACTCGGAGCGCAGGTGCGCGCCATCAAGTACGCTGCCGACAACGGAGCGGTGATCTGCCAGAACAGCTGGGGCTACACCGCCGGAGCGCTTTCCAAGAACGACTGGACCAGGGGCAATTACTCCGCTCTCTCCGAGGCAATCAACTACTTTGTCAAGTACGCCGGACTCGACGAGAACGGTGAGCAGGAAGGCCCGATGGCCGGAGGAATCGTGATCTTCGCGGCTGGAAACGACGCGTCAAACGAACTCTGCTACCCTGCCTCCGACGAGGCTGTGATCAGCGTCGCCGCCACGTCCTGGCTCGGCACACCGTCCTACTTCACCAACTACGGCAAGTGGGTGAGCATCTCCGCTCCGGGCGGAGACCTCAGCCTCAACTCCGTCTATGGAGGAGTCTATAGCACAAGCGTGGCGGAGGACGGAGGCTCGGCCTACGAGGGAATCAACGGCACCTCAATGGCCTGCCCGCACGTGTCCGGAGCCTGCGCCCTCGCGGTCAGCTGGTACTACGGAGCGGAAAAGAAGAAAGGACTGACCTGTGGAATGCTCAAGGAAGCCCTGCTTTCAAGCGTCACACCTGTCAACCCGTTCTGCGAGGCTCCGTATTTCGGGAATATGGGAGCCGGCTCACTGGACACC
>CAYZKZ010000037.1:0-23850 GCA_964479325.1 uncultured Muribaculaceae bacterium
CACTACAGATTCTGGCTCTGTCAGTGAGGGTTCGAATCCTTCTATCTCAACAAAAGTTCAAATGCCGGGGCTAACCGCTACCCCGGCGTTTTGAAAAACGGTCAGGCGGCTTCAGCCGCCGCATCGGAGCGTCAGCGAGATTTTCTTCGAAAATCGAAGCAGCGAAGATGCCGACCGAAGCGACAGCGAGGTCGTTACCCCTGAAAGGGGTCGGCCGAAGGCCGGGGGTTGAACCGCTACCCCGGCGTTTTGAAAAAAACGGCGGGGTAGCTCAGCTGGTTAGAGCGTCGGATTCATAATCCGGAGGTCGTGGGATCATGCCCCACTCCCGCTACAAACAAAGAAACTAATTAAGACGATAATGGCGAACGCATTTCACTATTCCATCGGAAGGAAGTTCATTCAGGCTGTCAGCGGAGCATTTCTCATAATCTTCCTGCTGCTTCACGTGACGATCAACCTTTTCTCCGTCATTGACTCTTTCACAGGCAACTACAACGGAATCGACGGTCTCTTCCAGAAAGGATGCGACTTTATGTCTCTTCCTATCGTGACCATTATGGTTCCTGTCCTCGCCCTCGGCTTCTTCATCCACATCCTCTACGGATGCTGGCTCACTTGGAAAAACATCAAGGCCCGCGGCGGTTACAAGCGCTACGAGGCTAAGAGCGTAGCGGCTGCCGACTCTTGGTCAGCCAAGAATATGTTCGTACTCGGAATCGTCATCCTCGGTTTCCTCGCTTTCCATCTTACCCACTTCTGGGCAAAGATGCAACTTGCGATGTTCACAGGCGCAGAGGAAGGCAATCCTTACGAGCTTCTCAACCTCACTTTCGGACGATGGTGGGTACTGGTTCTGTACCTTGCCTGGTTCGTGGCAATCTGGTATCACCTCTGCCACGGTTTCTGGAGTATGTTCCAGACAGTGGGCTGGAACAACCAGACCTGGTTCAAAAGACTGAAAGTGATCGGCATCGTGGTCGCCACGCTGATCTTCCTTGGCTTTGCGGCTGTTGGTGTCAATGCATTCCTTCAGGCAAACGCTTTGATATAGTCAAGGACATAAATGAAATCCAAAGGGCGACCGACAAGGCCGCCCTTTATTTTGTTATAGAAATTTATCAACCCTCAAAAAACGAACTACAATGAGACAGAAAAAGTTCTTGCTCCCTGAGAGCGCAATCCCGACAGCTTGGTTTAATATGCAGGCCGTTATGCCTAACAAACCGATGCCTATCCTGAACCCTGCCACTCACGAGGCGCTGAAAGCCGAGGATCTCTACCCGATTTTCTGCAAGGCCTGCGCCGACCAGGAACTCAACACGACCGACGAGTGGATTCCTATTCCTGAGCCTGTGCGCGAGCAGTACGCCGGCTACAGATGCACCCCTCTGGTGAGAGCCTACGACCTTGAGGCCGCACTCGGAACTCCGGCACACATCTATTTCAAGAACGAGAGTGTCTCCCCTGCCGGATCACACAAACTGAACTCTGCCTTGGCTCAGGCTTACTACGCCAAGGAGCAGGGTATCACGAACATCACGACCGAGACGGGTGCGGGCCAGTGGGGCGGAGCGCTTTCTTACGCAGCCAAGAAATTCGGCCTCGACTGCGCTGTCTATATGGTCAAGGTCAGCTTCCAGCAGAAGCCTTACAGAAGGTCAATTATGCAGACTTTCGGCGCGGCTATCACTCCGTCTCCTTCAATGTCCACGAGAGCCGGAAAGGACATCATCACGGCCAACCCTAACGATCAGGGATCTTTGGGCTGTGCGATCTCCGAGGCGATCGAGCTTGCGGTCAGCACTCCGAACTGCAAATACACCCTCGGCTCTGTCCTCAACCACGTCTGCCTGCACCAGACAGTGATCGGTCTTGAGGCCGAGAAGCAGATGGAGATGACCGGGGAATATCCTGACATCGTTGTGGCTTGCTTCGGCGGCGGCTCGAACTTCAGCGGAATCGCCTATCCGTTTATGAGGCATAATATTCAGGAAGGCAAGAAGACCCGCTTCATTGCGGCGGAGCCATATTCCTGCCCGAAGTTGACCCGCGGTAAGTTTGAATATGACTTCGGCGACGAGGCCGGTATGACCCCGCTTCTGCCGATGTACACTCTCGGCCACGACTTCAAGCCGGCCACGATCCACGCCGGTGGCCTCCGTTACCACGGAGCAGGCGTGATAATGTCACAGCTGATGAAGGACGGGTATATGGAAGCGGTTGACATCGAGCAGCTTGACGCTTTCAAGGCTGGTGTTCTTTTCGCTCAGACCGAAGGCATCATTCCGGCTCCGGAGTCTTGCCACGCGATCGCGGCCACGGTCAACGAGGCTCTCAAGTGCAAGGAGACCGGCGAGGAGAAGACGATTCTGTTCAATCTTTCGGGTCACGGGTTCGTGGATATGAGTGCCTACGACCAGTACCTGTCCGGAGAGATGCAGAACTTCCACGTCTCCGACGCCGAGCTGGCGAAGTACATCAAATCCGCCGACGCACTTAACAAATAGACTATAAAGTTTCCCGTAAGGGGATGCCGCAGCCCAACAGTAATGGGATGCCGCGGGGAGGCCTCCAAGCCGATTTTTTCACGTTACAAAAAATGCGGCTTGGAGGACTCCCTGCGGCTTACGGAATACAATCTGTAGAACAAAAGGGACTCAGAAGGAATATTATTATGCTGCCACTTCGACAAGCTCAGTGACCGACTTAATCACTTCGGCAGGCTCAGTGACCGACTTACAGGCCCAGTGACCGGAAACAAACGGTCGCTGAGCCTGTCGAAGCGCCAAGCACAGACGCAATACGGTTTGAAGAGAAAATAAATCCCTACAGCGGAAGGGTCTTCTGGCGGAGCCAGGAGGAGACTTCGGGGGTAAGACGAGGGGAAAGGGTACGATAGACCTTTTCGTTGTAGGCGTTCAACCAGTCGATCTCGGACTTGTCAAGGAGATCCTTGATGAGGATCGAGGTGTCGAAGTGGCAGAGGGTCAAAGGCTCGAACCTCAGCCAATGCCCGAAATCATTCTCTCCGGCATCGACACAAAGGACAAGGTTCTCGTGCCGGACACCGAACTCACCCTCGCGGTAGATTCCCGGCTCGTCGCTCGTGATCATCCCAGGGAGAATCGCCTGACGGTTGAAATCCTGACGGATGGACTGAGGGCCTTCGTGGACATTGAGGAAGAATCCCACTCCGTGGCCTGTTCCGTGGCCGAAATTACGCCTGACATTCCAAAGCGGCTCTCTGGCCAGCACATCCAGCTGGCATCCGGCTGTTCCCATCGGGAAAACAGCCTTCGCCAAGGCTATGTGGCCTTTCAGAACAAGAGTGTAGTCCTCTCTCTCAAGCTGCGAGCAAGGCCCGAGAGGGACAGTTCTCGTGATGTCGGTTGTCCCGAACAGGTACTGGCCACCGGAATCGCAAAGATAAAGTCCCTCGGCGCAAAGCTCGGCTGAACCTTCCTCAGGAGTGACATAATGCGGAAGAGCGGCGTTGGCTCCGTAGGCGGAGATAGTCTCGAAGCTCTCGCCCCTGAAGCCATCGATTCCGAGACGGAACTCCCTCAGTTTGAGAGAGGCTTCATATTCATTGACGGCGCAGCCCGCCTCGACGGAAGTTTGCAACCAGTGGAGGAATCGCTCCACCGCGACTCCGTCCTCAATGTGAGCCTCACGCATCCCAGCGATCTCGACATCATTCTTGACAGCCTTGCGCAGGGCGACCGGAGAGACGCCGCGGACAATGGACAATGAATCACACTCGTTCAGAATACTGAACAGATTGTAGTTCAATGTACTCGGATCAACGAACAAAGTCCCTGCCCCGCCTCTGTCGGCAATGCCTGAAAGGACGACACCGACATCGGAATATTCCAGAACGCCGACTCCGTCAGATTCCAGCTCGCGGAAACTGTCCTCCGACTCGGTGTCGCCGTCAGGAGTCGGTCCCTTGCGCACAAACCACAACTCTTCCGATTGAGTGACAAGCAGATAGGACATCACGACGGGATTGTAGGCGACATCCTGACCGCGGACGTTGAGCATCCAGGCGATCTCATCCAGAGCCGTCAGCAGGACAGCGTCCAGATTCCGCTCAGCCATCCAGTCCCGAAGCCAGTCGGCCTTGTCAGTTCTCGAACATCCAACCAAATCCGTCCCGAGGGTTATCACGGGAGTCTGAGGAATCGCCGGTCTGTCAGTCCAGAGAACATCAAGCATATCCGGAGCATCCACAAACCTGACCCCGCGGCCGATGGCCTTTCGTATGTCCTCAACCAAAGAAGAAGCCACACACAGACCATCTACGGCCACCACAACCTCGTCAAAATCAGCGAAATGCCCGGCAAGCCATTCAGGGATAGGAACTTGCTCCGGCACACGGGTCTTGTGGAGTTCCACCCCCGCCTCCGGCAGCTGGCGGGAAGCCTGGATGAAATAGCGGGAGTCAGTCCAAAGCCCGGCGTGATCCTGCGTGATGACAAGATCTCCCTCGCCGGTGTAGCCGGAAAGCCACGCCACCTGATGCCATCGGGAAGCGGAATACTCGCTGCTGTGCGGGTCATTTCCCGTCACAATGACGGCATCCCATTCCTTCGAGCGCATCATCGCTCTGACAGACTCAATTCTTTCACTGAATATGCTCATCACTTGAATAATCTACGTTTGAGGGTTCTTACGGCCAACAGCAGCATCTTCTCCACGGGCAGGAAAGCGGATAGATTCCTAAGCCCGGAAAAAAGAAGGTTTGACGGCGTAAATGATTCCTTCACTTCTAAAAAAGACTCCCGGACGTAAAGTTCCCTGCGGGCGATTCTCTCCCGCGTTTCCTTGCGGGCGGACTCAAGCTCGCCCATAGTCTTGATCTCTGAGTACTTCATACGCCCCCTATTTGTCTTCGTCAAAGAAAATCCTGATGAACATCGGGATGAACGTGTCACGGAACAATCTCTTTCTCAAGAGGATGACAATCGCGAGAATGAGTGCGAACACTCCGGCCACAATCACCGCCCCGGCGGCGTAGCTGCCTATCAGCTCTCCTATCCACATCACTCCCCCGATCGCCAAAGCCGTGAGAATGACAGAGACTATGAACAGAACAAGCAGCATATAGAGCAGTTTGCCGAGCGTCAGGGACAGCCCCTTGACAGTCCGAAGCTTCAGGTCGTCGATCCGGGCGATGATGTAGTCAGCCGCACTCTTGCCGAGATCCTCGACAGGTTTTGTGAACTCACTCATAGTCAAGCGTTTTCTGAATGCTCCTCGGCATATTCGATGTCTTTCTGGATGGCGCTCTCAAGTTTCTCAAGCCGCTCGTAGATCCGCATCTTGACATCCTCCTTAAGGTCAGCGGCCTGGTCCTTGAGTTCCTCCCTCAGGTCATTAAGCTCGATTCTGGCCAGTCTGGCGCGGGCCTTGGCCGCATCAGAAGCCTCCCCGGCGGTCTCTTTCAATCTCTTGCGTGTCTCCTCGCCCTTGTCCGGAGCGAAAAGCACTCCCAGGGTCAGCCCTGCCGCCGCCCCAGCGATGAACGCGAATAACGATTCACTTTTCATAATGTTCCAATTTTCACAAATATACAATGAAAACTCAGATGCAACAACCGCACCTCCCCGTCAGGAATCCTCAAACTTTAGATCGAAATAAACAACCTATAATGCGCCAAATCGATGAAAAATCGAGAATGGCAAACCACATTCTTGCTTTTCGCAAGATATTTTCTATCTTTATAACAAAATACTATACAAACATCGCCGACCACATCAATTAACACACAAATGAATAAAAAAAACAGACACGCCTCATTGCTTACTATTTGTATAATTCTTTTTAATGTGAGCGGATGCACCTCAGTTAACACAGAATATACGAATGCAACAATCTGTACGGATGATAGCGCAGAATTCACTCTTGAAAACGCCAAGTCAGCCTTTTATTCCAACAATGACAACGAAACAAAACGCTCAAGAGAAGATTTAATTTCTGAATCACCGTTCATCTGGGAATATTGTCCCTATTTGGAAAGCCGCGGAACACCATTACATTAAAGATGGTGGTGAAGAATATTTTAGCATCCCGATTATCACCTCTAAACAATACTATGCCACTTATGGATATAGTAAAGATATCAAGCCCACTAAATGTAAGCAAGATCTTATCATTTCCTACAGAAAGACATCTGGAAGAATGACATATAGCATTGTCTTCTATATTCCAATGGATAGAACAAAACAAGATTATGACAGCAAACATTTCTCTGGGTTCTTGGTTTATACAAACTTAAACGGGAAATTCAAAAAGGTTGAACAATATAAGGACGGTAACTTAACGGGTGACCTTTTCTTCGGGGAAAAAGAGTCGAAGATAGCCAAAGGACGACATCTGTTCCTAATTAACCAAATTATGGAGGGCATTTCAGTTTTCAATGTCGAAAGTTCTAACATTACAAGCAGGTCAAATCCAACAGATACCGTCGAGTTCAACGACACACTTATGGGATCTTACTGTATAGGAGAAAGATATCCAAATCAGTGGTGGCTGTCTCCAGAATTCGGTTTTTATAACGAAGAAACCAAACGGTGGGAGTTCTATCAAGACAGTACTAACATAGAAAGTAACCCCTGGGATAATAGTTCCGAAAACAGCGGAGGTGGTGGAAGTCCAACTGATATTGGATCATCAGTTGAAAGCAATAACAATGTGTCGAGCGAAAGCTCAAACAGACCTCGCCCAAAAGATCTAATAGAAGCTATCGGCGATGACGACTACTACAGCCAAAGATTTGAAGATTACAAAGAACGTTTCCAAGATAAGGCAGACAATAATATTTATTACATAAGCTATGGCAAGAAATATTATGAAGCATTTAAACTGACATCTGAACAAATGAGTCTAAAAGGGCGTAATTGGGTGGATGACACAGCCATAAATCTCAAAATAATGATGGAAATCCTACTTAAAACAAATCCCTATATTGAATCAAACCCAGATGAATTATACAAAGCCGCGTTTAGATCTCACCCTGATGCTTATCTAAACGCAGGATTCTTAAACTTAGGTATGTCTGATAAGTTAAAGATATTGATGACTATTGAACTACCAGATTTATTCTCCAAAGAAGGAATAAGGCAAGTTCTCATTATAACTTGGGCCCAACTCGTTTATTATAATAATAATCCCGATGTTGCCGCCAAGGATGCAAGGTACATTGCTAATAACTTCTGTAATATCTTTGAAGACATTTGCATATATCTAGTTAACAACATATTAACTAGAAGTTCAGTTGAGAACAATATCTCAGAAATAGATATATTAGAATTAATACTTGGTGAGCAGATAAACTATTTTTACAATAAGATACCAGGATTTGCCATACCAGATAATCCATATTACCAAATAGAACATGAATAAGATAGCATATTTAGTTTTAGTCTTACTTGTCTTTTCGTGTCAACGGCCGACGGAAAAAGATAGCTCTGTTTATGAAATACAATACTCCTTGGTTCAAAATGGGATAAGCGAGATGGATTATCCCGTCGGGCTGACTATGATGTCCCCACAAGAGGCGGTACTGATAGCAAGGGAGAAAAACACCTATCCACACATCCTGACAAAACTCTACAAAACAGCCGATGGTGGAAAGAATTGGGAGAGAGTCTTTTCAACAATGGGCTGGAACGCAGATAAGATAGAGGAACGTAACGGAATACTCTATGTGTCGAACACGACAGACCTGAAAGCAAAGGCTCATACATCGGAAATACTCTCTTCCAAAGACACAGGCAGAACTTGGCAAAAGGTCAGAGATTTCGACTCAAAACTACTGGCGATCAAGACTATAGAAGCATCTGGCATTGCAGTTTACCTATCAAGTGACGATGAAAAGACTGACAAAAGACAAATAGTTTACAGATTGCTTGTCAATAATCAGGATAACGAGGGCTGGGAAGATGCCGGGATCGACAAAAGCACTGGTCAAAACTCAATATGTCTGTCTGACAAAAGTGCAATGTATACCGCCGGCTACCCATACAGAATTTTCAAGATCAATTTTAAAGACCTGACTAAAGACACTTTAGTGTTAAAAAATCTTATCTGTCCATACCAGATAATAGCCGGAGAAGACATCCTTGGAATCTGGAATGGAAAAAGAGCCGACTATTTCATAGTCAGTGGAGACTCTGCAGTCTTTATGTCACGTATAAGATTCAGAGGTTCCCTGACCGATCATATTCCCGATAGAATCCACCAATGCGGAGACATAGTCTATACCTCGGTTTTAGTCCCAGGAGCAAAACCGGATGCCAGAATGTTCATCTCGACCAACAGAGCCAAATTCTGGACACAAATCAAGACAGAATGTCCTCTGGACAAAGAATATGACAGAGTGTGGACTCCAGAAGGGAAAAGTTGGTTTATGGCAGCTTACAAAGACAAGATGTTCTCCTACTGCTTAGGTGAGAAAGATGGCAAGCGGATGGATTTCATCAAGACCATACAGCCGAAACGCAAAAGTCCAACTACAATCAAGCCTCCCCGTCAGGAATCCTCAAACAGATCGTCGAGGCTCACACGATAGTGGACATCGGAGTAATAGGCGTTGTCCTTGAGTCCGAAGGTCGTGATGAAGGTGAGATTGACAGCGCCTTTGGTCCCGGTCTCACGCTCGAAATCGGCAAGGCGGTTCTGTAATTTGGCATATTCATCAGAATCAATGGAATACTCCGCCCGGCTGTACTTGATCTCGCAGAGGTTGGTGATCTGGTCGGCGCGTTCGATGACAAGATCGATCTGTGCCGCAGGCCTGCTTTCCTTGCTTCTCCAGGAATAATATTCAGTGTGAATCCTGTCTATTCCCAACGCCTTTTTTATCTGTGGGATGTGCGCCTGGCACAGTCGCTCGAAAGCCAGACCGTACCAAGTGTTCTGCTTGGGCGTATTCAGCATATTGCTCCAATAATGCTCATCCGTTGTGCCTTTGGCGCAGAAATCATTGTGGAAACGGGCGAAGAAATCCACAAGCTGGAATATTCCGTTCTTTGAGTTGATTTTCTTGTCCTTGACACGGTACTGGCGGATGAAGTCACAGTTCTCCAAATTCTCCAACATTTTGCTGAGATGGCCGCCGGTCTCCTTGCCGATTTTCTCGGAAATCTCCTTTCTGGTCAAGCCCTTACGGTTGGCACAAAGCAACTGGATTATCCTTGAGTAAGGCTGCGGATTGCGGAAAAGCGACTTGAAAAGGCGGTCATATTCCCGATGCAATTCAGCGTCGGCGGAGAAGAAGAGCCTGTCGATGTTCGCCGTAAAGCTCTGGCCTTTGTCAAGTAGGCTCAGATAATACGGAACACCTCCGAGGATCATATAGGCCTGGGCCACGGAAAGCCTGTTCCAACGGAAGCCATTGGCTTTCAGATAGTCTTCTGTCTCACCCAATGTGAACGGATGGAGATGCAACTCGTGGGTTATCCTGTCGTGGAGCCCTCCGTGGTTGTCGATGATGTTGTCCACCATCCAGGTCGTGGCCGAACCGCAGACAATCAGTTTCACATTGTTCCTGCGGTTGGCCCAACCATTCCAGAACAAATCCAACGCCTTGACAAGCCCCGACCTTGGAGTGTCAAGACAAGGCAATTCATCAATGAATATGACCGCGGTCCCCTTTGCCAAAGCAGGCTCAAGCACGACCTTCAAGGCCTCAAAAGCCTCGATCCAAGTCTTTGGCTTGCCACCGCCGTAGCCAGCCTTCTGAAGGGAAAGATAAAAGGAAGCCATCTGATCCTCTTTCTCGCCTTCCAGCACACCGGTCATATCAAAGGCTAATCTGTCCTTGAAAGTCTCCGTGACCAGATACGTTTTTCCCACACGTCTGCGTCCGTAGATCGCGATAAATTCCGACCTCGGACTCTCAATGTACTGCTCAAGCAGCCTTCGTTCTGGATTTCTACCTATCAAATCACTCATCTGTACTTACTTAAGATAAGCAAAGATAGGAGAATAGATTGAATTAGGCAACTCATAATGCGCCAAATCGATGAAAATTTGAGAGATTTGGCGCACTATAGACCATCAAAGTGCGCCAAATCGACGAAAAATCGAGAGATTTGGCGGGGTTAAGGCTATTTTCTGACGGGATCGCACTGGACTCCGAGCAGCCTGAGGGCGGAGACAAGCTCGGTGGTGACGGCCACCTTGTACTTGGTGGAGTGGAACTCGATGTTGTACTTTGTCTTGGGATCGTAAACGAACATCCTCAACGGCACGGTGCCTCTGTTGGACTGGATCAGGGAGACGAGTTCCTTACGGAACTTCTCGGTCAGAATCGGAGTCGTTATGCTGATCGAGAAGGCGTTCAGCATCGTCTCGTTGACGTTGCCGAGCAGCATCACCTTCTTGACCCTGAACGCATAAGGGGATGTCTTGCCCCGCGCCCTCTCCTCCGGCTTGATGAAGTACTTCTCCTCGATGTCACCCTCGATGTAAAGGTTCTCGTGAGGCTTCATATAGTTCATAAAGGCCTCGTGGTCACGACCGAAGAGGGCCAGCTCGTAGGCCCCGCTGTAGTCCTCCAACTTGGTTTTTGAGTACGGCTTTCCTGTCTTGGTCGTCAGCGTGCTGTACTCGGTCACAAGTCCGGCCACGGCTACTTTCATCTTCTTCTTGGAAGTCTCGCAATCCGCCACCAACTTGTTCAAATTGGCCAGCTCGCAGTTTGTAAAGCTCTCTATCTCAAAGGCGTACTTGTCAAGAGGATGAGAGGAGATGTACATCCCGACATATTCCTTTTCCTTCTGGAGCCACTCGAAGTCATCGTCAGCGCCGACCATTTCCGGGATGTCCGGGCGCACCGGTTTCATCTCCTCGACCTCGCCGAAAAGCGAAGCCGCCGAATTGGCCGCGTCCTGGCTGTAAAGCGTGGCGTACCTGGCAAGCTCATCAATGAACAGGTTGCCGCTCCTGCAAGGGAGGAAGAACTGCTTGCGGCGGATGCCGAACGAGTCAAAGCCACCTGAATATACCAGACACTCGATCGCCTTGCGTCCCAACGAGCCGCCAAGCCGCTCGACGAATTCGAATATGTCAGCGTAGGCTCCGTTCTCAGCCCTGTCCGAGATGATCGCATCGGCGACGTTGGATCCGAAGCCCTTGATGCCTTTCAAGCCGAAGCGGATGTTGCCCTCCTTGTTGACCGTGAAGTGGGCGTAGGATTCGTTGACATCCGGATTCAAAACCTTGATCTTGTGAGCCTTGCAGTCGGTGAGAATCTTCTTGATCTCCGGCATATTCGAGAGATTGCAGGAGAGGTTGGCCGCGAAGAACTCCGCCGGATAGTGGCATTTGAGCCAGCCTGTCTGGTAGGAGACCCAGGCGTAGCAGGTCGCGTGGGACTTGTTGAAGGCGTACTGGGCGAACTTCTCCCAGTCCTTCCAGATCTTGTCCAGCATCTTCTCCGGATGCCCGTTGGCCTTGCCGCCCTCCATAAACTTGTCCTTCAACTCGTTCAGGATGGCGATCTGCTTCTTTCCCATCGCCTTACGGAGCTTGTCCGCCTGGCCTTTGGTGAAGCCCGCCAATTTCTGGGACAGAAGCATCACCTGCTCCTGATAGACGGTCACACCGTAGGTGTCCTTCAGGAACTCCTCCATCTCCGGGAGGTCATATTCAATAGGCTTCAGCCCTAATTTTCTATCGACGAAGTCGGGGATGTAGTCCATAGGTCCCGGACGGTAGAGGGCGTTCATCGCAATCAGATCCTCGAAACGCTCAGGGTGCAGCCTCTGGAGCCAGGTCTTCATACCCTCGGACTCGAACTGGAAGACGCTGTCCGTGTCGCCGTGGCCGTAAAGCTCGTAGGTCGGCTTGTCGTCAATCGGAATCGCCTCGATGTCGATGTCCTTCCCAAAGCGCAACTTAATGTTATCCAGACACTTGTGAATGATCGAGAGCGTGTTCAGGCCGAGGAAGTCCATCTTGAGCATTCCGACCTCCTCGATGTAGTGGCCGTCGTACTGCGAGGTCCAGACATACTGTCCTGACTCCTTATCCATCGAAAGACAGATAGGAATATAGTCGGTCAGGTTGCCTCGTCCGATGATCGTGGCGCAGGCGTGCATTCCTACCTGACGGATGCACCCCTCAAGCTGAAGGGCGTATTTCAGCACCTCCTTGACCTGTTCCGAACCGTTCTCCAACTCCTCCTTGAACTCAGGCACAAGACGGTAGCAGTTCTTCAGGGTGATCTTGACATCCGTGTCCTCCATTCCCCTCTGGTAGGTCTTCGTGACGGTCTTTTTCTGTCCCGGATTGTCCGGATCATCGATCTCGACCTGTTTCTCGACCACCTTGAATCCCTGCTTCAGGTCATCCAGTTTCGGATTGAAGAGATATTCCTTCTCCACTTTCTCGCTCAGACGGTCAGGGACCATCCCTGAGAGGCGGTTGGACTCGTCTATCGAGAGGTCGTGGATTCTCGCCACATCCTTTATGGCTCCCTTGGCGAGCATAGTGCCGAAGGTGATCACGCGGGAGACGTGATCCTTACCGTAGGAGTCCTCGACGTATTTGTGAGCGAGGGAGAGATCCTCGAAGTCAACGTCGATATCCGGCATCGAGATTCGGTCCGGGTTCAGGAAACGCTCGAACAGGAGCTGGTACTTGATCGGGTCCAAATTGGTGATTCCCAAGCAATATGCCACTACGGATCCGGCGGCCGATCCACGGCCCGGGCCGACCATACTGCCCTTCGCCCTGGAGGCCGCGATGTAGTCCTGCACGATAAGGAAGTAGTCCGGGAAACCCATCCTACAGATTGTCTTCAACTCGAAGTCTATTCTCTCGGCCTGCTCGGCGTTCAGGGTGTCGCCGTAGCGCTTCCTCGCACCCTCGTAGGTGATGTGACAGAGGTAGGCCACCGACTTGCAGAACTCGTCGCCTCTGTAATTGCCTTTCTTGTCGCACTTTCCGACCTCGATGACATCCTTGTAAAGCTCCAGGTACGAGTCCAGGTCGTCAAGGAAGGCCTGGTCGATCTGGTACTTAGGAAGCACGTGGTCACGGTCGATCTGGTACTCCTCGACCTTGGAGGCTATCTCAAGAGTGTTCTCCAGCACCTCCGGATGCCCCGGGAACAGGGCGGCCATCTCCTCCTCGCTCTTGAGGTACTCCTGCTGGGTGTAGTGGAGACGGTCCTGGTCATTGATCTTCTTGCCGGTGTTCAGGCAGATGAGGTGGTCGTGGGCCGGGCCGTCCTCCTTGTTGACGAAGTGGACATCGTTCGTGGCGACCACCTTGACTCCCATCTCGGAGGCGAGCTGGAATATTCCTTCGTTGCTTATTTTCTGCTGGTCATAGACCTCCAGCGACAGGCCAGGGACCTCGGTCTTGTGGAGCATCACCTCCAGGTAGTAGTCGTCCCCGAAAACGCCTCTGTGCCACTCTATTGCCTTTCTCGCCTCGTCCATATTCCCGGCCACGATGTTCTTCGGGATCTCACCGGCAAGGCAGGCGGAGCAGCAGATCAGGTTCTCGTGGTACTTTTCGATGATCTCGTGCGAGACCCTCGGCTTGCCGTAATAAAGGCCCTCGATGTGGCCGAGGGAGACGATCTTCATCAGGTTCTTGTAGCCGTCATAGTTCTTGGCAAGAAGGATGAGATGGTAGTACGACCTGTGCTCGCTGTCCTTGAGCTTGGGATCATAGTGTCTTGTCACATAGACCTCGCACCCGATGATCGGCTTGACCTTGAAATGTCCGGTCTCCTCGTCGATGTGCTTGTTGGCGAATTTGAAGAACTCCTTGACACCGTACATATTGCCGTGATCCGTGATGGCCAGAGCCGGCATCCCCATCTGCTCCGCCCTGTCAAACAAGGTAGAGATCGTGGAGAATCCGTCGAGAATCGAGTACTGCGTGTGGACGTGGAGGTGAACAAAAGCCATAGCGACAAGTCAATTTTCAAGTCAATTTTTCAGTCCCACAAAGATACCGAAAAACCCTATCCCCACAAAGCCGCCCCCTCCGAAAAGTTATCAACATCTCGGAAAAAGTCCCGAAATCAGCCCCTAAAAACTCGGAAAAAGTCCCGATTTTCACCCTCTAAAACCCAGAAAAAGTCCCGATGAGCCTTGTTATTCCATTGATTTATTGTATATTCGCAAAGAAATCTAATTCACGGCTATGTTATACAGAAAATTCGCAGCCCATCTGGAAGATTTTCTCCAGAACAACACCAACAAGATTATGCTGGTCAACGGGGCGAGGCAGATAGGCAAATCCTTCCTGATCAGGTATGTCGGAAAGAGACTCTTCAGGAATTACGTGGAAATAAACCTTAAGGAGGACAAGGAAGGATCCGGTATATTCGCCGCTGTCCGCAGTACCGATGATTTCTACCTTCAGCTGGGAGCCATCGCCGGAAACAAATTGGGCGATCGGAATGACACGCTTGTGTTCCTGGATGAAATACAAAGCTATCCGCATCTTATGACTATGCTGAAATTCCTAAACGAGGACTCCAGGTACAGATACATCGCAAGTGGCTCTGAATTAGGCGTTGCATTAGCTCAAACTCCCTCTGTTCCAATAGGAAGTATAGAGATAGAGCAGATGTTCCCGTTGGATTTCGAGGAGTTTCTCCTGGCGATGGGATGCGGTCAGGAGACGATTGACGGAGTACGGGAATATTACCTTGGCGGGAAGTCCCTCAATGACTCCCTTCATAAATATATGCTCCAGCAGTTCAAGATTTATCTGTTGGTAGGAGGAATGCCGGACGCAATCAACAAATTCATTGAGAACAGGAACATAGCGCAAGTCCGTAAGATTCAGAGCGACATCCACGCTTTGTACAAGCTGGACGCATCACAGTACGATGACGAAAGAAAGCTTGTCATACGAAAGATTTACGATATGATTCCTTCGAATATGGAGAACAAGAAGAAACGCATCATCGTAAAGAAAATCGAGCAGACAGGCGGCCACAAGCAGTTCAGCGACTACTCAGATGAGTTCGACTACCTTGTCAGCTCTGGTGTGGCGCTCTCCGTTCAGGCGATCAGCAATCCGAAATTCCCTCTGAAGGAATCCGAAAGCAAGAATCTCGTTAAGCTGTACCTGAGCGATGTCGGCATTCTGACGAACCTGCTTTACAGGACAAACATCAACGCCGTCTTGGGTGACGAGCAAAGCGTCAATCTCGGATCGGCCTACGAGTCCGTCGTGGCGCAGGAGCTTCACGCCCACGGATTCTCACTTCACTACTACGACAACAAGCAGCGTGGCGAGGTGGATTTCCTGATCGACGACTACGACAATCTCTCTGTTCTGCCGATCGAGGTGAAATCCGGCAAGGATTACAAAATCCACAGCGCCCTGAACTCATTCCTTTCCACCCCCGACTATCACATCCGGAAAGCCATCGTCCTAAGCAACGAGCAGCACGTCTATGAAGAGGACGGCGTCACCTACCTCCCCATCTACTATGTGATGTTCCTGAAAGAAACCAACACCTCCGAAACCGACCTCGTCATCCCGGAGCCGGTTCTTGAGTAATTTTTGCCGTGGCGCTGAATATTCTTAATAGGCGCGGCCGTACATCTTCGGGGAATGGTAGGCGGGGGTTTGGCCGGAGAGGCGAAAGAGCTCGGGGATGGTGACGAAGGTGTAGCCCATCGACTTGAGTTTCGGGATGATGGTCTTCATCGCCTCGACGGTGCGCTCGTTCGTGTCGTGGAAAAGGAGGATGCGGCCGTCCTCGACACGGTCAACAGTCATCGTCACACGATCCTCAACAGGCATATCTGCTCTCCAGTCGCGGCAGCTCAGACCTGCTATGAATATCTTCCCGCCGACAACCTCTGCGACGTGGGCGTTGTGCGCCGTGAAAGGAGGACGGAGGTACTCCGGTCTCGCCCCGGCGTAAAGCTCAATCAGGGAATCAGTCTTGGCCACCTCCTCAAGAATCTGGGCGTCAGCGATCTGCGTGAGATTGGGATGAGAGTAGGTGTGGTTCTCCACATCGCATCCCATCCGGACCATCCGGCGGATGATCGGGGCGGTCTCCTCGCTGATGTTCTGGCCGATCAGGAAGAACGAGGCCTTCACTCCGTTCTCCTCCAGCACGTCCAGCATCATCGGCGTGCATTTCAGACTCGGCCCGTCATCGAACGACAAAGCGACATATTTCGGCTTCGAGACTTCCTCGCAGACGGAGTCGCAGCCACAATCCTCCTGAGCGTAGGCGACGCCGGCGGAAAGGAACATGATCAGAAGACCAACAATTATCCCAAATATCATTGCTATTTATTTAAAACGTTTTGTTTTTTTGCAAAAAAAGATATACCTTCGCAATATACAAATAATCAAGCCATGCTTAGAAATTTAAGATTAAAAAAAATTGCCATTGCTATCATCGGTGCCGCTTCTTGTTCTTGCACAAAAAGCGAGATGGCACCTCCACAAATTGACTCTAACCATTATTACTCTGAACCTCAAATCTCCCAAAAGATCGATAGTCTTAAGCAACTATATAATTGCAATTTTGACTATGACCTGACTGAAGATTGTGTACTATCAGATGATACTTTCAATAAATTAGAAGAACTATTGAGAAATTCAAGCCCAACAACAAAATCAGTAGAATATGGCGAGGGAGATGACAGTGAATTACTCATTCACTGCATAACAGCCATTAATGGAGATGGAGGAGAGGGTATAATTGGCAATAATTTTAATGACACCGACAATGTGACAATGACGCTTACTGACGGATATCATAAACCGGGAGAATCAAAATACACATCTCACAATCGTCATTGCAGATATATGAGAGTGACCTTTAATGCTTTCTTATTACCTTGGATATACATCTCATTCAACGGTGTTGTTGAGCAAAAATATTATACGAATGACATAACATGGGTTGAAGAAAGCGTTGTCTACAAAGGAGGTGTATGGGACTGGGATCCAGGAGATCTCTATTATTACTATAACGATGTCGCACTTGCTTCCGAATATAACGGGACTAAAAAGAGTGAGATAATTGACAAGATCACAGGGGGAATCATAACTATTCGCATCAGGGAACGATTCGTGTTTATTATTTACAATTTAACCCCCGGAGCCTTGCTTGACATAGATAAAGTAAGAGAACTCACATTAAGGGGTTATTTCACAAACGAAAAACCAGTTGAACGTAAATAAATAGAATACAATATGAAAATATTATCATATCCAAAGCAAGCACTGATATTATTCCTGTCAATCAGTTTGATGTCATGTTCTGTCAAAGACACCTGCAAATCCAAAGTACAAGGAACTTCCCCGACCGACTCCACGCGTATAGAGATTTATGACAAATTCGACACGCCGGAGATGAGGGCGGAGAGAAAGGCCTTTGGCTCTGAACTGACAGGCGAGGATCTCAAAAACTACAAAGAGCGGAAACTAAGCAAGTCCGAGATCAGGAAATGGATGCTACATATTAAAGCGGTGTATGGGATGACTATCGATGAAAACAGCCAAGCCCAGTTCCTTAACGGAGAATGGACAATGTACCGGCTTGACACCGTGGAGCATAGGTTGGTGACATTGGAGAGAAACACCTCCATCAGGAGATAGTCTAAATCAAGAGCGGCCACTTCGACAAGCTCAGTGACCGGCATATCACTTCGATGGTTGGTGAGCTTGTCGAACCACAAGATCAGTGAATGCCAGGTCACTTCGACGGTTGGTGAGCTTGTCGAACCACAGGCTCAGTGACCAGCACATAGACTAAAATCCTCTGCCGAACATCAACCAGTACTTCGCTTCAAGCTCCTTCCAGCGGGCGGCGCACTTGTCGTGGATCTCGGCGGTGTAGGCGTTCAGCAACCTGGCTCTCTTGCCGGATGAAGCCTTGGAATATTCAGCCTCAAGTTTCGGCAGTCCTTCGAAGGTCATCGCCTCCATCTCCAACACATTGTCAGTGAACTCTTTCTTGGTCTTCTGCCAGGATAGCGTCGCAAGCTTGTTGGCGCGGCGGAACTCCCACAGCGCGCTGTTAGGATAATATTCATTCTGACCGCATTTGTCGAAAGCGGCAGGCAGTTTCGTGCTTCCGCAGAAAATCGGGATGCGGGGACTCTGCGCCGGATTATCGACGGCGTACCAGCACACTCCCCCGATGCCGTCAGGAAGCCAGTCACGGCTCTGGATCACAGTCGAGTACGAGCACCAGGCCACAGCCAATGTCCTTCTGAAGTCAATCACTCCCGGAGCGATACTGTTGAGCGTGTTGCGCATCGGAGTGGTCAGCCACGGATTGGCCAGAGGACTCATCTCCTTGTGTGCCGGAACACCGTCCTTCTCAGGAACGTCAATCGTCCAGTTCTTGCACATATCCCACTCAGTACCCTCGTAAGTGTCTCTGAGCAAAGCCATAACCTTTCTCACATCGACAAGCGAGTCCGGCTTGACGGAGAACGGGAAATCGTCCATCCCGTACTTCAGACCAAGCGACGGAGCCAACAAATCAAACACACGGAATTCCCTCTCGCGGTAGTTCCTGCCCTGGGCATAGGAGCAGACGATGACCTTCCAGAAGGCGAAGTCGCCCTTCCCGTCCCAAAGGCCGTTGTCGATGGCGACCTGCTCAAGGTTGTCGGAAGCCATAAAGTTCTCTGTGTCAGTCCTGTCTATCTTGCCGATCCTCGGAATGTTGGCCGAGATGCCGACGTGTCCGTCAGGAATCCTCTGGGCCGCCCAGGCAGCGCCGATCCTGTGCTTTCCCGCTCCCACGATCTCAAACTGCCAGACCTCTTTCGGGTCGGAGACCGTAAGGCACTCACCACCATCTCCGTAGCCATATTCCTCAGCCAAGGTTCCCATCAGCTTGACGGCATCCCTGGCGGTGGCGCACCTTTCCAGCGCCAGACGGCAGAGTTCCTCGATGACAAGAGGGGCGTCCCTGTTGATGAGGGTATCCGGGCCGGTGAATGTCGTCTCGCCGATGCCGACCTGCTTCTCGTTCAGCGAAGGGTAGCCAGTGTTGATGTAGGAATATGTATGCGCGACCTGCGGAATCTCCCCCACGACCTTGACTCCTACGGTGTCAGCCGGAAACCTCGTTCTGCGCCAGTTCTTGCGGATCGGTGTCGTCGATCCGGGCTTGTGGTCCTTCGCCGGAACGATGTTCACCCAAGTGTGCGAGGTCCCGTCACAAGTGTGCGAGGTCATCACCGACCCGTCGGCGCTCGCCAGCCTTCCGACCACAATGCTCGTACATTCCAGCCCGGAGTTCTCATCGTCCTGAGCCCAAGCTCCCAATCCGGCCGCCAAAAAAGCCGCCGCCATCACAAGAAATTTTCTCATATTCCTAAACCTGATTTATGAATATCCAAATATACCGAAAAACCTCGTCTCCGCCAAACCATCACCCTCATTCCCATTTTATCGTAACGAACTTATGATAATCGTGATGATTTCGCTGTCATTGCCAGGAATGGGTGCGATCCACCTTAGGCGTTTTCGATAATCAGATGAATGACAATAGATTCCGTATCCGTGCCATTCCGTTCGCCCCGGCAGGAAGTCGTAAGTTGCTTATAATTAAACAGAAACGAATCACGGCAAATTTCTAATCCTTTTCCTGCCCAAGACAGTTACCACCTGCAAAAAGCAGTAACATCGACAGAAAAAGCACTTTTAACATTGTGTCATTTGATTTCATAATATCAGCCGCGAAGAATGCTCATATCCCGAATTTCAGCAGGACAAATTGTTCAGAGTCAAGGTCGAGGCCGCTGTAGGCGTAATATGTGCCGTCATATTCGCCGATCACCTCAAAGCTGTCGTCAACGGGGACGCGGCCGATCAGATTATAGCCGGTGTCATAGATCTGAAGCACCGTCCCGGCGGAATTGTCCAGGCGGCAGGTGCGGAATATGTGTTTCCCGCTTCTGACCAGCCTGTCGTAGTGGCCATATTCCTTACGCATCTTCTTGTGCTTGGACTCGTACTCCTCGAATGATGTGGTCTCGGGGTATTTGCCGGAAATCCCCTCCTCAGGAAACCCGAAACAACCGGCGACATTGCCGTCATAATCAATCAGGAATATTCTCGGATCGGCGTTGAAGGTGACGGCAAGGCCCTTCTCCCCGGCATAGAAGTCATACCCGGCGAACACAGGGATGTTTTTCCGGCGATATACCGGCGGATAATGGCCGAAAAGCGCCTTATCCGACCCGATCTCCTCAGGACGGAAGCGAATGAATATGTAGGAGTCGGTCCAGAAACCTTTGCTGAATCTCTTGTCGTAGCCATTGTAGCGAACGTGTTCCGTGACGACGGGCATTATCACCTCCGAGTCAATCGCCTGAATCCTGTCGCACACATAATTATACTCATACATTTGCGGTGTCTCCGGGTTGGGATTGTTGTAGAGATCCGACCATCCCTTATCCCCGAAATCCTGGCTCAGCGCGGTGAACCAGGCCTGGTTCAAAGTGAACAGTTTACCATAGTCCTTTGAGAACCGGTGTATGAAACAATTCGAGTCCTGCATTATGAGGTCCCCTGTCGTCTTGTCGAAAGTGGAGCTGAACGAGGCCGCGACCACCTCGTCAGGGCCGTTCCCCTGACGGATGTGTTCCCCGGCGAATTTCCCGTCAAGGTCATATTCCTTGACTCCGACGGCATATTCATCGACAAAACAGAGGAGGCTGTCCTTGATGTGCCACTGCCCGGAGAGGGATGTGTACTGGGCGTCCAGCCTCAAGGTGTCGAACTCCAGGGATGTGCGAACGATGTTTTCCTCGCCCTTGTGTTCAAGTCCGTTATAGGAATCGTCACTTCCCCCGCATCCCGCCAAGAGTCCGGCCAGCGGGAGCAACAAGACAGCCACTAGGGCCAATCCCTCAGACATAAGGCATTTGTCTCTATCAGAAACCATCTGTGTAGTCTTTTTTGTACAACGTCCTGAACATTTCCCTCGCCTTGGAAGCCCGCGCGGTCAATCTTTCTTTTTCTGCTGACACTTCCGAATCATTCCCGCATAGGGTGACAAGCTCCCTCTCCTGGCGGGTCTGTGTCTGCCCGCAAAGGGCGTCCCACGTCACTCCCGTGTCTTTCAGGAACCGCTCCAAATCAATCCCCTTGGTGAGGATCCGCTTCCAAAAGCCGTAGTCGCGGGAGGAGTTATAGCATAAAATCCGGTTCGCAGGAGCCGCACCTCCGTACTTGCCTCCGGTCTTGACCATTTTGGGGTTCGAGAACGTCATCTCGAAACTCGTCTCCACACGGTTCTTAAACGGGTTGCGGACAGGATTCCACTCCGCACTGTACATCTCTCCGGTGACGGTGTCCGGCCTCTCCCAGGAAAGATCCTGCCTTATACCCGACGTGTAGATCCTTCCGTCTTTCTCCCCATAAGTTATTGTGTAGGTATATGGCGTGGCGAGTGACATCTCGGAGAAGTTCCTGACATACCTTGTGAACCGGTCGTCCATATTCTCCACCACAATCTTCCGGACACGCCCGCCAGAGTCTATGAACAGCCGCCCGGAACACAGGACCCGTTCCTTTTGGGAAATAGTCCCGGCCTTTGAGCTGAATTCGATGACACGGACATCCTTTCCCCCGATCTTTGCGGCGCCGGATTTCCTGTAGGTGTAGCTGTCGATCATCTTGGGATTCAGCGGGGAGAAGATCTCGACGGCCCTTTTACGGTCCAGGGCCGAGACATCAAAACCGCTGACATAGTTGACCTTGAGCGCGTCCTCACCGCTCAGGGCATCCTTTGAGTTGACCCTCAGGACCGGATTGGCCGCATTCCTATCCGGGAACAGATACTCGCTGACAAACGTGTCGCAGACAAAAATCCGTCCCATCACATTCTTGTCATCCCAGTAGAGTCTCGTGTTTGTCTTCTGGTTGAAGCCCAACGAGGCGAACACCCCCGCCGCGCCTTGAACCTCACGATACTTGCCGCCAGACTTGACTGTCCTGACAATCAGAAACGAGGCGTAATAGCCAGCATAGTTCCTGGAAAAATCCCGCGCCGCGCCCTTGACTATCGAGCGCGCGCCGCGCTCCACCTGAATCACGGATGGGGACAGGATGTCCTGGTCTTTCGGAAGCGCCAGGGCGGACGCGCCGTAACTGGCGAGCAACAGAATCATTAAATGAATATAACGCCTCATTTCATTCACGGATTTAAAGATAACGAATATTTTCAGGCAATTGCCGTCGTGACATCTATTGTGATTGACAGCCTCCGACGTTTAAGCGCACCGGCCGTTCAAACGTTTTACAAGCGCAAAAATACAAATTAATTCGAATTTACACATTGTTTCCGGCTACAAAGTTCGGCAGATAAATTGGCTTTCCAATAAAAAATAGTTTCACTTAAGCAAAGTTTTATTCAATTAATTACTAATTAGTTACAACTAAATTAAAATTCAAGATTTCACTTTGCACCACATAATCACCTAACTATCAAGACATTATTCGCAAAACAGAATTTACAATAATACATATAATACTAATAATCAAGCGATTACTCCAATTATGATATATATTCAGAGAACAGTTCCTTTGCATCGCCGTCCAACTTTGAGATCCGATCCTTGAGATTGTAGCGCTTTGTATAGACCGTACTCACATTGTAGTCCATCATACGGGCTATGGTCTTGGTGTCGAAGCCAAGGATCAGGAAGGTGATGAAGCGGAAATCCTTCTCGGTGGTGTCAGGCATCGCGACGCGCAGCTTTGTCATTATGCCGTCAAGGCTGTCATCAAGCATAGACTCCAGTTCCTTTTGGTTTGACTCCTCCAGGATTGAGAGGATATTCTTAACTTCATCATAAATCTTGTCTTTGCCCTTTTGGGATTGCGAGGATTCGAGATACTGGCGGCACAAGAGGAATAAATAGCCTGAATGAAAATCAAGAGACAGACCTTAGAGAGCTATTCCTGGTTCAGGGACTTGAGGATCTCTTTAGCGAGGGATGGAGAGACGAGTTTGGAGAGGTCCTCAAGAGGGGCGGCGGCGATGCGGGCGACCGAGCCATAGTGCATCAGAAGACGCTTCTCGGTCTGCTCGCCGACACCTTTGATTTCACGCAAGGCACTCTGGATCTGAGCCTTGCTGCGGAGACTGCGATGGAAGGTGATGCCGAAGCGGTGAGCCTCGTCACGGATATGCATCAAGACCTTCAAGGCCTGCGAGTTACGGTCAAGGAACAAAGGATAGGGATCGTTCACCCGGATCACAAGCTCCATTCTCTTGGCAAGACCGACGACCATCAGCCTGTCCATCAGCCCCAACTCGGCGAGTGCCTGGCGGGCGAACTCCAGCTGACCCTCGCCGCCGTCGATCACGACCAACTGCGGAAGATCGTCCGGAGCCTCCTCAAGCATTCTTGAATATCTCCTGTTGACCACCTCCTTCATCGACGCAAAGTCGTTGGCCCCGACCACCGTCTTGATCTTGAACTTGCGGTAGTCCTTCTTGGACGGAACACCGTCACGGAAAACCACGCAGGAAGCCACCGGATTGGTTCCCTGGATGTTGGAGTTGTCGAAACACTCGATGTGGGTCGGCAGTTCCTTCATTCCCAAAGCCTTGCGCAAATCCTCCAACACCATCCGCCGGTACTCGTCGGGATCTGTGTGTTCCCTCTGCTTCAAAGAGTTGAAAAGATACTCCTTGGCGTTCTTGACGCTTAGTTCGAGAAGTGAAAGCTTGTCGCCGCGGACAGGAATGCGGAAATCAACGCCATCGATCTCCACGTCAGGCTTGAACGGCACGATGACCTCACGGGCCAGAGCGCCGAACTTGGACTCGATCTCGGCGATGAACGCGCTCAGGACAGC
>CAYZKZ010000038.1:0-23340 GCA_964479325.1 uncultured Muribaculaceae bacterium
CCATTGACATGGTAGGCGAGAAGATGAAAGATTCTGACAAGGCTCCTCTGGATATCTGGAGGAAGGCACTCGAAAACGTAACCCCTCAGATCGAGGTGAAGTCACGTCGTGTAGGTGGAGCCAACTTCCAGGTGCCTACTGAGTTGCGTCCGGAAAGGAAAGTCTCGCTCTCGATGAAGAATATGATCAACTTCGCCCGCAAGCGTTCCGGCCACTCAATGGCAGAAAAACTTTGTGCAGAGATCGTTGCCGCCTATAACAACGAAGGTGGTGCATTCAAGAGAAAAGAGGATATGCACAAGATGGCTGAGGCCAACAAGGCGTTCGCCCACTTCCGTTTCTAATTTTATTCGCAGATGGCTGCTAAAAGAGATCTTACTTACACAAGAAACATCGGCATCATGGCTCACATCGATGCCGGAAAGACGACTACATCCGAGCGTATCCTGTACTACACCGGAAAGACTCACAAGATCGGTGAGGTACACGAGGGAGCCGCCACAATGGACTGGATGGTTCAGGAGCAGGAGAGAGGTATCACCATCACTTCCGCCGCCACCACAGCGTTCTGGCACTACAACGGCCACGTCTATCAGATCAACCTGATCGACACTCCGGGTCACGTTGACTTCACCGTTGAGGTGGAGCGTTCGCTTCGTGTGCTTGACGGAACCGTCGCTACTTTCTGCGCTGTCGGACGCGTTCAGCCTCAGTCTGAGACTGTATGGCGTCAGGCTGACAAGTACGGCGTTCCAAAGATCGCGTACGTGAACAAGATGGACCGTGTCGGCGCTGACTTCCTTGCTTGCGTAGAGGAAATCTACACCAAGCTCGGGGCCAAGGCTGTTCCGATCTGTCTCCCTATCGGGTCAGAGGATAAGTTCAAAGGCATCATTGACCTCATCTCCAGAAAGGCAATCTATTATGATTCAGGAGAGGAGTTGGTAAACTATGAGATTAAGGACGTTCCGGAGGATATGGCCGGAGAGGTCGAGAAATGGAGAGACAAGCTCGTAGAGGCCGCCGCCGAGTGCGACGAGGCTCTTATGGAGAAGTACTTCGAGAATCCGGATTCCCTTACCGAGGATGAGATCATCGCGGCTCTCCGCAAGGGTACGATTTCTATGCAGATCGTTCCTGCCTGCTGCGGCTCCTCATTCAAGAACAAGGGTGTTCAGTTCCTTCTTGACGCTGTGATGCGTTATCTTCCGTCTCCTCTCGACAAGGGAGTCGTGAAGGGAACTGATCCTAAGACAGGCGAGGAGGAGGATCTTCTCCCTGACGCAAGCCAGCCGTTCTGCGCTCTCGTGTTCAAGATCGCCACGGATCCGTTCGTCGGCCGTCTTGCCTTTATGAGAGTCTATTCAGGACGTGTTGACGCCGGTACTTATGTCTATAATGTCCGTACAGGAAAGAAGGAGAGAATCGCCCGTCTGTACCAGATGCACTCCAACCACCAGAATCCTATTGAGTTCGTGGAGGCCGGAGACATCTGCGCCGCTGTCGGATTCAAGGATCTCCGCACCGGTGACACCATCTGCAGCGAGGATCATCAGATCGTACTCGAGTCGATGGAGTTCCCTGATCCTGTTATCGGTATCGCTGTAGAGCCTAAGACCCAGGGTGACCTGGACAAGCTTGGCATCGCCCTTGGCAAGCTCGCCGAGGAGGACCCTACGTTCACCGTAAGGTCTGACCACGAGACCGGCCAGACAGTCATCAGCGGTATGGGTGAGCTTCACCTTGACATCATCGTTGACCGTCTCCGTCGTGAGTTCGGCGTCGAGATCAACCAGGGCGCTCCTCAGGTTAACTACAAGGAGGCCATCACCGCCACTGTGCAGCATCGTGAGGTCTTCAAGAAGCAGACCGGTGGCCGTGGTAAGTTCGCCGACATCATCGTTGAGATCGGACCTGCCGACGAAGGCGTTACCGGACTTCAGTTCGACAATCAGGTCAAGGGTGGTAACATTCCTAAGGAGTTCATCCCTTGCATCGAGAAAGGCTTCAAGGCCGCTATGGCCAACGGCGTTCTCGCTGGTTACGAGGTTCAGTCAATGAAGGTTACCGTACTTGACGGCTCTTTCCACCCTGTCGATTCAGACCAGCTTTCATTCGAAATGGCCGGCCGCCTGGCATTCCGCCACGCCTGCCCGAAGGCAAAGCCTGTTCTTCTCGAACCTATTATGTCTTTGGAGGTTGTTACTCCTGAGGACTATATGGGAGACATCGTGGGTGACCTCAACCGCCGCCGCGGTCAGATCCAGGCTATGGATTCCACCGCTAACGGCGCGAGAATCGTAAGGGCTTTCGTTCCGCTCGCCGAGCAGTTTGGTTATGTGACGGTTCTCAGAACCCTCTCATCCGGCCGCGCGACCAGCACGATGACCTTCGACCACTATGCTGAGGTTCCTGCCAACTTGGCTAAGGACGTTATCGAGAAGAGCGGCTACAAGCTCTCTGACGACGACGAGTAGTTTTAGTGTTAATGTAATTAAGTATTTTTGATATGAGTCAAAAAATCAGAATAAAACTCAAATCATTCGATCATATGCTGGTTGACAAGTCAGCCGCTAAGATCGTGGACACCGTGAAGGCTACCGGAGCTAAGGTGAACGGTCCAATTCCGCTCCCTACCAACAAGAAGATCTTCACTGTGAACCGCTCCACCTTCGTCAACAAGAAGTCCCGCGAGCAGTTTGAGCTTAACGCCTACAGCAGGCTTCTGGACATCGACGACAGCAATGCGAAGACCGTTGACGCTCTTATGAAGCTTGAGCTTCCTTCAGGCGTCGAGGTTGAGATCAAAGTCTGAGGTTTCAGTCAGATAGATGACCGCGCGGCCTGAGAGGCCGTTCCGGTCAGATGCGATAAGCCCGGCCTTTGCGCCGGGATTCGGTCCCATAGCTCAGTTGGTTAGAGCATCTGACTCATAATCAGGGGGTCGTAGGATCATGCCCTACTGGGACCACTACAAAATTAAAGGAGGCTTCGTCGGCCTCCTTTTACGATTGTGCCAATGAATTCGGATTTCTCTGAAAAGGATATTCTCGCAGGCTTGAGATCAGGCGATGAAAGTGCCTACAAACGCATCTTTCAGGCTTGGTACGAGCCTTTGTGCAAATTTGCGGTAGGCCTTGTCAGAGATCCATTCCAGGCTGAGAACATCGTAGATGATGCCTTCTTCCATCTGTGGGAGATCCGCGGCGGCCTTGAGATCCGGTCTTCATTAAAGTCCTACCTGTTCGCATCTGTCCGCAACCGTTCCTTGAACTGGCTTGCCTCCTCCGTCCGCAGGAAATACGTCGATATGACCGATGAGGAGTACCATCAGGTTTTGGGTTCAATCTATGCGATCTCAAAGGATGACATCTACGGCAGCCTCTTTGAGGACGAGTTGAGAAAATGTCTGATGAGAGAGCTCCAGGGACTCTCCGCCCAATGCCGTGAGGTCTTTGTGAAGAGCCGTTTCGATGGATTGAACTACAAGGAGATAGCCCTGAGTATGGGCATTTCTGTCAACACTGTGAAGTACCATATCAAAAACGCTTTGTCAGTCCTGCGAAACGGACTTGGAAAGTACTTTCTGGCGATTTTGATGATTATAGCCTCAAAATAATCCCGGTTCCCGCTACCCTTCTGGGGCGTTTTCACTGTCATATACTCAGAACACTAATGATGCTAATGGAAACTAATGACATTGAGACGCTGATAGAGCGGTTTCTTAACAAGAATATTTCAGGAAAGGAGATGGCCTCGCTCTTTGAGTGGGTCTCTGAATCAAGTGAGAATATGTCCGCGCTGTCCTCCAGGATGAAGGCGTGGGCGGAGAAGGACAATTCTTTCGACGCCGACGAGGCTTTCGAACGCTTCCGCGGACGTGTGGCCGAGGAAAGAGCCTTGAAGACGAACGCATCGACAGAGATAAGACATTGGCGGTTGTGGCGAACATTGGTAGCATCCGCCGCCGCGGCGGCCGCCGTTGTCGTGATAGCGCACCAAGCCTCGCAGGCGCAGGACTACAGGAATATGTTGACGGAGAACTCGCTGACTGTCGAGGCTCCGGCCGGTTCCAAGACTAAGGTGGTGTTGCCGGACAGTTCCACAGTCTGGCTGAACGCCGGGTCCAGCCTGAGATATTCATTTGACGCCGGTGAAAAAGAAAGGAAGGTGGCTCTTTGCGGAGAGGGCTTCTTCGAGGTTCGCCACAACGATGACGTGCCTTTTGTCGTAAACTCGACCAACTTGAATGTCCGGGTTTTGGGTACCAAATTCAATTTTTGCGACTATCCAGAGGACACGCTTGCGGAGGTCACTCTGACCCAGGGATCTATCGCTCTCTGCGATCGGGCCGGGAAGGAACTTCTTATGTCTCCTGACGAGAGAGTCGTGTTCAATAAGGTGACTGGCATTATGACGCTTGGCGAGTCCGGTTATGACGCTGACGAGTGGATCACCGGCAACCTCACTTTCGACGAGGTTCCTCTGCTTGAGATTGTCCGCAGGCTTGAGAGAACATATTCTGTTAGAATCAGGATCGGCGACGCCGCCCTTTATGATTTGAGGTTCTATGGATCGTTCAATTCCGCAAGGCAGGATGTCACGGAGGTTCTGAGGTCGCTCAGCGCCACGGGCAAGTTCCGCTACAAGAAGGAGGGCGACGAGATAACCCTCTACTGAAAAAATCAACACAATTAATACACTAATGTTATGAATCATTGTAAAGCATTGACTTTGATTCTGTTCCTGCTGTGTGCGCTTTCGTGGCCGGCACTTGCCCAGAAGGTTGACCTGAACCTGAAGGGTGTGACTGTCAGGGAGGCTATGGAAACATTGAAGAGCAGGAGCGGATACTCGTTCGTTTACGAGGCCGGTGACATTGACACCAAGGCCAGGATAAACGTCAAGGCCACCGCCGTCGAGGATGCCGTTAGGCAGATTCTGGCTGGGCAGAATGTCTCTTATGAGATGAGGGGGAAGAACATCATTCTCCACAAGGCGGCGGACTCGAAGCGTAAAGCCAACCGTGCCGTGAAAGGCTCGGTCAAGGACGCCAACGGCCTGGCTGTGATCGGGGCCACAGTCTTGGAAAAGGGCAACCGGAGCAACGGCGTGACGACTGACGCCGACGGCAACTTCTCGATCAGTGTGCCGGAGGGTTCGTCTCTGGTTGTGAACTGCATCGGCTACAAAGAGACTGAGGCCACCCCAAGCCGGAGCGGAGCGCTTGACGTTGTCCTTGAGGATGATATGGAACTCCTGGACGAGGTCGTGGTCGTCGGCTACGACACCCAGAAGAAAGTCAACCTGACAGGAGCTGTCTCGTCCGTGTCGTTCGAGCAGTTCAACAACAGGCCTGTCGTCCAGAGTTCGACCGCCCTTCAGGGAATCGCCCCCGGAGTGACTGTGACAACTGGTGGTGGCGCCCCGGGATCAGACGGAGGAACCGTGCGAATCCGTGGAATCGGCACATTTGGAGGCTCAAGCGCCTCCCCGCTTGTCCTTATTGACGGAGTGCAGGGGGATCTGAACTCATTGGATGCGGCGCTGATCGACAAGATCTCTGTCCTGAAGGATGCCGCATCATCCGCCATCTATGGCTCCAGGGCCGCCAACGGTGTCATCCTTGTCACCACCAAGAGAGCCGAGAAAGGGGTGTCGCGGATCACTTACCGAGGCTACGTCGGCTGGCAGAAGTCTGTGACGACTCCGGATCTGGTCAACGCAGAGGAGTATATGACCCTGAGCCGCGAGGCCACCGAACACGACGGCGGCGACTCCATCTACACGGATGACTACATCAAGAACTACCGGATGAACAACTGGCTCGATCCGGACGCATTTCCTATCACAGACTGGCAGAGCCTGCTTCTGACCGGATCAGGTCTTACACACAACCACAACATCTCGATGAGTGCCAGCTCCGGTAAGATCCGCACGATGGCCTCTTTCGGCTACCTTAGCCAGGAAGGAATTATAAAGTCTTCTGAATATGAGAGATACAACTTCCGTAACAATCTCAATGTTGACTTCAACGAAAAGATACGGATGAGGCTTGACGTGTCTGCCATCTACGGTCATCGCAAGATCAACCCTTACCAGAGCGCCGTGTTCAATTTTATGAACGCCCGCGACCCGCTAATGCTGGCGAAATGGTCGGACGGAAGCTATGCTCCTTTCACGGGAGGCTCTGTGAACATCCTTCCGATGATCGAGAACGGTGAGGGAGGTAAACAGACATCGGACGCTCTGAGGATGTCGGCCTCGTTGGGCATTACATACGAGCCGACCGACTGGCTTACGTTCGACTTCACGTTCGCTCCGAGGATCACATTATCGTCATCGCACCGGTTCATCGATCTCGTGAAATACCACTCGGATCCTTACGGAACTGTCTCGTCAATCACTAACAACGCCTATAACCATCTGACCGAGAGCCGCAACTATACGGTCTATGGCAACACGATATTCACGGCGTCTTTCCATAAGACATTCTTCAAATCGCACAATGTCAAGCTCCTGCTTGGCGCTGAATATGACACCAGAGACGACAACAATGTCTCCGCCTATCGTCAGGAGTTCACCTATCCTCAGTACGACGTGATCAGCGCCGGAGCGGACAACGAGTTCAAGAACAATAGTGGCACAAGGGCCGGATGGTCGCTTATGTCGTACTTCGGAAGGCTGAACTACAATTTCAAGGAGCGCTATCTCTTAGAGGGAAACATCCGTTTTGACGGATCCTCCAGATTCGCGAAAGGCAACCGGTGGGGAATATTCCCGTCTGTGTCAGGTGCGTGGCGTGTCACCGAGGAACCATTTATGGTCTCCGTGAAGAACACTCTTACCGAACTGAAGTTCAGGGCTTCCTACGGCGAGCTTGGCAATCAGAACATCAGCGACTCGTACTATCCTACAGTGCAGACACTCACGATAAGCTCTATTTCCGCCAACGACATCATCTACCCGATGGTCGGACTTAATGTCCTCGCCAACGAGGACATAACCTGGGAGACATCACGGATGGCCGACTTCGGAATCGACGCTGCTTTCTGGAACAAGCTGACCCTCACCGCTGACTGGTACCACAAGATCACGGACGGAATCCTGATGAGGCTTGACATCCCGTCTTCTATCGGACTGTCGGCTCCTTACCAGAATGCCGGCAAGGTACGGAACATAGGCTGGGAAGTGGGTGTAGGCTATCACGACCGCGTCGGAGACTTCTCCTATGGGGTGGACGCCAACCTCTCGGATGTGCGTAACAAGATTCTGGATATGAAGGGTACGACCGGAGGATCCGGAGTCATCAGGAACCAGGAAGGTTCATCGATCAATTCACTCTACGCCCTCAAGTGTATAGGAATGGCCAGAACGCAGGAAGAGGCGGACGATGTCAACAATAACTGCCCGCAGTTCAACCAGACAACCTATCCCGGAGACCTTATCTACGAGGATTATAATCAGGACGGGAAGATAACCGACGATGATCGTCAGATCATCGGAAGTATGGTGCCTCGCTACACCTACGGCTTCACCATCGATCTTGGGTGGAAGGGGCTTGGCCTGACGGCTCAGTTTCAGGGTGTCGGAAAGGTCGATGGCTATCTTTCAGGCTATTTCACGCAGCCGTGTGTGCAGGGAGGCACATTCCGCAAAGAGCATCTTGATCGTTGGACGGAGCAGACTCCTGACGGAAAATTCCCGCGCCTGAGCTACGCCAGTGACCTGAACAAAAAGAATTCCAGCTTCTGGATGGCGGACGCGTCCTATCTTAGGCTCAAGAACCTACAGGTCAACTACCGTCTCCCGAAGAAACTGACCGACAGGATCAGAATGTCATCGATAATGCTGTTCGCCAACGCCACAAACCTGTTCACCCTGACGAACTACTATCAGGGCTATGATCCAGAGACGGGCTATCAGGGTGGCACGGACGGAGCGACCGCCGGAGATGTCGGCAGCAACTATCCGCTTGTCTCCACTTACACGTTCGGGGTTGAAATCAAATTCTAAAACACAGAGATGATGAAAAAGATCATATCCTACATATTAGTCATTCTTACCGCATTGTCCTGTTCGCTTGACAGGTTCTATGAGAACGGACCGTCAACAGGTACCTATCCTTCCACTCCGGATGAGGCTCTTTCGGGATTGCTGGCTTGCTACAAGGGATTGGCCAATTCCGCGGTGCAGTACAGCCCGTTCCCTTTCAGGGTGGTTGACCAGATCTCGGACATCGGCACGGTAAGAGCGGGAGGATCCGCTTACGAGAACCTGTTGACATCCGTGGCCACGCCTTCCTCCTCCGTGCCGAAGACGGCATATTCAAAGATCTACAGAATAGCGGGGCGTATTCACCTTGTTCTGGACAACCTCGACAACATCGAGAGCCAGATGGACCCTGTTGACTTCAATCGGATAAAGGCGGAACTGCTGCTGATCAGGGCCTACATCTATGATATGGGCTGCCAGTTCTTCGGCGACATCCCTTTCATTGACCATTGCCTTTCACTGACTGACTATGAATATGCCCGCACACCTAAAAGCGAGGTGATAGACCGTATTCTGGCGGACATCCCGGATGACCTGATCGACAACCTTCCTGTCCAGTGGCCTTACAGCCAGTGGGGAACGTGCCGGATCGGCCGGGCGACGGCTTATGCCCTGAAGGCTCAGATAAATCTGAACTGGGGACGCTTCGCCGAGGCGGCAAGATGCTCGAAAATCGCCTTGGAACTGTCTGAGGGAGTATATTCATTGGAACCGCTGGATGTGACGTACTACGCTACCGCTGAGGACGGTGAGCCGAGTGCCTCGAACCTGTTCGGTTTCGCCGGGGAGAAGGGCAGCAAGGAATGGATGTGGGCCGCGCAGTACAACAAGCTTGCCGCGGCCAATGTCCACGCGATGACCTACACTTATTCTTCACGAAACGCCAATGGAGCCTCGTACTTCGGACCTTCGCAGGGTCTTATGGACACATTCGAATGCACTGACGGCAAGTCAATTCTGGAGTCTCCTCTTTATGATTGGAAGAACCCTTGGGCCAACAGGGACCCGCGTCTGGATCTTTATTGCCTGCGCTCCGACACCAGAGTGATGGGTGTGGGATTCGATCTTGACGCGACAAAGACTGAGGTTATGGACTACAACACCGGCAAGATGACCAACAACAATGATGTCAACGGAAACAAAAGCGAGTATGGCGCCAATGGCAAGAAAGGGCCTGGTGGCTACCTTTGGAGAAAATACGTTGACCATCGGTACTATGCCAATGGCGAGATCACAGGTAAGAATATGGAGGATGATCTGGACTGCTGCCTGATGCGCTATGCGACACTGCTCCTTATCGACGCCGAGGCGAACATCGAGATGGACGGAGGTGATCTTGGCAGGGCGAGCAATGACATTAATCTTGTTCGCGCGAGGGTAAGTATGCCGAAAGTCTCCGACAACACCCGCGCCGGGCTTCGCAAGGCTCTCCGCTACGAGAGGAAGGTCGAGTTGTGCGCCGAGGGCTACAGGTGGTTCGACATCAGAAGATGGGGCATAGCCGACAAGGCTGTCAGTGGAGTGATGTATGCTCCAGGATTCTCTTCTAAGGCGAATCCGAAAAACCACATCTCAAATGCCAAGCCTGTCATTGATGATAGTTGGGTTGTCAAATACGATGGCGAGACCACGTGGGACGGATCTAAATTCAATCTCAGAACCCTTCTGAAGATGGTCTATACCAACGGAAGGGATGAGGTCTGGCCAATCCCTGAGACCGAGATGGAAACAAATTCAAAGATGGTTCAAAATCCAGGATATTGATGAATATGAAGAAGTTGTTTATAATGGCGGCCGCTGTGGCATTCCTTGCGGCTTGCGACAATACTAACAATACGGACACTTTCGAAGAGGAACTCTCGCATTCCGGTAAGGTGTCATTGGTGGCCTCAATCGAGGGGCTGGACACCCGGATGGCAATGTCTTCTGTTGGACACGGCCGATGGGAGGAAGGTGACAGGATAGCCGTCGCTTGCTCGGACGGCAGCTTCGTGACTTTTGACTTGGAAGGAACGGGCGGAACCGTCAGGGCCAAGTTCACAGGAGAGATTCCGTCCGGACTTACCCTCGGCAGCGTGGCGGTCTGGCCGGCGGAGATGGCGGTGAGAGTGGCCGGAGACGAGGTCGCTCTGAAGTTCCCATCGGAATATTCGGCCACCTCTGGCAGCGTTGACATTCCGATGGTGGCCGCCATCGGTGAGACTTGGCACATTGAGTTCAAGCAGGTAGCGTCCTGCGTGGATGTCTCCGTAGGCAATCTGCCAGAAGGGACAGCCGCTTTGGAGATTGGTGGAGCCGGGAAGAATCTGTCGGGCGAGTTTGTGCAGAGAATCAGTAAGTTGGGTGTCAATGGGGTCGAGGACTCCGAGGGTGACACCCCTGTCCTCCTGACTTTGGGATCTTCGCTGACAAAGGCCTCTTTCGAGATTCCTGTGCCATCGTCCGATTATGACTCGCTGACAGTCACAACTTTTGATGCAGAAGGCAAAGTGATCGACACACAGACAATGAGATCTGGATTGTCATTCAGTAGAGGAGTCAGAAGCGAACTGTCGTACACGATGAGCGCACCTCCTGTTGTCATTGAGATTCCGTATGTGGAGGTATGTGGTGTGAAATGGACGTTAGGAAATCTCTCCTACGATGTTGACGGAGGAGACAAAGGCTTCCGTGACGGATGGAAACTCGCTCCGGAGCAGTGGAACTATCTTTACTACAACCAGAGAAAGGCGTTCAATGCCCAGTCCAAGCCATATAACGGCACGCCTCAGCGTACCGACGTGGCATCCTTCTCCACGGCCTACGACCATTTCAATTGGTTCGGGATCGGGGACTCGTACTCGAATGCCGCTGAGGCCTATGCGATTCCCGCTCCGGGAACAGACCTGTCAGGGAAGATGTTCTCGGATCAGGCTTGCGAGAGGGACGTGACTGATTTTGAACAGGCGGCCTTTGGCGATGTCGCCTACTGGGCTACCAATGGCTACTGCCGCACTCCAAGAGTGGAAGAGCTAAGAACCCTGTGTGAGGACGCTTCTGTCAAGTATGGACACTGTGTGGTGCCTGACCCTTCGGACGACAGCGGGGTCATCAATGTCTGGGGCTACCTGTTCACTAATCCTGTAGGGGAAAGGGTAGTCGATCTGAGTTCAGACAACCTGATCTCCGAAGACGAGATCCAGTCCGGACTCTTCCTCCCGACTTCCGGCCGAAGGGCGAACAGCAGCGTCACTCAGATCATCCACACGAGGTTGCAGGGCCTTTACTGGGCGTCACAGGCATCATCGCAATCTGGTTTCGCCTATGTCCTTCAACTTAATATGTCGCTGGGACTCAGCAAGTGCATACAGATAGGCGAGGCTCAGGTGATCAACAAGAACTATCCTAACAGCAGCGGATTCTGCATCAGACCGGTTTTGAACGACAAATAACTGAAAATATGAATATGCTTAAGAAAGTTTTATTATTGATGATCAGCGCCTTCGTGGCCGCTTGTTGTGTGTCCTCGAAGTCAGGAGGCACTCCAGATGATGAGAAGAAAGGCGAGGATGGCATAATCGGAAAGCCGTTGGCTGAATGGTCATCCGGCTTCCTTGACATCCACGCGATCTGCACCGGAAGGGGAGAGTGCTACTTCTACATAATGCCGGACGGAACAACTATGGTTGTGGACTGCGGTGAGATTGCCTCAGGCACGTCCGCCTCCACCACGCCCGGCGGTGAGGAGATCTCCATCCACACGGTCGATCCGATGCCGAACTCTTTGGCCAAGGCCTACGAGACTGTCGGCCGCTACATCAAGAATTTCCTGCCGTCGGGAAGCTCGTCCATCGACTATATGCTGATGACCCATTATCACAATGACCACATGGGTTCGTTAATCAGCGGCTATCCTCAGTCCCGCGAAGGGAATTATACCCTTACAGGAATAACCGGTCTCTATTCCGTGGTGCCGTTCAAGAAGATGATTGACAGATCTTACCCTGACTACACTACCTATTCTCCGGCGATTGTGAATAATTACGCAAGTTTCATCTCTTACGCCACATCCGCCAAGGGACTCGTCGCCGAGAAGTTCGAAGTGGGGTCTAAGGGGCAGATAACGCTTTTGAACGACGCTTCGAAGTACCCGTCCTTCTCTGTCTGGAATCTTTGCGGCGGTGGCTATGCCTGGAACGGATCCGAGGCTGAGAATTGCTACCCGACCGGCAACCTTAATGAGAACGGAGCGTCCTGCGGCTTCCTGCTCTCTTATGGCAAGTTCGACTGGCTTTCGCTTGGCGATGCCGGTGACTCCAACTCAAAGGTAGCTTTCCCTGTGGCCGAGCAGATAGGCCGCGCGATCGATGGAATGAAGGCCAACCATCATTTCAGCTGGAAGTCGATGTCCTCAAGGATGATGGCCATCCTAAGGCCAAGGCTCATCGTTTCGGAGAATTTCTGGAGTCATCAGCCGTGGCCGGATGAGTTCGCCACCTTCTGCAACGCCTACACGGGGGACAAGAACCTGTTCTTCACGAATATGGCCGCGGATGTGGTGGCCGCCAATCCGGATATGATGTCCAAAATCTCCGGGTATGACGGTCACGTCGTTGTGCGTGTCAGTCCTGGAGGCGAGACTTATTCTGTCTATCTTCTCGATGCGACGGACTACAAGTACAATGTGAAGGCTGTTTATGGCCCGTTCGAGTGCGAGTAGGTCAGGCAGTCTGGAAACAAGCCGACTAAAATAGCCCTGCGGAGATCGCACCGAAGAGGCAAAGTACCCCAATTACCACATTAGAGGAGGTTGAGTTTAAATTTTGCTCAACCTCTTTTTTTTGACCAAACTGCCACATTTCTACAGTAAAACAGATTATCTTTGCAATGTCAGAACAAAGAACATCCACTCAAAATGGCTAAGAATTTTTTCAAAAGATACATCTGGCTGATTGATCTGATCAATCGCAGCGGCTACATTTCCTTCAAGGAAATCAGTGACGCTTGGCGGCGCAGCCCATTGAATGAAACAGGCTCACCCTTGTCCGAAAGGACTTTCTTTAACCATAAGGATGCGATCGCAGACATATTCGGGATAGAGATTCTCAATGACAGGGGGCTTGGCTTCCACATCAGGCAGTCTGACATAGCTGGCGACGAGACAGGCAACTGGATGCTTCACACGCTAAGTCTCAATAACTTGCTTCACGAGAACGCCGATATGAAAGACCGGATTCTTCTCGACAAGGTCCCATCAAGCGAGAGGTTTCTGACGGAGACGATCAGTGCGATGCGTGACTTCAAGGTGATCTGCCTCTACTATCAGAACTTTTGGAGTACCAAACCGAGTTGTTTCAGGGTCAGGCCCTACTGCGTCAAATATTTCAAGCAAAGGTGGTATCTCCTCGGCGACAGCGATTTAGGTCTTCGAATATATTCATTGGACCGCTTCGTTGAGATGGAGGCGCTGGATGAGCGGTTTGAGCTTCCGGAGGCATTCGATGCCGAGGGCTTCTTCCGGAACTATTTCGGTGTCATCATAGGCGACAAGCCGGAGGATGTCCGCATCAAAGTCAAGCCGGATCAGGTGATGTACTTCAGGACTCTGCCTCTTCACTGGTCTCAGAAAGAGGAGATGCAGGATGAAAGCGGCTCTGTCTTCACCTACCGTCTCGCACCGACCTACGACTTCGTACAGGAGATCCTGTCGCACGGATCCGACGTGGAAGTGCTTGCTCCCGAGAGCCTTCGGAAGCATATTCATAAAAAGGCAAAGGAAATGGAACAAATCTACAATGGCGATGACTGATTTTGCTGCTATTGATTTTGAGACGGCCAACGAATGCCCTTGCAGTGTTTGCTCCGTCGGAATTGTTGTTGTGCGAGGCGGAGAGATCGTTGACCGCTTCTATAGTCTGATACATCCCGAGCCGGACTATTACAAGTGGTTCTGCCAGCAGGTTCACGGACTCGGCCCTGAAGACACGGACAACGCTCCGGTTTTCCCTCAGGTTTGGGAAAAGATCGAACCGCTCATCGAAGGCCTGCCGCTCGTGGCGCACAACAGCCGTTTCGACGAGGGATGCCTTAAAAGCGTCTTCCAAACCTACCGGATGGACTATCCGGACTACGAGTTCCACGACACGCTCGCCGCATCCAGGCGACATTTCGGGAATATGCTTCCGAACCATCAGCTCCAGACTGTCGCCGCGGCCTGCGGTTATGATCTACAGAAGCATCATCACGCCCTCGCCGACGCCGAGGCTTGTGCCGCCATCGCTATCAGGATCTTAGGCGTGGCAGAGAATTAGTTGACACTCAAGGGTTTATCTACACCTACTCCTGCCTCTTCAGGGTGGGAGTCGGTGCGGTTATCCTGTTGGACGACAGTAAATTAAATGCCACCTAAATTAACGTGCAAGATTACGCGCAAGATGGATTTAGTAAACTGACGTGACGCAGAACTGGCTCACAGGAGTCAGAAGCGGCCGAATAAAACCAACACGGTATGAAAACCATTGACAAACTACTGCCGGCTCTGGCGATCCTTCTTGTGATGTGTCCCGTCGGCCTCGCCAAGGAGAAAGAGCAGACGTTCAAGAGGCGCGAGATCAGCGTCAGCATCGGCGGGCCGTCCCTATGGCCGCTGTTCGAGGGACTTGGCTATGACGACTACCGACCCTACGGAATGCTCGAATCCCTTTATGGTAAGAAATACGGGGACGAGCGCTACACCCCGAGTTTCACGGTCTCCTACAACTACTTTGCGAAGAAATGGCTCTCTTTCAACACGAGACTTACCTACAGCGCGGCCTACAACTATGTTTACACCGGTGTGGATTCCCGTGTGGACTATCTTGATGTCTCTCCGGCCGTGAGTGTCACGGAGATGGTCCAGTTCACCTACCTGAACAAGGAGAAAGTGCGGCTATATTCATCATTGGGAGGTGGCGTCTCAGTGTATGGAGGCGGGCTTCTTCCGTCCCTTCAGTTCACGCTTTTCGGAGTCTCATTCGGGAAGAAGGTCTTCGGATTCGTCGAGTACGGCAGCGGAACGTCGTACCTCTTTCTCAACGGCGGCATCGGCTACAGATTTTAAAATCAAATGAATATGAAAGAAAAGATCATAACTGTCCTCATCATTTCGCTGGCCGCTGTCTCTTGCGTCAGGAAGGACGAGTGGCCGACGGCGCAGCAGAGGTTTGAGGAGACGGCTCGCCAACTGTTCAGACTCTCGGTGGAAAACCCTGTCAAGACCATCGACTTCTGCAAGTTGTTTCAGGAATATCTTGACGCTCCTGACGAAAACAAACTGTTGGAGAAATACACAAGTGTCAGGAAGTCGGTCACGATGACGGGAAAGGACTCGTACCAGATTGGTTACGGAGTCAAGTTCACTACCAACGGGATTCCTTTCGGTGAGACAGGTTCCCAGGCGATCTTCGACGAAAAGGTTGAGGTCAGATGCGTCAGCGAGAACGAATGGACTGTCAAGGCACTTTTGCTACAGGCATCATCCGAAGAGAAGATCAGCTACTGGGTGACCTACAAGGAACTTCCGCACTCCGGTAAGAATGTGGAAGCGGAGATCACGGTCAAAGGAGTCCTTCAGGATAAAGGGGGTGGTCAAGTTTCCGGTTATTCCGCGTCGTTCAGCACCGAGACTCCGCTAAAGCTCTCCGGCGGCGCCTACACAGGGGCTTTTCTGATGACCACCCACGACTCCTCCGGTTCCAAGCTTGATGAATATGTCCTGAAGCTTCTGGACACTCCAAGGCATTAGGGGTAAAAAAGGCCGGTCACTGAGCTTGTCGAAGTGTCCGGCCTAATTTGTTTCAGAATCTATTATTACTTCACGACGCTGAATGACCAAGTCTTGTCCTCGTCGTAGTTGCGGAGGGTGCAGACCTTGGCGGTGCGGTCGGTGAGGTTATAGACAATCGACCACTGTGTGTTGCTCGTGAGTTTCTCCGGGTTCTTCTTCTGCGAGGCGGCGCTGAGAAGTTCCATCGCATTGGCTTCTGAAGGGAAGACGTTGTTGTACTTTGCAAGCGTGTCCCTCAGGTGGTTGTAGCGGTCAAGGCCATGTTCCGACTTAGGGCCGTACTGATGGTCGGCCATCTTCGGTGAGATGTAGAAATTGGTCACGTACCTTGAGTCGCGCAGAGGCTCGAAGGTGTTCGGGAGGCTGCCCTCACCGTCGTAGATATATTCAACGGTTGCGGACTTGCCGGAAGCGTCGGCCATAAAGAAGTGGTAGCTGCCGTTCGTGCGGTCGGAACAACGCATATCAAAGTCCTGAAGTTTGGCGATAGCGTCATCCACATCCACCGCATTGTCAAGCAGATAGCGCATTGCGACAGTCGTGGCTACTTTCTTCTTGCCCGAATCCTGCCACGTTGCCTCTCCGTCAAGATGCAGCACACCGATAGCGAATCCCTTCTCGTTCATTCCGTCCATCAGGACGTAAGGAAAGCCCATAACAATGGAAAGGTCGGTCGTGTTGTCTGTGAAAAAGCCTCGTTTGCAACCCAGCCAGTAGGCATCCACCATACAGATCGACTTGAATCCGTCTTTTGGAGCGGTGCGTACAAGCACGGCGGCGATGTCGTCAGGATGAGCGTAATCGAAATTGCGTCCCATCAGCTTGTCTCCATCTTTTGTCGCGGCGGCGAACGCACTGCATCCGCTGCCGTAATTCAGCGAAGCACCCTTTGTGGCGGTGTTGTCGAAAAGTTCCTTGGCGATAAATGCGGTCACCTCCTCCAATGTGACGGACTGGTAGTCATTGATGATCTTGTCCAGCTTGTAGTCGGCGGTGTAGTCCAGCTCGTAAAGACCACCGATCCCGTCGATGTCCTTCAAAGAGTGGATCATCTCAAGTTTGTCAGGATCGGAGATGTATTTGGCTGAGTTATCCGTAGGGCAGATCACCGGCTCGTTCTTGTCGCCTTTGCATCCGACGAGAGCGCCGGAGACGAGAGTGATGACAGCTGCCGTGGCGGCCATTTTGGCCGATAATGAGAAAATGGATTTTGACATATTCGTAAATGATTGTTATTTAACGTAGTAGCCTGATTGTAATTCTTTTGTCTCGGCTCTGTTGATGACAATGTTGTTGCCTGTGTAGGACACTCCGTCCAGCTTGTACCGCACGTTGTAGGTTCCCTCAGGGAGACCGGCCTCGTAGCTCTGCTGGTAGGAATAGGCACTGCCGGACTGATCCCTATAGACCTTCGCCGAATTCTTGGTGTCGGTGAAGACTATCTCGGTCACAAACTTACCTTTCTCGCTGTTGACAAACTTCACTTTGCCGTAAGGTATTCTGTTCGGGACAGGCAGGTCTATGTAAAACACCTGCTTGTCAACCGGCCAGTCCTGAACAGTCACCGGACCTTTTCCGCTGAACAGATCACGGTAACTCATCTCGCTCAGGGTCACTTTCATCCTATAGTGGGTAGTGGTGTCGGATTCGGTTGTGTTCTCCACGCTCCACGCCCATCCGCAATGAAAATCAAAGGTTGAACGGGAAATCGCGGGAGGAACTGTTATCTTATACTGCGGAAGGTTCTTGATCTCAAGCTTGTAGCTGATGTTGCCTTTGGCGTCTGAATTGTCGATGATGGACAGGTCGCGGATCTCCCTTGTCTTCGTGCTGCTGTAGGAACCTCCTGTGCTCAAGGATAATCCGGCATCAAAAGGGCCTCCTGACAGGCCGGCGTCGAACGACCAGCTCGTTCCTGAAGTGTAGGTGGTTGAATTGATTGTCGTTGAAGGTGACGGCACTTGATTGAACCTGGACGTTATCGTGGCTCCGTTGCTGCCTTCCAGCGAGATTTCCACTTTGTAGCCGGTCAGGAAAAAGCCAACGAGATCATTGACATTCTGCCCCCATTTGTAATTTCGCTTGACTCCGGAATACATATCACTTGAAGAGACCGAAAAAGTGGCGTCAACCAGATAGAAGTCACCGACGTATGTGCTCTTCTCCGATCTGAAGGCATAGAGCGGGATGATGGAGTAGTACTGGTCAAATGTTCCGTTTCCAGTCAGTTTGAGAGTCCCTTTCTTGTTGCTTTCGAGCGTCTTGTCTAAATTGTAGGCGAAAGATGAGTACAGATGGAACGCCTGAAGCAGATCCTTTCCGGAAGTGTTTGCCGAATTCAAGTCCCCTACCCACGTGACAAGCCCGTTCAGGTTCTGCGGCGGAAAATCGTCCATAGAAAAAACCTTGCCGCTTCTGTGGAAAGCGATGAAGAGGCTGCCAGCCACAGTCTCGGCGGACATAAATCCTATGTTTTTGCGGGAAAGGGCTGACAGCAAGTCGGAGGTCGGTGACACCACGACCACCGCCGCGCCGCGCTCGTAGGCGTTCCAGATCTCTTCGGAATAGATGTCCTTGCCGCTGATGAAGACAGCTTTCGCTTCCTCGCAGGAAACCCGCTTCCCCGTGAATCTTGAATATATCAACTCAAGAATGTCGGTGTCCAATTCGGAAAAGACGCAGTAGTCAATGTCTGTGGTACGCCCTTCAATGGGGTCTGTGTCAGGATCTGGCACGGGATCAGGATCCGCATTGCCGGAGCATCCGGCGGCGAGGATGAAGACTGCGCAAAGCGCAAGAATATTCAGTAAGTCAATAAATCTTCTCATAATCATCTGGTTTCATATTCATTGCAAGGCTTGTCTAAAATCCGTGGCTGGTCGAGAGTTTGACGGTGCCTCCGGTGGTAACCTTGATCGTGCCAGTGTATTGATGGGTTTGTGTTGATCCGCTATTGTCCTTGATGTCGCATTTCAGATCATAGTCCCCATTCACAAGGTACATAGAGCAAGAGTTGCCATAGCCGTAAATGCTGGTGTCATTGTAGAATCCTGTCCAAGGGTAAGTCTTGTTGGTGAGTTTGACATTGGTCAGAAAAGTGCCATCGACATCATTCGTCAGCTCAAGCTTCCCTGTCGGGCTGCGGTTTGGCACCGGAAGATTCAGAAGAACCGACTCATCATCTATCGGGAACTCAAGGTCGTGGTAATCAGCTTCGGTGCTATAGAAATATGATGCCCCGTAAACAAGGTTTGAAAGGTTTATCCTGACTCTGTATTGCGTGCTCACGTCATAGTCATTTGTCGGAACAGCCCAAACCCACTGACTGTAGAAAGTGATTGTGGAAGTAGAGACCAGCGGTGGATCAGTGATTTTAACAGACTTGTAATGAGGCAATCCATTGATGGTGTAGTCATAGCCTACTGTGTTTCCTTTGTGACGGTTCACCACATCGCAGTCGTTGATCGCTCGTGAGGTGCTGGATGATGTCGAGTATCCGGTGGTCAATGAAAGCATCGGAGACGTCCCTCCGGTGATTCCCCCGCCGACAGAGAAATTCCAGCCTGTCGTGTAGGTTGTAGAGCCGATGACGCTCTCTGGAGTCGGGACCTGGACAAATCGCCCGACAGTTTTTTTGGAAGAGTCCTCTATACTGATGTCCGTGCTGAGAGACCGCAGATAGAATCCGCAGATCCTGGCTTTCACGCGTCCGTGCATCTTGGTGAAGTTCCCTGAGTACATCTTTCCTGATGCCACCGAGACCGAAGATGTCACCAGATAGTAGTCGGTGGCCTCGAAGCCATTCTGCCCGAATCCGTGCAGAGGGTTGACCTTGACCTGCACGTCCACAGAGTAGTTTCCCTCAAGGTAATCGTGTTTTGACCATAACACGCTGGTTATCTGCTCCTTCAGATGTCCTGAGAATGTCGTGTTGAGGCTTGACTCCTCCAGAAACGAGGATTCGTCGAAATTACCGGTCGAATTCAGAATCGCATTGTTCGTCCAGGCGACAAGACCGTTGAGGCATTCAGATGCGTCAAGACCCTCGGGCGGAGTCTGAACCGCACAGTTGCCGCTTCGTCCTTGCTGGATGGCCACGCAAAGGAAGTCACCGGATTCAAGGCCCAACTGCCCAAGCAGGGTGGCGGTTGGTCTGTAGATGATTACCACCCTGTTCTTGATGGAGTCCAATGCGGCGTAGCCGTTGGAGTCCGTGATGACCACAGAGGCGTTCCCTAAAGAGGATGCGGTCTCTTTGACGCGGTCTTTGACAGCGGCGGAGAACTCTTCGGAAAGAGAAGGTGCGATGTAGGCCGGGTAAGCAATTTTCTTCCCGTCCGAGATGGACGCAGGTTCTCTGTAGTCTCCTTCGATGATGACCTCATCGTCATCGTAATCGGGGTTGTCTTTAGAGCAGGACGCTCCAAGAAGCATAGGCAGAATCAACAAGGCTGTCTTGATGATCGGCATCAGTTTCTTTTGCATAAAAGGCAGTCTATTTTTCCGCAAGTTAGCAATATTTCCCCGATTGCCAAAATCAGGCCTCCCGCTTCATCGCTTTTGGCCGTCTAAAAACTTCAATCACTTCGGTCACTTCGGTCACTTCGGTCACTGAGCCTGTCGAAGTGTCGAAGTGACCGAAGTGATTGAATAAATGACCGAGCTGATCCCTGTGTCAATATGACACCGAAGGCTGATCGACCACCTACTCGATGCAGCTTGTGAGGCAGGTCATCGCCGAGTCCGGACGGAACTCTATGCCTGTGGAGGTGGCCGGGATCAGCACCGTCTCGCCCTGACGCAGGGTAACAGTGTGTCCCTCGCCGTCATTCTCACGGTCAATCAGGGAGCCGCCTCCGGCGACACACATAACAACCAAGAACGAATCCAGCCGGGAAAGGTCCTTGGAGCAAGGCTTGTCGAGGTCGAAGAGCGAGGTGGTGAAATACTTGCAGCTCACCAAAAGGGTCTCCTCATCCTTGACACGGGAATATTCAGTCCTGTAGTCAGGATAGACATCGTAGTCGATGGCCTCCTTCGCCTGCTCGATGTGCAGCTCGCGCGGCTTTCCGTCCAGTCCGAGGCGGCCGTAGTCGTAGATCCTGTAGGTCAGGTCGGAAGTCTGCTGGATCTCGGCCACGAAGGCTCCGGCCCCGATGGCGTGGATGCGCCCGGCCGGAAGGAAGAACACATCTCCCGGAGCGATCTTGTAACTTGCCAGCACATCGGTGATCGTGTGTTCGTTGACACGTTCCTCATATTCATCGGGAGTGATCCATTCGGTGAGTCCGCTGAGCAGGTGAGCGCGTTCGTCCGCTCCCACGACGTACCACATCTCTGTCTTGCCCTTCATCCCCGGATGCGTCCTTTCGGCAAGCTCGTCATTAGGGTGAACCTGGATCGAGAGGTCGCTCTTGGCGTCGATGAACTTGATAAGGAGCGGGAATTCCGTCCCGGTGGCCGCAAAGACCTTCTTCCCGACGAGTTCGGGGCCATATTCATTCATCACTTCCGTCAGGCTTTTGCCTGCGAGAGGCCCGTTGGCGACCGTGGAGACATTCCCCGGCACCGCAGAGATCTCCCAGCTTTCGCCGATCTTGTGCTGTTTGGTCTTTATTCCTTTGAACGGGGCAATCTTTTCCCCGCCCCACACCATCTCGCGAAGGTATGGTTCGAATTTAAGAGGGTACATATTCGTTAAGTAAGTTCGTAATACACTATTTCTTATCCAGTTCTGTGAGGGCGAAGGCGTAGGCTCCGAGGGAGATCGCCTTGCTGGCTCCGATCTTCGAGCGCATCACGCCGACGCGTTTCTGAGGGTCATAGACCACTTCCCGGTCGCTTCCATAGACCTTCAATGAGCGTGCCTCGCCGCGGGCGAACTGCTCGAACTCCTCCGGGTCATCGAGGTTATAGACCTTCATCTGCACGCGGTTCAGCTCCTCGCCTGTAAGCTGGTGCATCTTGCCGCGCATCGTGCGTAATATTCCTGGCATCAGGTACTTGTAGTTGTTCATCACGCCGCCTCCGATCACGATGAGTCCGTCAATGAGGGTCACCGCCGTCGCCATCGCGTCTCCGGCCACCTCGCCCATCTTGTCGAACGCCTTGACCGCGGCCTCCTTGTCTCCCGGTCTGCGACCCTCGCAGATCTCGGCGATGTCCTTAGGCTCAAGGCCGTGGTCAGGGTTGCCGGTCAGCTCGCCATAGACCCGTTTCACGGCGCGGATCGACGCACCGTCCTCGACGATGATGTCCGGCATATCCGGATGCTTGAGGCAGAATGTCTCCACGCAGGAGTTGTCGCCGCGGTTCAGCGCTCCGTTGATCACCGTGCCTATTCCCAGTCCTGTGCCGAAGGTGTAGCCGATCAGATTGTGGTAACGCTTCGCGCTGCCGGCCTTCGCAAGCCTCTCGTTGACCTCCGGAAGCGCTCCTCCGAGAGCCTCTCCGTAGGCGTAGAGGTCGCCGTCGTTGTTGATGAAGACAGGGATTCCGAAGGTGTCCTCAAGGAACGGTCCGAGAGCCACTCCGTCCCTGAATGAAGGAAAGTTGGGAAGGTAGCCTCCGATGATCCCGTCAGGATAGTCTGCCGGGCCAGGAAAGCAGAAACTTATGGCCGAAGGGCTGTCGTCGCCGAGTTCCTCCTTGATCAGGTTGAAGCCTTTGACCATTGTGCCGAGGCAGCGGTCCAGATTGTCGGCGTTTGAGGGAAGCGTGATCGGTTCGCAGCAGAATTCTCCGCCCTTCATCGCACCGAAGACCATATTCGTGCCTCCTGCGTCAAGGGTCATCACGACCCTGCTGTCATTCTTTATGTCAGACATATCGTTGTGTTTTTAATTTATGCGCTTTGAACCGGAGGCCGTCTCTGTCGCGAAACGACCTCCGCGGCGGCGCGGATTCTTGCAAATATGAAAAAATCAGGCCGTTCAACGCACAAAGATAATCATTATCTTCTTCCAAGGCTCACCGTTTGCAGGGAAAATTCTTACCTTTGTACCACTAATAGGTTTAAAATGCAGAAAAGAAGAAATCGCCAAGGTGGCGAGAACGGCGGCAGGAAAAGCCGCGACAAGAAATTCGGTTCCAGACAGAAAAGCAAGAGAGTGCTGGAAGAGGTGACCGGCAAGGTGCAGATGACAAGGGACGGCTACGTCTTTGTCGTCATCGAGGGCGAGCCGGACAATGATGTGTTCGTGAAGGCCTCCAAGACCCGCGGGGCGCTCAACGAAGACATTGTGAGGTGTGCGGTCACAAGCGAGAGAAAGGAGCCTTCGGAGAACGCCAAGGGAAGAGGCGGACGGAAGGACGCTGGAAGACGCCGCGAGGGTGAGATCATAGAGATTACCGAACGCAGCCAAAAGCCGTTCGTCGGAGTGCTTCACACCGTCGGAAGGCAGGCTTGGGTGCTGATGCAGTCAAGGAATATGCCGTACGACATCAGTCTCGACTTCGAGGCTTTGCCGGAAGGGGCGAAG
>CAYZKZ010000039.1:0-702 GCA_964479325.1 uncultured Muribaculaceae bacterium
GATCCTTGTAAGACCTTGGTGAAGAACGGAATATCTCGCAGTGATGAGGGCAGTTCATCGGTTTGAGCATATATTCCTCACCCTCCTGCGGGGTGTGGATAGGCTGGAAGGAGTCCTTGCCATACTTGGCGTAGTGGCCTGAGGTCACGTACAGGTCCTTGCTTCCGATGTGAGGGGTCACGACAGGAAGGTAGCCGTATTCCTTCTGTTTCTTGCGGAGGAAGCTCTCCAGCTCGTACCTCATCACCGAGCCTCTCGGCAGCCACAGAGGCAGTCCGAGACCCACGCGGGATGAGAATGTGAAGAGTTCCATCTCCTTGCCGAGCTTGCGGTGGTCACGCTTCTTGGCCTCCTCAAGAAGCACAAGATACTCGTCCAGAAGGGACTTCTTAGGGAATGTGATTCCGTAGATTCGGGTGAGCTGCTCGCGCTTCTCGTCACCGCGCCAGTAGGCCCCGGCGATGGCGGTCAGCTTGACGGCCTTGATGACCTCGGTGTTGCGCAGATGCGGCCCGCGGCAAAGGTCGGTGAAATGTCCGTTGGTGTAGTAGGTGATCGTGCCGTCTGCCAACTCGTTGATGAGCTCGCACTTGTACTTGTCACCGGTCTCCTCGAAATGCTTCAGGGCATCGGCCTTGGTCACGTCCTGACGGACGAAATCCTGCTTCTCGCGGGCCAGCTCAAGCATCCTCTTCTCGATCT
>CAYZKZ010000039.1:712-21921 GCA_964479325.1 uncultured Muribaculaceae bacterium
CGTGGCGGGGGCCCGCTGGGGCGGGCGCTGCTCGGTCTTGGCGGGATCAGCGTCGGTGATGGGGCGGCCGCGGAGATCCACGTCGTAATAGAAACCGTTCTCGATGGCCGGTCCGATGCCGAACTTCACGCCAGAGAATATGTCCTCAAGGGCCTCCGCCATCAAGTGTGATGAGGAGTGCCAGAATACTCTTTTACCTTCGTCGTCGTCCCACTTCAAAAGGACGATCGAGCTGTCTTCCTCGATAGGGCGGTTGAGATCGTAGGTGACGCCCTTGCCGACAGTCGTGTCTGTCGCAGGCTTGACAGCTACCGCCAAAACCTCCTCAGCAAGCCTCGGGCTGATGCTCTTGGCTATCTCATAACCTGTAACGCCTTTCTCGAAGGCCCTGACACTACCGTCAGGAAATGTGATGTTGATCATAAAAAAACTAAAATAAATTGGTCTGACCAGTATTTACAGACCAAGTACTTGAACTTGGCCAGCCATATTATTAGCCAAGGGGCAAAGATACGAATAATTTTGCTAATTTTGCATAAAACTAATGTTCTATAAAGATGAAGAAAGAGTTCTCTTCCAGCGTTTCCTGGAACAGCGCCGCGGCGGCGGGCCTCGTGATGGCACTGGCGACCATAGCCGCAGAATACCTCACATCACTCCCCACCCTGCTCGGGGCCAACGGATTCGGCGGAGCGGCGCTCGTGTATATTCTTAAGATCGTCAAGATAGTCGCCTGCGTCTATGTGTTCCGCCTGTTGATGCTCAGGTTCCACAACTCTGTCCAGACAGACTACACAAGGCTTCAGCACTACGGCCTGAAGTTGGCTCTGTTCTCATCAATAATCGTGGCCGGTTTCTCATTGGTGCAGATCTTAGTCATCAACCCCGACACGATGACCCAGATGATTCAGGAGGTGGAGAACACCTACCAGAACCTGATGGACTCCAACACGATGGCGGCGATGGAGAAAATGATGTCAAAGATTCCGGTCATAACATTCTTTTCATCCTTGGTGTATTGCTACCTTTGGGGCTGGATTCTCTCCACGGCATTCGCGAAAAGGCTCTTTCCCATAGACCCTTTCGGCGACAGGACACAGAACGAAGACAACAACATTCAATAATCATTTTACGGCAGGCGGCCGCCTGCCGGAGGAAATAGAGTTATGGAATATTCAAAGGACATATCGATAATAATCCCTCTTCTCAACGAGGAGGAATCGCTTCCGGAGCTTTTGGCGTGGATCAGAAGGGTGATGGAAGCCAACGGCTACAGCTACGAGGTCATCTTCATCGACGACGGCAGCACCGACGGATCGTGGGCCGAGATCAACGGTTTCTCGAAGGACGACAAACGGATCAAAGGAATATCCTTCCGCCGCAACTACGGTAAGTCCGCCGCTCTCTACGAGGGCTTCGCGGTGGCCGAGGGCCGTGTGGTGGTCACTATGGACGCGGATCTTCAGGACTCTCCGGAAGAGATACCGGAGATGTACAGGATGGTCACCGATGAAGGCTACGACATCGTCTCCGGATGGAAACAGCACCGTCAGGACAACAAGCTGACGAAGAACCTGCCTTCGAAACTTTACAACGCCACCGCCCGCTGGATCACAGGAATAAAGCTGCACGATATGAACTGCGGCCTGAAAGCCTACAAGAACGAGGTGGTCAAGAACGTGGAGGTCTATGGTGAGATGCACAGGTACATCCCGTACCTGGCCAAGAACGCCGGCTTCACCAAAATCACGGAGAAACCGGTCCACCACCAGAAGAGGAAATACGGCAAAAGCAAATTCGGGCTTGAGCGGTTCGTGAACGGTTTTCTTGACCTTCTGTCCCTTTGGTTCCTCAGCACCTTCGGAAAGAAACCGATGCACTTCTTCGGATTCACCGGCCTGCTGATGTTCCTGGTCGGCTTTGTGATGACGGTCTGGGTGATCGTGGCCAAACTCGTCCACCAGGCGCAGGGCGTACATTTCAGGGCGGTCACCGACCAGCCTCTGTTCTATCTGGCCATTCTGGCCGTGGTTCTCGGAGTTATGCTGTTCCTCGCCGGATTTATCTGCGAGATGATCTCGCGAAACTCATCCGAGAGAAACAAGTACAACGTCAAGGACAGAATAGAATAACCAAATCCCAGTCCGTCAATATTCCAGTCTAAGGTCATCGATCCAGAGTATCGAGTCAGGGCTGCCGGTGAAATAGTCTCCGAGCATACTTGCGGCGCAGGAGACTATTATGTGCGTAGGCCTGCGTGACGTGGAGACATATTCAAGAGGAATCTCGACCTTGGTCCATTCCTGGTCACGGCCGACGACATACTTGCCGTAGGCGATGACATTCTCTCCGGACGGGTTAAAGAATGTTGACTTGTCGGTGGTGTTGATCTCGACCGGGCTGTCCTGGGTTCCGCCGTATTTACGGAAGTCCCAGTCGCCCAAGGCCACCCAGACGATGCCGCGGTCATTGTCCCCGACCTTGACCACGTCGTCGGCGGGATAGTCCCCAAGCGTCTTCTGCTGGATCTTTCCGCTCTTGTACTTCAACCAGAGAACGAGTTTCCTCGGACGCAGCGTGAACGGCCTTCCTATGCGGATCTTACCACCGGCCACACCGACATTGCCGCCATACTCGCCGGAGAATATGTTACCGGCGGCGAACTTGATGACGACGTACTGCGACTCCATCTTCAATGAATATTTCCCCTCAACCTTCTCGGTGTCATCCACTTTGGTGATGGCGTAGCTGGATCCGACGGTTGTCGAACCCTTGTTGCCGCTCCCCCACCATTTCGTCTTGAGCGCCTTGTCGGAGGACGATGGGTCGTAGAATGAGAGATACTTGTTAGACTCGGCGTTCGAGAATGTCTCGAAACCGGAATTAGGAAGCTGAATCTCGTCCTCTGTCTTGAATGTCACCGACTCGGAGACGTCATTTCCGCTGTAGGCGACACATTCATATTCAGTCAAAGGCTCCAGGCCGTCCGCGGCAGCGCTGAACGCGCCTCCGTCGGAGGAGACACCGGCGACCTCCTTCCACTCGGTTTGCCCGGATTTCCTGATCCGGAAACCGTTTGAGCGTCCCTCGATGCCGCTGGCCTTAAGCCAGGCCACCCTCGTCCAGACATCCGGTTTGGAGATGGACACAAGTTCCTCAACCTCATCAACATACAACGTCCACAGTTCCGAGTTTCCCCTATACGAGACTTTCAATTCGACCGGCTCCTCAAAGTTCCTGAGCGTGGAGACTTCGGGGGAATATTCAGTCTGTCCCTCCGGACCGAGTTTCAGTGAGGAGACATTCAGGTCGCCAAGGTCGGTTCCGGCCGGAACACTGGCCACCACGCGCCTGTTCGCCGCGTCGATGACAGCGTCACCGACCTGGCCGGAGACAGAGAAGAAGCGTTCGATCCGCTGCTCGGCCTTGATTGTCCACAGGCACGACTCCTGATAGGCGCTCAATGTCACGGACAACGGCTTTGCCAGATTCTTTTCCCCCACGACAGGCTCGGACGGAGTCACAGCCTCGTCATTGAACGCGACATCACGGATGTTGACAGCGGTCAGATCCGCCGTCTCCGTCATTGTCAGAACGACCTCGCGTCTTTCGCCGTTGACGCTGACAGATTCTGTTCCGTCGGCCTCAAGACTGACAATGGCGGTGTCTATCATAGGGTATGGAATGTCATTCCTTATGCAGGACGCCGCAGAGACGCATAAGGTGGAGAAGAATATTGAGAGCAGCTTGTTCATTGTCCTTAAATGTGAAAACTTAAACCGAAAGAGATGTCAAGCACATCAAGCATAAACCGGACCTTGGAAAAATCACGAGTCCCCACAATCTCCCCGTTCTTGTAGTAGTCGATGTGATTGTAGGTCGCACCTCCGATGCCTATGGCCACGTGGGTGCTGACACTGTTCGTCACGAAGATCATCAGGCCCGGATGCACGGCGACCTTCAACCTGTTAGCGGCAGAATAGCTGTCAAGACTCTCCTCGTTGTAGGAAAAGGAAGTCCTGGTGTAGGAATATCCTAACGACAGATCCGTGAACACCCCGAACCTTCCACGCTTGTCCAACGCGGCGTAAGCCCTGTGATAGACCTCCGCCTGAACCGTGTGCGAATCCGCGCGTATGTCACTGATGGAGACGGCCAGATCATCGCTCAGCATCGAGAGGTCAGCGTTTGAGATCCCGCCTTGAGCGGAGGAATATTTCGCCCTCAGACCCACAGACCTGTTGTCCTTGTAGGTGTAGTCAAAAAAGGGCGACAGCGTCAGCATCGAGCCATCGGCGTTGAAATTCTGAAGCAGCATAAGATATTCACTGTCAGTACTTGACAGGTCGGCATAGAAAAACTGAGCGCCTGCGGAGAAATCACCTTTCGGCATAAACAGCTTGTCGGGGCCGCGCCTCTCCGCCACGGAAAGGCTGTCCTTGTCCGCCGCCTCCAGACTGAGGGCGGAAAACAGGACGGAAAGTATCAACACTATCTTTTTCACCGGCTTACAAATAATAGTAAAGGCTGAATCCCACAGCAAGCAGGTTCACCTTGAAGTTAATGAGAGTAGAGCTTCTTTCGCCTTCGTCCACCTGATTGTGAATCTGGTCAGTCCAGTTAAAATGAAGGCCTAACATATTCACACTCACGTCGATGGCAAGTCTGTCGGTCACGAAAGCCATAAAGCCGGGGCAGACGTTGATCCCCAGTGAGCTGGAAGTCTCGTACGAGGCGTTCACCTTGCCGCCGTGGCCGTCGAGAACCTTTCCCTGGCCGTAGGAATATGCCAGCTGCAACTCGTTGAACAATCCAAGACGCTTCAACGACCCTACAGGAATATAGTAACGTCCGATTCCCTGGATCTCGAAGGCGTGGCTGATCTTGTGGAAGTCGGACATCTCCAGATCGATGTCCTCGAAATTCATCTTGGCGGAGTCAAGCTGAAACATATTCCTTTTGTAGCCGACCCTGACTCCAACGCCAACATTGTCCTTGAACATATAGCAGAACGCCGGGCTGACAGACAGGGTGTAGCCGGTGGATTTAATTCCGTTGACCACTAAAAAGCGGGAATTGTCGTTGCTGTGCAGCATATAGCTCGCTCCGCCGCCGACCATCCACGTGCCTTTCCTGATGACGCAAGGCTGCGAGGAAAGGTCAATGCCCCTGTCAAGCCTCTGCCCTTCAGCCGCAAAAGCGGAAAAGAGCAGAAGCAGTACGGTAAGCGATCTGAACAGTAGCCGTGCCATTATTCGTAGAGAAGTTCCATTCCGTCCAGCCAGAGTTTGCTGTTGTCATAGCCGGAGAAGTAGTCTCCGTACATACTGGCGGCGCAGCTGATGATGATGTGGGTTGGATAGGTGGTCAGGCTGCTGTATTTCAGCGGTATGGTCACCTGGATCCAGTCAGTTGCCGGGTTGGTCGAGTCGGACGACACGATCTTCTCGCCGAAGGCTATCGTGGAGGCGTCAGTACTGAAATCCACGAAAGTGGTCGGGTCCGTGGTGTCGAACATAACAGGACTCTCAGAATCCCCGCCATATTTCTTGAAATCCCACGTTCCCAGGGCGATCCTGATGGAAGCCTTGTCATAGTTGCCCTTCTTTCCCTCAGAAGGGACATTGCTTGACTCGCGGTTGATGACACCTCCGGAATATTTCATCCAGAAGCGAAGCCCGGTCGGACGCGCGGTGAACGGCCTGCCGAAATAGACGGTGCCGCCCGTGGTGCCGATAAGGTCACCGAAATGGCCGCTGAAGAGGTTGCCCGCGGCAAACTTCACGACGATGTAGCGGGACTGAAGGCAGACTGACTGCTTTCCCTCCTTGAAGTCGGATTCGTCAGGATAACAGATCACCGAGCTTGAGCCGACAGTGGTGGCTCCGTCATTGCCGTTGCCCCACCACTGGGTCTTCAGCACAGGATCACTCGAATTCGGGTCAAAGAAAGACTTGTACTTGGAGCTTTCCGCGTTCGAGGTCGTCTCGAATCCTCCGTTTGGCACGGACACGGCCTTGTCGGTGGTGATGTCTTCCTGAGCCGAAAGAAGTTCCTCCTCGCCGGACTCAAGGGATGTAAGCGCAAGCCTGTACTCGTAGGTGGTGGAAGGGGAAAGTTCCCCGATCTCCGCGCTGAAAGTCCCTTCGGAATCCCGTACCGCTGTCACGCGCCTCCAGTCCTGGGTCCCTTTCTCACGGATCTCGAAGAAGACCTTGTCCTTGTCGTACTGAGCCTCATCGACATCAGCGTGAGCCGTGAAATGCCCCGCCCAGATCTCGTACTTCGGCGACTGGGTGATTCCTGTCGAAGAGCCTTCGAAGATGATGTTGTCGTAGATGTTGTTCGTGGAGTCATCCACAAGCAGGTCGAAGGCTAAAACACCATTCTTTTCAGTGTATCTGAGATTGAGCCTGTACCTCTTGCCGCCCTCAACGGACTGAATCTCACCTGATTTGGTGAAAGTAGTCCCGTCCTTCCTGAGGGTTCCGGAGAACGTCCAGTAAAGCGACGGCTCAAAACCGGAGACGATGAAAAAGCCGTCCTTGCCGCTCTGCGCCGCACCATATTCAAGCTTATCGGCGGCATCACCAAGCCCGATGGAGCAGGAATAGCCGTCCTCAAAAGTCTCCGCAACCGTCTGGTCGAAGGTAATGTTGGAGATGGCGTCACAAATTTTCGCCGTGACGGTCACTCCGCTTGTTCCTCCGGCCTTGACCGTGAAATCGGATGAACCTTTGTAACTTTTGCTGTCCCAGGAGGCGAGAGCAGGATTTTCCTTGGCTAACTCACCGGCCACGACATCGACACGGTAGTCATCCGCAGGAAGAAGGATGGCCTCAGGCATCTGCGAATAGACGTACCCGCGGACCTTGCCGGAGTAATCGCCCTTATAGATGCTGACTTTCGCCGAAGCAAGAAGTTCCTCATCACTCACGGCGGCCCTGGAGACAGTCTCCCCCATCCTTACGTCAAGGCTGAACGCTCCCTTTCCGGAAGGAGCCTCTTCGTAGTTGGCGCAGGCTCCCGCAGCGGCGGCAGTCAGAGCCAAAGCTATGATCTTGCTGTTGATTCTCATACTCATACCTCCTAATGTACCTGAAGTTTGATAGGAATGCTCTTGCGGCAGCCCTTGTTGTCAATCACGTTCATCGTGAACGTGTGCGTGCCGGCGAAGGCCAGAAGCGGTGTCTGGGCGCCGGAGAGATCGAAGTCGATCTCGGTCTTGCCGGAGAGATCCGATCCGTGAGGGAACGGCACGATGTCAAACACGCCCAACGCCGCGTCGGACGGATTGATAAGATCGAGGGTGGTTCCGCCCACGGTGTTCACGGAATTGATGAAATCCGCGTTCGTGGAGGCGATGTCAACGGTGAACTTACGGGCTCCGTTAGGAATCTTGGCCGTCATAGTCAACGGGAACGATCCGGTCGAAGGCACGGTGATCACATCAGTGATGTCGTAGGAACTTGTGCTGACCAATTCGATTCCGCCGTCTCCGGCAGGAGCCTCAGGGTCATAGCCGTCACCATCCTCATTGGCCGTAAGATCATTGTCAAGCTCTGCATCCTCGACCAGACCGTCGATATCGACCGAGAAAGAGGCGTTTCCCGACGCGTCCACCTTCTTGAGAATCGTGACCACGTGCCAGTCCTGGGCCTTCACGCCCGTGATGGTGGCGCGCATTCTCTGCACCTTGCCCTCAACCGAACCTTTGAACACCAATGTGATGGTGGAGTTGTCGCCATTGACGGCGAAATACCCCTGGCGGCGGTCGTAGGTAGGAGTTCCTCCGGAATATTCAAGCTTGTACTCCAAAGGGTATCCGGCAGCCAATTCCACAGTGGCCACACCTTCTCCAGTGACTGACTTCAGAAAATCGTCGTTGTAGCCGACGGTCACCACAGCCTGAAGAAGCTTGCAGGTGATCGAGCCAAGCGTCGTGGTGACTCCGGCCTTGATGACAAAGTCCTTGACCGCGCCATAGACAGGTGCGGTGAACTTCGCCATAGGCACATCCGAACTGGAGGAGCGGGCCTCAAGGCTGTAATTCCCGGCCGGAAGCGAGATCTCTCCGCCCGCAAGGACAGCCTGATAGGTCTTCTGCCAGACCATCGAGCCTGAATTGTCGTAAAGGAAGAGGGTATAGTCTCCGTCGGCGGTTTCCGCTCTGCTTGTCACCTTGTTAAGTTCGTCAGACACCTCGATAGAGAGGCCGTCAAAAGACAGGATTCCGGTCTTGTCGCCGCCTCCGTAATTGAAATTGTCCTTCTTGCAGGACACCGCCAGAACAATGACGGCGGCCAAAAGTATGTAAGCGATCTTTTTCATATTCTTAGTCATTAAGATCCACATCCGTCAGTTCCACATCCTCGACAGATTCGTCAAAAGAGACGCTGACCGATCCACCGCCCACGTTCGACACGTCGAACCTCAGGGTGTAGCAGGTTTTCGGAGAGAGCGACTTGTACTCCTTTGAGAAGCTCTGGGTCTTGCCTCCCTGGTTTGTGAGTGTGCCTGACACGGTGATCGCGTAGGCGTCAACGAAAGCAGCCCTTGTCTCCCCCTTAGGGAAATCGATGGTTGTGCCGGCCCCGGTCTTGACAGTGAACGAGTAGGCCGTGTAGTAGGATTTGAAGGTCTCGCCGCATTCCACCTTCACGATAGAGTTGGCCAGCGAGACAGGAATGGACACCGTCGTCGTGCCTCCACCGGTCACAGAGAAGGATTTGGAGCCGGAGAAGCAAGGCTTATCGAAGCCCTCGTCCGACACGGAGCCATAGACAGCCTTCACGGAATAGTTCCCGGCCTTGAGCGCCAAGGATGAGGAATAGCCGTCAAGAAGACCGTTATAGACCTCGTCTCCGTTGGAATTCGCGAGGACGATCGTGAACTTTCCGGCCTGAGGAAGAGCGGCATAGTCCGACACATTGCTCCTCGTGCTCTCCGTCACCTGTCCGTCGGTCTCCAAAGAGAACGAGACGTAACCGTCAAGACTCTCTCCTTTTTCCCTGGAGCAAGACACCGGCAAGGCCGCCAGCGCCAACACTCCAAGAATGAAATTTCTGATTCTCATACTATTTCTACTTTTTGATTTTCACTTTTATGTTGTCGATGTAAAGCCAGCAGGTGTTGTTCGAAGTGCCGGCCTTATGTTCCGGAACCGTACGCCAACTCAGACGCAGAGGAGAATTGACCTTTGTCAGCACCGCGCTGTAGCTGTGGCCTATGTCAGTGTAAGAGCCACCGGTCTCATTCACGGTGAAACTTGACGGGAAATCCCCCGTGCCGTCTCCGCTCTCAAGACTCTCCGAAGTAGTTATGTGGCCTATGTACACGGTCTGGCCTATCTCCGGGACCTTGAATCCAGGAGTGGCATAGCCTGTTCTGTCCATCGAATAGTCGAACTGAACCTCCAGATTGACCGTGACGCCATCTTTCAGACCGGAAAGGAAAGGGGAATCCGCCCTTGCTGAGTAATCCACGGAAGTCTCTCTGCGGCAGGCCAACCTCAACGAAGTCCCGGCCTTAGCGCCGAATCTCGCCGCACTCCACCCGTTCAGGAAAGACTTGGCCTTTCTCGACCCAGCATTCGCCATTGACCATTCATCGTAGGAGCTGAGGTCCTCAACCCCGCTGAAATCCTCGAAGAAAAGATAAGGACAGTTCAGGGAGCATAAGGTGTTTGTTCCGGCCGAAAGGTCTCCAATCGCGGCACTTCCAGTCACGACAGCGCTCTCCGACTCATAAGTCACAGTCAATGTCTTGGATGACAGACTCTTGAAAGCGTCCTCATCCTCGACTTTATAGATGAAAGTCTCTCCGACCTTTATCAGCCCGTCGCTCTCCCCCGCGAAATCAAGGACATTCGAATCAGTTCCCGGCCAGGTCTCTCCTTCAGGAAGGGACATTCTGATGCTCTGGAGGTCCTCCCCAAGATTGTTGGACGCAAGAGCGAACCTCAGAAGCGGCCTGGCCACCGAAGGCCTCAGCGGGACCGGAGTCAGATGCCCGGCGGCGAAAGACCTTCCCTCTAAGGAGACCGGTGTCAAGGATGACCATTTGTTCTCTGAATATATCGTCACAGCCATCCTGTCTTCGGAAGAATATTCCGACGCAGGGGGGAATATTCCCGCCACAGCGACACCGCTCTCATCAAGCGGAGTCCCGAGTTTTAGAGTCATTCCTTTGACTCCTCCACTCAACGCTGCCGTGGACGCGTCCGCCACATCAACGGAAAGATTTCCGGCCACGGCCTGCGGCATTGTGAACTCGATTCTGGTCACAGGCTCTCCCAAGATATTCTTTCCTTCCGGGATATAGAACTTCAGAAAGTGCAGCAGATGCTTCATCTTGACATTCAACACATTGTCCGGATCGACGGGAACGGCGTCCGCCAACGGGGCGAGAGCGGAACCCGAGACCGGCTCCGCCACAATGATGTCAATCCCGTCCGACGCCAGACCATCCTGCTCGGCCGGGACAGTGAACCTCGCGGCCGTACCCTCGAACGAGTCCGGAACCGGATAAGCCATATAATAGGAATATGTTCCCTCGTCCATCGGATTATCAAGAGTCGCCGTGAAGTAAGCGTCCGAGCCGTTGATCCCTGCGGCCAACAAATTGAAAGTCTGCCCGTTCAATGCGAATGTTCCATCCTGAGCCTTGGCCCAGACCGCTATCCTGTCACCGGCGTTCCAGACAAAACGCCCGGCCTCATTGTCGTACGCCGTCCTGGTCCTTTGACCCTCTCCGACAGAAAGGACAACATCAACCGGAGCATCACCACGGGCCGGATCAAAGTGTTCCACAGCGTCACAACCGCACAATCCCACAAATGCGGAGGCAAGGATAAATTTCTGTAAAGCCTTAAAATACACTACCGTTTCTCTTATGCAGACAGATCTCTCCGTCACAATAGTTTTCACAAAAGTAACTTTTTTTTACTCATCTGCAAAAAAACACACAACACAACTATAAATATCTCCTGACCCTGTGATAGTAGCCGGCATAGTCAATGTCTTGTCTGGAAAGCAGATATCGTTCCTCCTGGAGGATCTGAAGATGGAACACCGCCACGGCACAGACTGTCACCACAAGGTTCAGCCAGTTGGCGAAGCATAGGAAAAGGCCTATGTAGGTCAGGTCAAAGCCCACGAACGCCGGATTTCGGCTTATGGAATAGATCCCTCCTGTCACAAGCTCAGTCTTCTCGCCCGAGGATATTCCCGCCCTCCAACTATCACGCATCCGCAGCACCGCCGCAGTGAAGAAGACCACTCCGGCCGCTGTCAACGCAAGCCCTGTCCAGCGACACCACACCGGGAGGAATGAATATCCCCGCCAGACACTCCAAAGTTCCACAGCCACAATAAGAAGCGAGCAGACTGACAACGCGCGCTCGACAGCCAATGTACCTGCCGGCTTATCCCCACGCCCCATCTGATTGGTACGTATTCCCTGCCTCCTTTGGCAAAGCTGCTTTGTAAGATACACTCCATAGAAAGCCGCCATCAGCGCAAGGCTAATTATTTGAAAAAACGTCATATTGTTCGATAGATTCCTGTGTTCATCTAAGATTATCCCTCGCATCAGGCACATTCCTGAACAAATTCCCCACAATTCCGCAACTGTCAATGTCAGCGCAGTCCCCGCAAGTATCATACCCCTTCTCCCGCGCGCACTTGCGGATCGGACACATCCTGTCACAGAAAATGTATTTTGCACCTTCCGTCCGGCATCCCATACAATTAATGTGTTCCGGACGGATGGGAGCGTTGTTGGCTTCCGCCCATTTCCTGGCCGTCTCGGCCCTGAGATTGTCATCATTATTGACAGTAGCCCTACGAGCGTCACAGTTTCCGCAGTCAAGGCCGCAGCAGGCAATCAGATCGTTCATATTCACTTTCCTTTAATTTTGACTTTTGTTTCCGCGAATATACAACCCTCCGCCCGAACCGCAATGAGCGAGGCATAGACAACCGCCCGTCCTAAAATTCTGTCATTCAACCCACTGCACCTGCCAAACGTGGACAAACCATCCACTCAGGCTTCAAGAAGTTGTTTTGGAATATTCTATCTCAATCTATATATCGCCCCCCGAATCTTCCGGTGAGCCTGATCCAGAATGGCGCTTCGACAAGCTCAGCGACCAATTTTGACTGGAATTGGCGCTTCGACAGGCTCAGCGACCAGACACCGTCGCAAATCCAGCGCAGCGCCTATAGACAATTTTGCCGCAAATCCTTGGAATCAAGAACTTACGGCAAATTCGTAGCGGGGAGAGGACTCGAACCTCTGGCCTCCGGGTTATGAGCCCGACGAGCTACCAACTGCTCTACCCCGCGATGTTGGACTACAAAGGTAAGGAGTTTTTTTGAATATGCAAAAATTTCTTCTAAAATTTTAGCGAAATTTTTAGTGAATATTCAGAAGCGCTAACACTCCCGGATATTCATAAACTCCTTCATCCCGGCGATGTCGGTCTTGGCGAAGGTATTCTGCTCTCCGGTGGTGAGGTTCTTGATCTGGACTGTGCCGGCCTCGACCTCGTTGCCGCCATTGATGGAAAGGAACGGGATGGACTTCTTCTGGGCATAGTCGAACTGCTTCTTCAGTTTGGACGCCTCAGGATAGACCTCAACGGAGACCCCTTCCGAACGCAGGGCAGCGGCCACAGGAAGGAGGTAGCGAAGCTCCGCGTCACCCATACAGGCGAACAAAAGCGTCGTGCTTGAGGCGAGAGAGTCAGGGAACTTGTCCAAACCCTTGAGGACATCGTAGATTCTGTCGGCGCCGAAGCTGATCCCAACCCCGGACATATCCGGAAGACCGAATATTCCCGTAAGGTTGTCGTAGCGTCCGCCGCCGCAGATGCTGCCTATCTGGTAGTCGAGAGCCTTGACCTCGAAGATCGCGCCTGTGTAGTAATTGAGTCCTCTGGCGAGGGAAAGGTCGATCTCAACCGGACATTTCACACCGGCCGCGTCAATAAGACCGAACAGCTCCTCAAGCTCGTCAAGTCCCTTGAGACCGGTCTCCGAGACGATGCCGGAAGCCGAGCCGCCATTCATCAAAGAGCGCATCGAGGCCAGTTTCTCGGACGTGGAGCCGGACAGTTTGAGAATCTGCTCGATCACGGCGATCGCCCCGTCTGTCAGTCCTTTCTCACGCATCTCCTCCTCGACGCTCTCAAGGCCGATCTTGTCCAGTTTGTCGATCGCCACAGTGATGTCAACGACCTTGTCAGGGAATCCGCAGATCTCGGCGAAGCCTGTCAGAACCTTTCTGTTGTTGATCTTGACAAGGACATTCACGTCTAAAAGGCTGAACACCTTATCGACAATCTGCACGAGTTCCAGCTCGTTGACCTGCGACTTGCTGCCGATCACGTCCACATCGCACTGGTAGAACTCACGGTAACGACCCTTCTGAGGCCTGTCCGCCCTCCAGACCGGCTGGATCTGGAAACGTTTGAACGGAAAGGAGATCTCGCTCTGATGCTGAACCACAAACCTGGCGAAAGGCACGGTGAGATCATAGCGGAGACCCTTCTCGCAGACATCCTTGGAAAGGGCGACACTGTTCACCCCGCCGTCCTCCGCGCGGTAGTCCTCGAAATTGACCTTGGAGAAGCAGTCGCCGGAATTCAGAACCCGGAACAGCAGCTTGTCTCCCTCCTCGCCGTATTTTCCAAGCAAGGTGGAGAGATTCTCCATCGCGGGAGTCTCGATCTGGGCATAGCCGAAAGTCCGGAAGACCTTCTTGATGGTGTCAAAGATATAATTCCGCTCGGCCATATTCCTTTGGCCGAAATCACGCGTTCCCTTCGGGATTGATGGTTTCTGACTCATAATTTTATTTCTCAACTTTTTCGGCCTTGTAGCCAAGTTTCCTGACAGCCTCGGCAAGCACCTTCTCGTCGGTCTTGCGCCTGTCGTATTTTATGGTGATCGTCTGATTCTCCAGCGAGACAACGAGTCCCTTCACGCCTTTCATAAAGGAAATGTTCTCGTTGATCTTCTTCACGCAGCTCTTGCAACGCATATTCGTGGCGAAGACAACCTCAACCACATTGCTGTCGGAAGGAGCCTCCGCAGAAAGAGTCACGGGCGTTTCCTGCGCCACAGCCAACGGCGAGGCCGACAACACGGCCGCGACCGCAATCAATAATATTCCTTTCATAACCGCAAAGATAATGATTAAATTCCGGTTTCGTATTTGCAAAGCGCCGCATTTCATCACCACGGCGAAAGCAAGCCGAAAATTTACCTGGTCGCCCTCCAGATGGTCAGCCTGACACCGACATTAATGCGCCGTCCCATAATCGGACCCCAGACGCAGCTTGCGTCAAATCCGGGAGTCCAGGGAGTCCACTCACCGGCAGCGTTCCGGTCTCCCACCAAAACCTTCTTCTGAGTGAAATTCGTGATGTTCTCGACACCGACATAAGCGTCGAACCCACGGAAACGCCTGGTGATCTGAGCATAAAGCATCGGATAGACAGGGGTACGCCCGTCAGGATAAAGAAGCGATCCGTCGTCGTCCCTCAGATCCTTCATAAAAGCATAGACCCTCGCCGACCCGTTCACCGAAGCGGTGAAATCGAAAATCCATCGGCTCAGATTGGTCTTGTACTGGAGATTCAGCACGCCCTTGAAACGGTTGAGCATCGGCTTCTCAACCAGCGCCCCGACATAATTCTCCGCCTTGGCGTTGGTGTAACGTCCTGTAAGAGAGACAGTGAAACGGTCGAAAGGCTCGACATTGAAATCGACCTGCCAGTTGTCGGCATACGACCGTCTTCCGTCCGAATCGAAGAAATAGACGCTCCTCAGCCCGGCGGCATCCCCATCGGCTCCGTAAGCGCTCGGCACCTCATAGTCAACCATCAACTGGCTGACAAATTGAGTCCTGAAATAGTCAAGGCTGAGGTAGGTGGAGGAAGGCTCCGCCCCGAACGGCAGGTAGAACGTCACGTTGCCGCCATAAGTCCAGGAATCCTCCAAAAGCCGGTTCATACAATTCCCGTTGAACGAGCTGTGGGTGGACATCACTCCGATGTTGTCGGCAAGCGGATCTGCGTACCGCAGTCCCCTGCCGCCATTGGCCCTCGCGACGAACCACTCGACCGGTGAATATCTCAACGTCACCCTCGGAGCGGCCTTGAAGCCGTTTCCCTTGTACCAATTCGCGGCGACACCGACTATTGATGTGAATATCTCCCCGGCGTGGAAGGTATATTCCCCGTAAGCCCCGCCGAAAAAGCGGTCGGCGACACCGGAGTATGGATTAAGAATGTTCTCTCCCATCATCAACTGACCGGAGATGTTCCCGAAGGCATAGTCCATCTTGGCCGCCGTCTCGTCAATGTGGTCAAACGTGCCGGAAAGTCCGACAGTGAAATCGTGAGAGTCATTCAACTTATTCCTGTAGAGCAGGTTGACAAAGCCGGACTGTTGCTCGGCCAGATAGGATGAAGCACCGAACCACGAATCGCTTTTCTGCCAGGACCAGTCCGCGATGGCGGCGACGCTTGCGGATCCATCCTCCCGCAAAGGCTTCCCGACCTTCAGGTAGGCGTTCAGCAGACGGTTGTCGATGTCCGTCCCCCACGGCTCTTTGAACAGAGAGCCCGAGGTGTAGTTCAGCGGCAGAGCCGCGCGCACACGATCCTTTTCATAGCCGTCCATTCCACCCTGCCGCCGATCCTTGACCGCCTTCACCCCCCAACGGATCTGAAGTTCCGGCGTGTAGTAAAGCCAACGGTTGGCCACATTGAACTGCAACATCTTAGGATCGTCACGAAAACCGTCGTGGTTCATATCGTAGGTCTTGAAGTTGCCGCTGACGTGGCCAAGGACAATCGTATAGACAGACGGGCTGACCTGCCAGGCAGAGGTCGCGTTGAAATCCGCCTTTGTGTCGCTCATCATCGAGGCTTGCAGGAAAAGCGGCTTCTCCTCTGTCGGTTTCTTGTGTTCAAGGTTGATCTGGCCGGTCATCGACTCCAGACCGTTGATCACGGAAGGAGAGCCTTTCGCTATCTGGATGCTCTCCAGCCACGGCCCCGGAACGTAGGACAGACCGTAGGGAGCGGTGATTCCCCTCATCACAGGACGGTTCTCGTCCAGCATCTGGGTGTAGGTTCCGGACAGCCCGAGAAGCCGGATCTGACGCGCGCCGGTGACAGCGTCGGAATAGCCGACCGTCACGCTGGCGGAATTCTCGAAGCTCTCCGCAAGATTGCAGCAGGCCATCTTCTGGAGGCCTGAGGACGAGATCAGTTCCGTCCTCAAAGTCTTGCCCCTTGAGATAGCGTTCTCCTGATGGCCGACAAAGACGGTGGCGCTGAGGCTGTCCTTCCTGTCCTTATAAATAGAAGTCGTGTCCACCGACTGGGCGGACAGAGCCGGGCATAACGCCAAGACCAAGAAAAAAGGAACTATGAACTTTCTCATAATCATCATAAGTTGGGTACGTCATACGCACAACCTTAAAATAAAGTCATACACCGACGCAAATATAATAATTGATTATTAAGAAAATGCTTAAATTCGCGAGAAACCTCTCCGTAGGAAAAAACAAATCGTTTTCAAACAATATGAACACAAAAGAATTCGTCAAATGGGTGCTGGCCGTACTGTGCGGCCTGTTCGTCTGGGGCATCGTCAAGTTCATTATGTTCTTTATGATGCTTGGTTCAATGATCGCTTCGGCGACCACATTCTCAGGGGGAGGCTCCGCCGCCCTGCCAAAGGAAGGTGTGCTGCTAATGGATATGTCCAAATTCACTGTCGCCGAGCAGACACAGGAAAACAATCCTCTCTCCTCGATCCAAGGCAATGACGTGGCCATTGTAGGGCTGCGGGACGCTGTCACGGCCATCCACAAGGCCGCAGAGGATCCGGGAGTCCAGTACATCCTGATGAAAACCGACGGGGTGGCGAGCAGCCTCAGCAAGATGGAGGAGCTGCGCAAGGCGCTGACGGATTTCAGAAAGAGCGGAAAGGCCGTTGTGGCCTACGGCGAGGCGTTCACCTCCGGCACATACTACCTTGCCTCCGTTGCCGACAAGATCTACACGACAAGCCACCACGGCGGCAACAACTTTATGCTGGGAATCAGCGGCAGGATGATGTTCCTGAAGGATCTGCTGGACAAGCTTGGAATCAGTTACCAGCTCATCCGTCACGGAAAGTACAAGAGCGCTGGCGAGACCTACATCAAGAATGCCCCGAGTCCTGAGAATATGGAGCAGAACCAGGTGATGATCGACTCGATGTGGGAGACGGTGGCGGCCGAGACCGCCGAAAGCAGGGGCGTGAGCGTCGATTCACTCAACTACTTCATCGACAATCTCTCGATCGCCCTTCCAGAGGATATGGTCAGCCACAACCTGGCCGACGAGGTTCTCTCAGTCGAGGAATATAAGGAAAAAATCGCCGGGCTGGCCTCAAAGGACAGCTACAAGGATGTCAAGTTCATCCCGTTCAGCGACTATGCGGCGGCAAACGCGGCTCAGAACCTGTCCGCCAAGAAAAAGATCGCCATCATCTACGCCGACGGAAACATCGTCGAGCAGGATGACCCGAACAACATCAGCGGAGACCGTTTCGCCGGAATCATCGCCAAGGTCAGGGCCGACTCGACCGTCAAGGCGGTGGTGTTCAGAGTCAACTCACCTGGCGGAACAGTGCTTGCCGCCAGCAAGATCAAGGAGGAGATCGACCTCACCAGGGCCGTGAAGCCTGTCATCGCGTCCTACGGAGACTATGCGGCGTCCGGCGGCTACTGGATCTCCAACAGCTGCGACCACATCTTCTCGAACGCCACGACCCTCACAGGCTCGATCGGAGTCTTCTCGGCGATTCCGGAGTTCAGCAAGACTCTCAAGGATGTGGTACACGTGAATATGGTTCCTATCAACTCGCACAAGCATTCCGATATGCTTTCGCTGACAAGGCCGTTCGACGCCGAGGAGACCGGATGGATGCAGATCTATGTCGATGACATCTACAACAGTTTCGTGAGCATCGTGGCCGAGGGACGCGGCAAGACATTCGAGGAGGTCGATGAGATCGCGCAGGGTCGTGTCTGGACAGGAAGCGACGCTTTGGAAATCGGACTGGTCGATGAGATCGGAACGCTTGAGGACGCGGTAGCCTACGCCGCGGCGATGGCCGGAGACAGCGACATCGAGAACTGGGGAATCACCACCTACCCGAGGCCTCTGACTGTGATGGAGCAGATTATGCAGCAGTTCGGAAAGTCAACGGCTCCGGAAGAGGCCGTGGCGAACGCATTGGCCGGTACTCCATTGGAAGGCGTGGCGAAAGGGCTGATCGACTGGCAGAGAACCTGGACAAAAGGACAGGGAGAGCTCGTCTTCGCAAGAATGCCGTTCGAAATCGAGATCAGATAAGGCGTAAGACTGTGACGGAGGAGGTGACCTTCGTCACCTTGACCGAGTCATCAATGCGATGGCCGAGCAACGCTAAGACACGTGAGCCTTTGTCAGCGATGACAAGGGCTTTTTCTTTGTCCAATACGCTGAATTTGAGGTCAACGAAAAGGTCGCTCAGTTTCTTGCGGCCTTTCATTCCGAGAGGACGCATCCAATCACCGGAGCGCCATTCCCTGACCTCAAATGGAAACGGAAGCTCCGAAGTGTCGAATTTTGTCTCTCCCGGCAAAGTTCTCACATTGGAGACATCACCTGACAAAGCGACGGAGAAATTGACTCCTTTCAATGAATATGTTCCCGGAGCCTCGACAATCACTGATGCCGCTTCGACCGGTTGGTGTGGTTCGACAAGCTCACCAACCAACCGAACTGCCCCTTTTCGGTCACTGAGCCTACTGTTCCGGTCACTGAACCTACCGTTCCCGTCACCGAGCCTACCGTTTCGGCCGCTAAACCTACCATTTCGGTCACTAAACCTACCATTTCGGTCACTAAACCTACCATTTCGGTCACTGAGCCTACTGTTCCGGTCACTGAGCCTGTCGAAGTGACCAGCCTTGCGACTGCCATTCGATCGACCGGCCACGACCCGGATCTCACGGGCGGAGGTGACGGCAATATATTCATTCGCAATGAACTTCCTGCCGCTGACGGTGCCGCCGACTCTGAGCGTCGTGGCAAGGTCCGCCACCACGGAGGAAGTGAACCCGAATGGCTCAAGAAGGCGGTAGAGGACATATTCCCAATTCCTCTTTGAGACAAGTTCCCGGTGGTCAATGACAGGCAGTCCGTCCGCCCCGAAGCGAGCGACCTCCGCCGAGACAGCGGTGACATATTCATCCGCCGCCGACTGAACCTGCGAGAAGCGCTCCATATCCTCGTTCAGGGTCGAAAGGAAGGAAGGGTTCAGCCTCTCGAAAAGCGGGAAAATCTCGTTGCGGATGAGGTTGCGCTTGTAGGCGGAATCCGCGTTTGTGCGGTCCTCGCGCCACGCGAGACGGTGAGAGACAGCATAGTGATGAATATCCTTCCTCGGGAAACCGAGCAGCGGACGGATGACCGAAGCGCCCGATCCCGGCAGAGGCGAAACGCGTCTCATCCCTGTCATTCCCTTGACACCTGTCCCGCGCAACATATTCAGAATCATCGTCTCGGCATTGTCGTTGGCATTGTGGGCCACCGCCAGGGCGGTGAATCCCCTTTCCCGGCAGACCTCAGCGAACCACTCGTAACGCAGTTCCCTCGCCGCCATCTCAACGCTGACTCCCTCCGAAGCGGCATAGCCGAGCGTGTCAAAGTCCTTTTTCAGGAATATTATGCCTCGCTCCCCGCACCAATTCCGGACAAGTGCCTCGTCGGCGTCGCTCTCCTCACCCCGGAGATGGAAGTTGCAGTGAGCCACGGAGAAACGACGGCCCGGTGAGGAGTTGAGGAACAGGTCGGCCATACACATAGAATCGACGCCCCCGCTGACAGCCAAAAGGACCGCCTCCCCTTCGGGAAGCAGTCCGTTCAAGATTCTGTCAAAACGCTCCTGCATAGCCCAGGATTCCGGATCGGGTTATTTCTTGCTCGCGAACGTGTAGGTGAAGCCGAACTGGAGGGCCTGCGCGAACTGAACCCTTCTGTGGCCGTTGCAGTCCTCGTGATCCTTGTCCGTGATCAGGACAGTGTCGTCATAGATGAGGTTCGTCGTGATGTTCAGCGAGAAGAACCTGCTGAGCTTCCACATCATACGGGTGTCCCAGTTCACACGGATGTTCTGGGGATCCTTCAGGTAGTTGGAGAACAGGAGCAGGTGTGTCGAGCCTTCGAAGTTGTCGTTGATCTTCAGCTTCGCGTCGGCGGTCAGCTGGGCACCGAACTCGAAACGGGCCGGCTTGTAGTAGTTTCCTGTCGTGTAGTAGATGTTCTTGTCATCCTTCTCGTCCGGGTACTCCGCCGTGTCCTCATACTTATTCTTCCTGTCCATACCATAGTTCTTCCTCAGCTTTTCGGACATCACGATGGTGAAGCCGCCGGTGAGAGGCGCCATATTGACAGTCAGCCACTTGCTCGGCACCCAATCAATACCAAGACCCAGATTGACAGTTCCAGGGGAGAAAAGGCTGGACTTCAGCACGCGGGCGTTCCTCCAATCCTTGCTCGTTGGCTCCTCGTCCCCCTCCACGGAAGGAGTAGGGTAATTGTAGCCGTTGGCGAACTGGCTGAGGAACGTGAACTTGGCGGAATAGTTCAAGGTCTTGGTGGCCTTGTAGCCCCAGGTACTCTCGAACAGGATCCGGTCCTTGTTCTTCTGGAGGATCGGTTTGTCCGCCGAGTAAAGGAAACCGTAGTCCAGCTGGAGACGGTTGTTCCAGTACATCTCGCCCTTCTTCCACTTGGCGTTGCCGTCGATGTAGGTGCTGAGGGCGTAGTTGTTGTAACCTCCCTTCGCCCAGTTCGTGAATGAACTCTGGACAAAGTTCAGGTTCGTCATCAGCGAGTTGGTCCAGTAATTCGGCTTCGGCGCGGTGACCTTGGTCTCCTCGGTCTGGGTAAGAAGCCTCGCGGCCGCCGCGGCCGCCGACTGCGCGTTCCTCTTAGTCGTGTCGGTCTGGGCGAAAGCCACGGTAGCGGCCAACGCAAGCGAGAGCGACAGTGCGATTCGCTTTATTGCCATCACGTTCATAGTCAGTTTATTTATAGTTACTCGTTGGTTGAATTAAAAAACTAAATATTTATAAATGAAAAAGTTGCGCAT